>CAYTSP010000148.1:0-2555 GCA_964440505.1 uncultured Nitrospinaceae bacterium
CTCGACGCATACAGCCAACCCCTCCGATACAGACGGGCCTACCGCGGCCGGTTGGGGCCGCACCTTCTTCCTCACCCTCAACATGCGGTTCTGAGAGTCCGCTCGAGAATGTTCATGGAAAGGGGATGGAGCGGAAACAGTACCGTGGATATTTCCCGCGGGTTCCGTGAGCAGGCGCCCTTGACGTACGGTGGCCTGCTGACTGTGTAGTGGTCCCTCTACGCGGTCATGTATGAGGTGTCGGCTTAGCTGAGTCCTAAGGAAGTCGCCCACTACGCGCCCGAAACGCCCAAACGCGACCCCATCCGCCCCCTGTGGGGGAGAGACTACGAGCTCCTGCAGGTCCAGGTGGACGACGTCTACATGGCCGCCGACGGCAGGGCCTACATCAGCGAACGCCTCGGCGCGGGGGTGTGGATACTGGAGTCCGATTTTTAGGGGGAAACTTCCTTTCTGAAAATTGATCAGTTAGATGTAATCTTATTTTGGGCATCGAAGCTGTTGGAGTTCAGCCGGAGGGGTTAGGTATGCCTTTTTAGGGAAGGACATATTTCATGGTTCGGATCCCACCAAAGGATTTCCATAACATTAGGCTTCCATAAGCACCAAACCCGATTTCTACCAGTTATTCGAAGAGACATGAGTTCGTAGATATCGGATTTGTGAATCTTGAGGAGACGATCTCGTGCAGATTTTACGAGCTTCGTAACTTCGACCAAATGGCTGCCGCTTTTTTCAATTTCATTCCAGTTTTTGTTTTCGAACTCCTGAAGTCTTTCTATAACTTCTTTATACTTAATTGGGCACGAAAGTTTTATCCACGCCCAATCACCGCCACGATCATGCTCACTGAATCTCCAGGCAAAAGGAGTACGTTGGATATCAGGTTCTTGCTGTATCTTTCTAATTTTGGATTTTTAGCAGATTTAGACTTTTTATTGCGAGGCTTTCTGGTCAATGAAAAATCTAAAGGCTAGAGTAATATTCAGCCATTGATCCATTGGTAATTCGTGCGTTTCCTCGTTGTCCACTGGTAAGGCCCGCTTCTATTCGAGCATCCCGCCAAGGCGCTTCCATATGGGTTAATGAACTCAACCAGAAAGACGTTTTATCTCCATAAAAATCCAGAACGGCATCTACGGTCTCACGTTGAATCTCGTCTAGTTTTTCAGGATCGCCTTCAGGAATACTCGACACTTCAAACTCTCCTCGGTGTGCATTCCAGAGGTTCCTGATAACCGGGCCATTCGCCCATGCTTCAATACGATCACAGAAGAGGGATTTATCATCCCAAACAAGAGACCATGCTTGAGAATAGTACACTAACTTTTGGAGCTTTATTGCCGGCAGCTTGCCTTGTTTCTCCAAAATATAAGCGGCAACATCGATAGCTTTAACAGGCATAATCCATTCTCTTTTCATCTGGCAGCAAATAAAATTCTGTGTGCAATGTTAACTAACAACAAATTACATATACTGCTTGCCTAACCAGGGTGGCAAGTATTTGATTTTGTCTTGCAGGCACATTGGCCCGGAGCATCGTTTCTATAGATTAAAACTGCATATTCCGACTTAGATAAAAACTATGCCAAAAATTGCGGATTTTATTGGTGAACCCGGATGGCCAGCACCACCCAATTCGATCCTGATTCTGGCCCCCCATCACCCCAGCTTCTCACCGAAAAACGCGAGCGTCTTCTCCCATGAGTCCTCGCTCTGCGCGGCGCGGAAGCGCTCGGGGTTGTCCTCCCACTGGAATGCATGGCCGGCGCCGTCGTAGCGGTGGAAGACGTATTCGGCGCCCGCGCTCTGGAGCGCCGCCTCGTAATCGTCCACGTCCTCGGGCGAGGGGTTCTGATCCTCGTTCCCGAATACCCCGATGACGGGGCACGCGATGTCGCCCGTCAGTTCGATGGCGGGCGGGTTGCCCGCGCCGCGCACCTCTTTCACGCCGCCGCCGTAGAAGACCGCGCACGCGGCGTAGCGCGAATCCGTGCACGCGCCCAGCCAGCTCACGCGCCCGCCCCAGCAGTGGCCGACGATTCCGATCCGGTTCGCGTCCACGCTCTCGAGCGCCGCCAGGGCGTCGAAGCCCGCTTTCAAGTCCAGCGCCGTCTGCGCGTCGTTGAACTCATCGCGCTTTATCTGCATGTCGTCTTCTTTCGACCACCAGTGGTAGAGAAACGGGACGGACACCGCGTAGCCGTTCGCCCGGTAGCGTTCCGCCGTCTTGAGCGTGAAGGGGTCGCCATCGATTCCCTGATGCCCCGGTATGTGCTGGCAGAGCACCAGCCCAGGATGCGGCCCCGCGCCCTCGGGCTCGTACAGGTAAATCTCCATCTCGCTGCCCTGGACCTGCGCCGTCTCGATTCGGTAGCTCATCTGTTTCCCTCTCCTTTATAAGTATGAAGCCGACTGATTTCGCTCAAAGACTACAACAAGGAAACGCTTCGCGCATGGCCGGAAGCGCTCTCCCCGGGGTTGTTGAAAAAGTCCCTGAGAGGGTAAAGGCAACCCTCTTGAAAGGGAAATCCCACAAAGGCAACCCCCCCTAC
>CAYTSP010000149.1:0-9953 GCA_964440505.1 uncultured Nitrospinaceae bacterium
ATCAGGACTTTTTCAACAGCCCCGTATTTGCATCCGCTCAAACGTTCTCATAAAGTGTCAGAAGGCCGTCTTTTTCTAGGAGACCACCATGAAGCGAACCCTCATCTGCATCACCGCTATCGCCCTAGCCGCCGTGTTATGGACGTTCTACCAGGCGGGCGCATCGGGGCTCGGGCCCGGCGCGCAAGCGCCCGAACTCAAAGGCGGACCCTGGCTGGGCGGCGAACCCGTGAAGCTCGCCGATCTGCGCGGCAAGGTCGTTCTCCTCGACATGTGGACCTTCGCCTGAATCAATTGCGTGCGGGAGATCCCCACGCTGCGTTCGTGGCACGAGCGCTATGAAGACAAGGGCCTGGTCGTCATCGGAAACCATGCGCCCGAGTTCAACTTTGACAGGAAAAAAGAAAACGTAAAAGAAGCCATGGCCAAGCTCGGCATCAAATACCGCGTCGTGTTGGATAACGACTTCACCAACTGGGACGCCTTTCAGAATCGCTTCTGGCCGACGAAATACCTGATCGACAAGAAAGGGATCGTGCGCTTCAAGACGATCGGCGAGGGCAATCACGAGCGCACCGAGGCGATGATCATGAAACTGCTCGCCGAAAAATGATGGAAACCGATGAATCGACGCAAAAAACCCGTGACGCTCCCGCCTATCCCTACTCGTCCCTCTTAAGGATCACCCACTGGCTGAACGTCCCCCTCCTGCTCCTGATGATGGCGAGCGGGTTTCAGATATGGTGGGCGTACCCCGCCTTCGGACCAGGCATACCCAACCCCGAGGCCATCTACGAGGCGCTGCGGGGGACGGAAACCCAGGCCGACCCGCGCGCCATCAACCTGGGCGCCGACTACCGGGTGTTCGTCCAGGGACTCACGAAAACCTTCGGCATCGGCGAATGGCTCGCGGGCGCGCTGCGCTGGCACTTCGCCCTCATGTGGCCCTACACCATCAACGGGTTGATCTTCCTGCTCCTGCTCCTCCTGACGGAAGAAGGGAGGCACTACCGCATCACGCGGGCGGATTTCGCAGGCGCGAAGGAGATGCTGCTTCATCCCGTCAAGACCTTTCATCATCCCCCCGGAGAGGGGAAATTCAACCCGATTCAAAAAATCGCGTACAACGTCGTCATACTGGCCGGGATGCTCACCGTCCTGACGGGCCTCGCCATCCTGAAGCCCGTCCAGCTTGGGTGGCTCACCTGGCTTTTCGGGGGCTATCAGCCGAGCAGGTTCCTGCATTTTCTGGTGATGCTGTTCCTCGTCGCCTTCATGATCGGCCATTTCCTCATGGTGATATCCCACGGATGGCGGCGGGGACTCGCGCCCATGATCGTCGGCATCAAGGCGGAGCGCGACGCCTTTCGCGCCAGACAGAAGCAATTCGCCAGAAAACTCGGGCGCGTCGCAGAGGAGGCGGCGATCCTGGCGCTCGCCTTCTGGCTCGGGAGCCTCGTTGCCGATATGATGAACGCCGTTTTGGGCGGTGAGGCCCAGGGCCTATGGTTCGGCGCGCCGGGGTATCTCCTGGTCCGGTTTGGCCTCATGCGTGGACGGCGCGTCGGGGACTTCCGGCGCAAGGCGAGAGCGGGAAGCTGAGGGATGGGTACGGAAGAACAAACCGAATTCGTGTTGCCGACCCAATTGGCGAGGCGCAGACTTTTCGCGGGCAAGCTGGTATTGGGCGTCGTCTGCATCAACGCCTTCC
The DNA here is from genome assembly GCA_964440505.1 of uncultured Nitrospinaceae bacterium. Classification (GTDB taxonomy): domain Bacteria; phylum UBA8248; class UBA8248; order UBA8248; family UBA8248; genus Bin107. Next base: position 1,712 of record CAYTSP010000149.1, read on the forward strand.
TGGCCTTGATCGCCGCTTATCTCCTGAGCGGGCCGATGGCCTGGATTACGCGCTTTGAGTTCGGCTTTCTGACGTGGGTCTCCATTTTGTATCTAACCTCTCTCATTCTGGCGGCCCTGATCATCGCGCCCGTCGTCATCAGGATACTGAAGCCGCCGCCTGATCCGCCAGGAGAGTGAAGATGAGAAAAAGCGCAAAGCTGAATTCAAACCCGGGCAAGAATAAAACGGCGTCATCACGGCGCGGATTCCTGAAAATGCTCATCGCCGTCGCGTCCGCCTTCATGGCCGGTTGCTCGCGCCTCAATGAGGAGCCCGGCGTACAGGCCGTGCTGAGCTGGTTCGACCGCCTGAACCACAAGGTGGGCCTCATGACGGACAGCAACCACCGGCTGGCGCGCACCTACCCCCGAAGCGCCGTTCAGCCCGAACAGATGCGGCCCAACGGCTCGGTGGTCACGCCGAACTCCCGGCTCATCCAGACGCCTCCCGAGGAGTGGCGGCTCGTTGTGGGCGAAGCCCATCTGCAAAACGGCCAGATGATGAAACGCCACTGGGCCCGGGAATACACGCTGGAGCAGCTTCGCGAGATGCCCGTGCTCGAGCAGACCGTGGAGCACATCTGCGTCGAGGGCTGGAGCGCGATATGCCACTGGCGGGGGGTGCACCTCGCGCGCTTCATCGAAATGCACAAGCTCAGGCCCGAGAGCCGCTACGTTTTCTTCCTGTGCGACGACATGCTCGCCACGGCGAACGGCCATGAGCGCTACAGCGTGACGTTTGACCTGAAACAGGCGATGCACCCCCAGAACGTCCTCGCGTATGAGTACAACGGCGAGACGCTGCCCCTGAACCACGGCGCGCCGCTCCGCCTCGCCTCGCCCACGAACGTGGGCTGGAAGAGCGCGAAATTCCTCCGCTACGTCTTTTTCACGAACGAGGACCTGGGCGGGTTCTGGGAGAAGCAGGGCTATCCGCGCTACTACGGCTTCTGACGACCCTGAGATTCCTGGTAAATCCGTGCCGTGCGCCTGCGTCTCCAGCAATGACTGACGCCCGATTTTGGCCCCTTGACAGTAACCTGCCGATAGATAGAATGTTCATTGTCAATTCGAAAATAACAGTTGGCCAAACACAAGATTTGGGAGGTAACAGGGGCGTCATCTCAATGGTTGAGATGGATGTCCCTGCTTTGGAGTCGTTCAACTCGAAAGGAGGGAACTGCAGATGGCGATCAGGAAACTTATGACGATCGGATTCATGATCTGTGCGCTGAGCGTCACGCTTGTTGCGTCGGGTGTCGGCGAAGCGGACGCCGCGAAGCGGATACGCTGGAAAATGGCGAGTTGGTTCCCGAGCAAATTGACCCAGCTCGGTTCGATGGGCAAAGCCATGGTCGACCGTCTGGAGCGGGTTTCGGGCGGCAACATCAAAATCAGGTTCTTCGAACCCAACGCGCTGATCCCGGCCAAGGAGTGCTTCGACGCCGTTGCGAAGGGCTCGGTGGATGCGTGCTGGTCGACGCCCGGCTACTGGTACGGCAAGGAGCCGGCGCTCGCCATGTTCGCCGCCGTTCCCTTCGGCCCCAGAGCAGGCGAATATATGGGCTGGATTTTCTACGGCGGCGGCTACAAGCTCTGGGACGAGATTTACAAGAAGCACGGCCTGAAATCGCTGCCCTGCGGCGTCATCGCGCCCGAAGCGTCGGGCTGGTTCCGCAAGGAGATCAAGAGCATAGACGACCTGAAGGGCCTCAAGATGCGCTTCTTTGGTCTCGGCGCGAAGGTCATGGAAAAAATAGGCGTTTCCACCCAGCTCATCGCGGGCGGCGACATCTTCCCGGCTCTCGAGCGCGGCTCGATTGACGCGACGGAATACTCGATGCCGGCGATCGACCTCAATCTCGGCTTCTACCAGGTGGCGAAGCATTACTACTTCCCCGGCTGGCACCAGCAGTCGACGGTATTTGAATTGCTGCTGAACAGAAAGAAGTGGGATGCGCTCAACGACACCCAGCGGGCGCAGATTGAGGTGTCGTGCGGCGACGCGTTCCGCCAGGGGCTCGCCGAGGGAGAGGCCATTCAGGGCAAGGCTTTGATCGAACTACAGAAGAAGGGCGTGAAGATTCATCGCTGGCCCCAGTCTATCCTGGACACGCTCGAGAAGAAATGGGCCGAAGTCGCGGCTGCTGACGCGGCGCGCGACGCGACCTTCAAGAAGGTCTGGGAATCCTACAGCTCCTTCCGCAAGGAATACGCTGTCTGGAAGGATCTCGGCTACCTCAGGTAGAACCGAAGTGACGGCGCTCAGCCGCCGTCTCGTTTGACGAACCCACAGGCGCCGGAACCGCAACGGTCACGGTTCCGGCGCCTTTTTCGTGCCTTTTTAACTGCCGGGAAATCTATCGATGCGGCAACTGTTTCGAATACAGGAGTTTCTCGCCCGGATCGTGGTCGGCGTCGGGAAGATAAGCGCCTGGCTCTCGATCCCGCTGATGGTCGTCATCATCTTCGACGTCGTGACCCGGCGTTTCTTTGTGCTTGGATCAACAAAGCTGCAGGAAGCCGAGTGGCACATACACGCGGTCCTGTTCCTGCTGTGCATCGGCTTCACCTATATCGAGGACGCCCACGTGCGGATCGACCTGCTCCGCGAACGGCTGAGTACGCGCGCCAGGGACTGGGTCGAGTTCGTGGGCTGCATCATCTTCGTGATCCCCTACTGCCTCATCGTCACCTATTTCGCCGAGGATTTCGTCGAGAGGTCCTGGGCCGTCGGCGAAGCCTCAGACTCCGCGACCGGCCTTCCCTATCGCTGGGCGATCAAGGCGGGCCTGCCGATCGGGCTGTTCGTCCTGCTTCTGTCGGGAATCACCGTCCTGCTGCGCAAGATCATCGAGTTGTTCGGCCCGGCGGACCTCCGGGAACTCATCCCCCGGAAGGAAGAACGCACGATCGAACAGATCGGGCCGAACTAGGAGCGCCTGCGCATGTTCTATATCGAGGACTACCTGCCGGCTTGCATGTTCATCACCCTGGCGGTTCTCCTGTTCTCGGGCTTTCCGGTCGGATTCGTGCTGGGCGGCGTGGGCCTCGCCTTCGGCTTCATCGGCATGTATTTCGAGGTCTTCTCCCAGGTCGAGTTCTTCAACCTCGTGCTCCGCATCTGGGGTTTCGCAGACAACCTGGTGCTGGTGGCGATTCCGATGTTCATCTTCATGGGGACGATGCTGGAACGCTCAGGCGTCGCCGCCAACCTCCTGTACTGCCTCCAGGTGGTGCTGCGACGCACGCCGGGCGGGCTGGCGCTCGCCGTCACGGTAATGGGCACGATCCTCGCGGCGACGACCGGCATCATCGGCGCTTCGGTGGTGATGATCAGCCTGATGGCGCTGCCGGTCATGGTCGAGCGCGAGTACAACCTGGAACTCGCGACCGGCACCATCGCCGCTTCGGGCACGCTCGGAATCCTGATCCCGCCCAGCATCATGCTGGTCATCATGGCCGATCTCCTGGGGCGCTCGGTGGGCACCCTGTTCGTCGCGGCCATCTTCCCCGGCTTGATACTGTCGGGGCTTTACTTCGTCTACATCTTCACGAGGTGCGCGCTGAACCCCGCCCTGGCGCCGCGCCTGCCCAAGGAGATGGGTCCGCAGACGTCGGGCGAACTGCTCCTGCTGCTTTGCAAGGGCCTGGTGCCGGCGGTGTTCCTGATCGTCCTTGTCCTGGGGTCGATAGTCGCCGGCTGGGCGACGCCTACCGAGGCGGCCGGGGTCGGCGCGGCCGGGGCGACTTTTCTCGCCATCATCAACCGGCAGCTTAGCTGGTCGGTTCTGAAAGACGTGGTCGAGCGCACTGCGCTCACCAACGCGATGCTGTTCTTCATCTTCGTCGGGGCGACCGCCTTCTCCTACGTCTTCCGCTCGCTCGGGGGCGACGACTTCATCCAGGACGTGATTTACTCCGTGGGAACCAACCCCTGGATGATCCTGATGATCCTGATGGCGGTGGTGTTCTTCCTCGGCTTCTTCTTCGACTGGATCGAGATCACGCTCATCGTGCTGCCGGTGTTCGCGCCGATCCTCGCCGAGCTCGATTTCGGCGACCACCTGCCCAAGAGCGAGGTCATCTACTGGTTCTCGATTCTGATGGCGGTCAACCTGCAGACGTCATTCCTCACGCCGCCGTTCGGCTTCGCGTTGTTCTATATGAAGGGAGTCGCCCCGCCACAGGTGCGCCTCCAGCAGATATACCGCGGGATCATCCCCTTCGTGTTACTGCAGCTCATCGGGCTGGGGCTTGTCATCGTCTTCCCCGAGATAGCCATGTGGCTGCCGAGGGTGCTGCTCGATTAGTCCCGCCTTCGCGACCGCGCCGTTTGGTCGGGCCCGACCGACGCCCTGAGCACCTGCCTGACCCTCACAAGTCCTACCGGTGATCGTAGCGTCTCGACGCGTGGTTCGTCGCTCCATCTCCCTCAAGAACCGGATTTTCCGATACATCCGCGACGGTTCATTTTTCTTCCCCTGGGCGGGCGATTTGTTTAGACTTGCTCCTGACTCCCTGTCCCCGCGGGATTTCGGAGTCGCGCCGCTACAGACAGGAAAGTTTCCCATGTTCGACGACCTGGCAAGCGCACCCGATAACCAAGCGCAGCAACCCGCTCGTTTTTCGCTGAACCGCTTCTCCGGCGCCGTTTGTCCAGAATGCTTCTTTTCAAAACCCACGGCTTTGCATCCAACCCGGATGGATATCGCTACGACCTGCCGCCATCTCGAAACAACCAGACGGGGGCCCGCCATTGGCTGAGAACCAGAAAAAGATTCTGTTGACCGGCGTGACCGGATACATCGGGGGCCGGCTCAGGCGCCGCCTCGAAGCCGAATCTTGCGAGCTTCGGTGCCTGGCGCGCCGCCCCGAAGTCCTCGAACCACAGGTTGCGCCGAGGACCGAGGTGGTGCGCGGCGACTTCTTAAGGCCGGAAACGCTCCACGCGGCCATGCGCGGCATATCCACCGCCTACTACCTGGTCCATTCGATGGCGTCCGGCGGAGACTTCACCCGAGAAGACCGCGAGGCCGCAATGGGGTTCGCATCCGCGGCCCGGGCCGCAGGGGTTGAGCGCATCGTCTATCTGGGCGGGCTCGGAAACGAGGATGCGTTGTCCGACCACCTCGCGAGCAGGCAGGAAGTGGGCCGGATTCTCCGCGAATCCGGCGTGCAGACGATTGAACTGAGGGCCTCGATCATCATCGGCTCGGGCAGCCTGTCGTTCGAGATGATCCGGGCGCTGGTGGAGCGGCTGCCCGTCATGGTGACGCCCCGCTGGGTTCGCACGCTTGCCCAGCCGATCGCCGTCGAAGACGTCATCGACTACCTTGTCGCTGCTCTGGACGCTCCCCCGGGGCGGAGCCTCGTACTTGAAATCGGGGGAGCCGACCGCGCCTCCTACGGGGACATCATGGCGGAATACGCCCGCCAGCGGGGACTGCATAGAGTGATGATCGCCGTGCCCGTGCTCACCCCCCGCCTGTCGAGCCTGTGGCTTGCGCTGGTTACTCCCTTATACGCCAGGGTCGGGCGCAAACTCGTCGAGAGCCTCCGCAACGAGACGACCGTGAGCGATACGATGGCCTTCGGGATGTTCGGCATCCGCCCGCGCGGTCTGGCCGAAGCGATCCGGCGAGCGCTGGCCGACGAGGAACGCGAGTTTGCGCAAAGGCGCTGACCCGAGGCGTCTTGACAACCCCAAGCCCGCTTCCCTATAAACCCCTTACGCTTGGGAGCCGGCTCCGAATCCGCTAGAATGCCGACTCAAGCGCAGCGCCTCTCACTCCGGCGTAGCTCAACGGCAGAGCAATCGGCTGTTAACCGATGGGTTGTAGGTTCGAATCCTACCGCCGGAGCCAGTAGAATATATATCATATTGATATTAAAGGGATTATATCAAATAGTTAAATTAAATACCACTCTTTGTGCCACAATATTTCAGGGACCACGATGCAGAAAATTCACCAAGTGATAGTTTTCTTTTGTCTAATAGGATTCTTTAGTTTCGCAGGTGTTCTTGCTTTTATTTCATTCAGCGAAGCTGCTCAGCAGAAAAAAGATTTTGCTAAGAATTGGTCTGAATGCGATTGCCATTATAGTAAAGGAGTCTTGGGCTGTGCGAACAGTGGCGATCATTTGCCCCGAGGGTTATGGCTTGGACTTGGTAATAATAAGCCCTTTGCAATTGCCATTTATGACAAATGGGCATTTTTGGGATTACCCAATATGCTTGGAATGGACAAAATACCGATGGCCTACAGGATCGGTTACGACGAACCAGTTATACACACTATGAGATGGAAAGCCTCCGAAAAACTTGCTCTCTCATCTGACTTAGATTTGCACTTTAGGCTCTTGGTTGCAATTACAGAAGAAAAACGAATCGCAATCAAATTGGCAGACGGCCCAATTCACATCATCGATAAATGTCATGATGGACCCAAAGAAGCTGTAAAATATCTAAAAGCTATAAGAAATATCATCAAGCGCTAGAAAGCACTGATAAATCGCTTAGCCCCTTCGGATAAGTTTTTCTCGCATTCTAGGCGTCGCACTCGACGCAAAATACAGGAATTTGTGCCCACCACGAATGGGCCTTCGGTAGGAGGACTTAGCGCTCATGAAGTTTCGGCTTGTTTACAAAGGAGAACTACCTCCAAACCAGAAGAAGATGGCAGTCCTCAAACATGAGATAAGGAAAAAATTTCATTGCCAAATTAAAAACTTTACAGATAGTAATAAGGTCCCTGACTCTTTCAAGCGCACCAAACCCAAAAAGCTAAAGAATTACAAATTTATTCCAGTAGTAGGGCAGAGGAATCGCCACTGCTCATTGGATATTTTATTCCTAATGGGTGATATTCCGGGAAGATCTGGTTCTGCTGGGGACATTGACAACCGAATCAAGACACTCCTTGATGCTTTGCAAATGCCGTCGGCTAAACAGGAAATACCTCCGGATGCATCGCCGGAACAACACGAAGATCCTTTCTTTTGTCTGCTTGAGAATGACAGGCTTGTGACCCAGTTATCCGTTGAAATGGATCAATTGTTTGACCTGCCTGATAACAGTGAAAGCACCTCATCTGAAACCCTGCTAATAGTTACAGTTAATCTTGAACCGGGTCTGCTGACAGAGGATGGGTCTCTGATCCTTTAAGAATAATTGTTGTTTGGGGTAAAGGTGGTCACCAGTCCTACGGCCTGTATGGTAGTGTGGCATGCACAAGCCTTGTGCTTCGGCTAACTCTATTAGGGCGTTTCTTTTTTCGGGATATCTTGAGGCACTCTAGGGTTTACTCGGTTCGATTCCTTCCGCCTCGCACGTTTCCAGATAATCGTTCACCGAATCCTGAAACGCTTTCTTGAGTTCCCTGGCGGTTTCGGCTTCGAATGTAATCAAATCCCGCACATGGAGCACCTTGCCGTGCAAGGTTTCGCTTTCCTCATCAAATTCAATGGATCCCTGATAATTCTTGTACCTCAATACCGCCCCGTTCATCGTTGCTCCCTTTCAGCGCAGGTCGATTCCCCTCAAACGCCGCTCTTCGCTCGTTCGAGGGTTGCGACGTTCACCGGGTGCGCGTTGCGGCGGCGCTTGTCGACGCGGATATGCAGGCGCGCGGCCTCGGCGGGGCTCAGGCCCGCTTCATGCAGTTCGCTCCGGCTGAAGCCCTTGCCGGGCCGCCAGTCTCCGCGCGAATCTCTTACGAGAGGAATGAATCCGTTTTCCGCAATAGCCGGTTCCGGTAACTCTTCCGGCGACTCCGGCGAAACCGATGCCGCCAGGGGGTCCCCTGCCTCCTTCGTGATATCTACCGCAGGCTCCGGCTCGCTTTCCTCGAGGACTTCCGTTTCAGATGCAGCGACTTCAACGTCGCTTTCGACTACATCAGGGGCCGGTTTTTCGTTTTCGAGCAGCGGTTCGTCCTCATCCGGCGATTCTTGCGAAACAGAAGCCGCCAGGGATTCCTCCACCTCCTTCTTCCTCGCCGCCTTAATGATGAGCGAGGTATCGAACTGATCCTGCATCTTCTCTTGAAGATTCCGGGGAGCCTCCGGTTCGGTCTCCTGCGGGACTTCCGATTCGGATGCAGACGCTTCCATGACGCTTTCGACTGCTTCCGAAGCGGCGGCTTCATCTTCGAGTGGCGGTTCATGCAGGGACGGTTCCGCATCTTCCGGTGTGGCTTC
>CAYTSP010000150.1:0-7266 GCA_964440505.1 uncultured Nitrospinaceae bacterium
CCCCCTCAAGGGGGGAGTGAATTTCCTCTTTCGTTGATTGTGCCTTACCCTCAAGGGAGGAGTGAAATTTAGATCGCTCCCTCTGTGGACTTTTTCAACATTCCGATATGCGTGTTCTACAGGCGAAACGGAAAGCATGAAGGAGATTCGACATGACAGAGAAAACCGATGCGGAATGGCGCGAGCAACTCACGTCCGAGCAATACCATGTAACGAGGGAGGCGGGAACCGAGCGCGCCTTCAGCGGGAAATACTGGGACTGCAAAGAGGACGGCGTCTATGCGTGCGTGTGCTGCGGGACGGAGCTTTTCGACGCCGAGACCAAGTTCGACTCGGGCACGGGCTGGCCGAGCTTCTACCAGCCGCTCAAGCCCGAGAACGTGGGCGAGAAGGAGGACAATTCCTTCTGGATGCGCCGCGTGGAGGTGGTGTGTTCGAACTGCGACGCGCATCTGGGCCACGTTTTCCCCGACGGCCCTGCGCCCACCGGCCTGCGATACTGCATGAACTCGGCATCACTGGACCTGAAACCCAAACCCGCAACCGATTAAGACCGGGCGGGAACACATACATCAAGGGACGCTCCGAGAGCGGCGAGGAGCGTCCTTTTCACGAAATGACGGGAGAACATATCCATGACGATTCAACGCTTTCATAACGTATCCCTGACGGTCAAAGACGCGGACGCATCCTCAAAATGGTACGCCGAGAACTTCGGCTTCGAGGTGGAATCCGATTCGGTGCGCACGCCGGATTTCTCGGCCCAGGTGACGGGCGTTCCGGGCGCGCATCTGCGCGTGGTGCACATGGGCGGCCACGGGCTGCATCTGGAACTCATGGAGTACAAGGGGGCGGCGGGCGATGCGGTGGACACCTCACCCAACAACGCGGGCTGCCTGCAGATCGGCTTCGTGGTGGATGACGCCGAAGCCCTTTATGAGAAACTCAAAGCGGACGGCACCACCATGTGCTCCCCCTCCCCCGCCACTGTGCCGAGCGGCCCCATCCAGGGCTCCAAGATATTCTTCTGCAAAGACCCCGACGGCGTGGTGCTGAAATTTCTTTCTATCAAGAAGTAGGTGCAGAACGTAGGGGTGTCGGACTTCCCCGAGGAGGGGAAGTTCGAATGTGTCCGGCCTGTTGTCGTTTATTCCTTCTCGAACCCCCAGGGTTGAACCTGCAGGGCGGCTCGCGAGCCGCCTGTGTTCAAGAACCCTCATCTTCTCGCTTTGCGTTGTCATGGGTGGTCTTTGTGGCGGCATCGGCCCATTGCCTAAGGCCGTCCTCCCACGAACATCGAATTAACTTTTTGTCAGCAACGGCTAGAACGTGTCCCCAGGCATATTTTCCGGTATTGGGAAACGACTCAGTATTTGCTGGCACGGTGATCATCGCAAGGTATTGGCCTAAGATTCCAAGCCCAATCCCTACGCTGTTTGAACTGGGTATAAGCACAACGACCGATCCTCTCACCGAAGAGCAGAATTTCCGAATGAACAGAAGCCGCGAATCAGGCTCTGAAGGAACTTCATCTAAGAAGTCATCAATTCTAAGTGTAAGGTGATCTAGGCCGAATTCACCCAGCTCCTTGCTGAGATCGAACTTGGCTGGGTCGAGGTTCATAACGTCTCGCAACTGACTATGGTCCACATGCTCACGGAATAAATCGCCGTAAGTAAAGTAACCTGCTGCAAGCGCCACCTTAGCTGTGAACCGAACCGGAAGATAGACGTTTAGTAATGTTTTGAATTTAACTGTATCAACGCCTTCCCTCTTGCGGTTTCGTACATCCCAAACTTTGATTCCATGTTTGCGATGTAAGTGAACCTGTGCAGGATGATCTTCTTTACCATAGGTGGCCTTCTTCGAAGTTGCTACGGGCTCTTTGCCACTATGCCCACGAGCATCGTATTCCGTTCGGCGTAATGCCACAAAGAACTCATTAGCAAGCTCACCATCGAGTTGACTGCCAACCTTCGAATTGAAAGTCGCGTCGACAGGTATTTGCAATCCGTTTACCCCACCCAAAGATAAAGGAATAATGTGCTCGGAGTTGGTTTCATCTTCGGCAAGATCACAATCAGTATAAGGGCAATAAATCAATTCAAAACCACCTTATCTATGTATTGGTCTGAAAAGATACCATCATGTGCTCCACAACGTATCCTTAAACTCTGACCTTCATCATATACTGCCTAGCACTATTCACCTCACAGAATGGGCGGCTCGCGAGCCGCCCCTACAAAAGATGACTTACAACATCCTTACAATCAAGGGCGGACACATCGGTCCGCCCCTACTGGGATCATTTCCGAACAGGCTCCATCCGCCCGACACGCAAGCTCAACAGCAGCAGAACCAACGCCGCGAGGCTCGCGAGAGTGCGGACGTGGTTCCACAGGGTCCACTCCGAGATATAGGAGACCATCGCCGCCGCGTTCTCGGGGTGGGACGGGTCCAGGGCCGCGATTTCGCCGTTCAGCGGCACGTTGAAAAGGCTCGTTACGCCGAAAGCGCCGATGAGGTAGATGGCGGCGGCGGCCAGTGCGAGCCACCACGCGGGGGCGTCGCGTCGAACCAGCGCGTGAAGCGCCACGCCGATGCAAAGTATCAAAGCGCCGAAAAAACCGAGTGCGAAGACGGCGTTTCTCACCCCTAAGTTGATCGCCTGCATGGCGGCAAGGGCGTCGAGCGGCTCCATCGCCGCGAGACCCGGCATCACCACGAACGAGAACGCGAAGAAAAAACCGGCCATCACGCCGATCCAGACGGCGCAGGCCAGCCGCAGCCAGGAGCTTAAGGACATCGTCATGACACATCCCCAAAGGCGGTGTTCGGGCCGCGAGCGTACATCTGCCGCCCGCGGCTCCGCCTCACCCTGAGTAGCGGCGAAGCCGCGTATCGAAGGGCGAAGTTCGCGCCTGCGGGGGTCAATCGCGACCGAAAAGGGAGTGATTGCGCCTCCCATCCTTCGATACGGCGCTTACGCGCCTACTCAGGATGAGATTTCGGGGGTTCCGCGAAGCCTGTGCTGCCGCGCCGGTGGGGCAAACCCTCCTGCATAGGGTTTTTCAACAACCCCTCAAGGGAAGAGTGACTCTCCTCTCCACCCGGAGTTGATGTGGAATCTCCCCTCCCTCAGCCGGCCTTGCGGTCGTCCCCTTGCGGGGCCACAATGCGCTCGCCTCATCTTAGGAACACAGCGGCGATTCAGCAACTGTACTTCAAGAGACGAAAAAGGAGACGCCATGAACAAGCCTTCCGTTGCGATAGTGACGACCGGAGGGACGATCTCATCCAAATACGACACGCGCGGAGGGGAGAACGTACCGGCGGCGAGCGCAGAGGAGTTGGTCGCGTCCGTTCCCGAACTCAGGCGTGCGGCCCAGGTGCGCGTCGTCGAGCACTCGAACGTCACCAGCGACTTGATGGAGACGGCGACGGCCTTCGGCCTTCGCGACCGCCTGCGCGGGATTCTGGCGGATGAGGAGAAGGCGGGCGCCGTGGTCACCCACGGGACGGCCACCATGGAGGAGACGGCCTATCTCCTGGATTTGACCCTGGGCGGCGATAAGCCCGTCGTCATCACGGGCGCGATGCGAAATTCCGTCGCCCGCGACGCGGACGGTCCCCGGAACATCTACTACGCCGCGAAGATCGCAGCCTCACCCGAGGCGCGGGGCCGGGGCGTGATGGTCGCTCTCGATGGCGAGATATTCGCCGCGCGCGACGTCATCAAAGTGCACAGCCAGCGGCCCCATGCCTTCGCCTCGAGAGACGGCGGGCCCATCGGCGTCGTGTCGGATGAGGGCGTCTTCTTTCACTACCTTCCCGAGCGGCGGCTTCACTTCGAAGTCGACGCCGTGAAGGAGAACGTGCAGTTTCTCACCGTGACCCAGGGGGTGAACGACCTGCTCGTGCGCGCGTGCATCAAAGAGCGCGTGGACGGCATCGTGGTAGAGGGCGTAGGTGCCGGCAACGTGAACCTCCCTTTTTACCACGCCCTTTGTGACGCGCTCGAGGCGGGGATTCCCGTGGTGGTCGGGGTGCGCATCTTCGCGGGCGCGCCGCACCGCGCCAAGGCGCATGAGGGCTCGTTCCTGAGCCTGATAGAACGCGGGGCGATATCGGCAGGCTATCTGAGCGGGATCAAGGCCCGGACCCTGCTGATGGTGGCGCTGGCCCATACGCAGGACCCGGAGGCGTTGCGCAAGATTTTCGAACGCGCAGGCGGTCGGGCGTAAAGACACGGGGGCTCGCCGCCGCCCCGGTCGGGAATAGCTTGTTCCTCACCCGGCGAACCTTCCTTTCTCAGTCGGGTTCGACCTCCTTTCTCGGGCTTGTTGAAAAACCCCCTTCTCGATCGGAATTGTCCACCGCCGTCATTCCGGCGAAAGCCGGAATCCATTTTGACTTTGCTTTTTCGTCTCTTTCACGTCCCCACCCCGCACGTCGTTTTGGTCGTGAGCCTGATGTAGGGGCCGCATATATGCGGCCCATGACGGACGGCGAAAAAAGGCCGGGTCGCATGTATGCGACCCCTACACCCCCCATGTCAGGGGGCTTTTTCAACAGCTCCTTTCTCAGTCGGGTTCGACCAACACCTCTCTCCGCATTCAGCGACATGGGTTTTACACGACGACGGGCATGCCGGATAGGCCGTCCGAAGGCCCCCGGTCTTTCAAGGATCGGAGGCGCGGATCGACGGCTACGGTTGTTCGCTCAGGCGAGGCGAAGAAGGCTGATAATGCAAATAATAATTCCCGGAAATTTCGATAAATTCGGATAAAATTAGATAAATTCACGGGGTTTTTCGATAAATTTTTGACAATTAATTTTCTTAGGCTTTGACGCCGCGGCATCTGGCGCAGGGGAATTCTGCCATAGCTCGCGCCTCACGCGACTACGGGAAATGCGCGCAAATGCGGGGATGCGCCTAGGAAACGCTCATCTGCCGACCGCTCTCGTACCACTCCGGACCCGGCTGTTCGGGCGGGTCGTCATAGCGTTTGATCTCGAGTTCGACGTTGTCCGGATCGTAGAAATAGGTGGCGTAGCCCACGCCGTAGGCGCCGAGGTTCTTCTCCTCGCCGCGGTGAGGCTCCCGGCCGCTTGCTCGTAAACGATTGATTACATTGTGGTATTCGGCGTCATCCATGCAAAACGCGAGGTGATCCATGCCGCCCTTCACCTCGACGTCGTCCGACACGAAATCCTTGGCGTGAAACAGCACGAGAATGTCCTCCCCGACGCGGAAGACGACCTGGTCGATCTCGCCGCCGTGGATGAGGCGGCGGCCGACGGGCTTGAAGCCCATCACGTCGCGGTAGAACGTGATGGATTTATCAAGATTCGTGACGCGCAGGGCAACGTGTTCGATCATTCGTTTCATGGCGGCCTCCTTTAGGGGAGGAGGGGAACTAGTCGTCGTAGGCCTTCACCGTGGGAACCGTGATGGGGGATTCGGGTTCGGTCCGGCCCTCGGCCACGGCGCGAATCGCCGCGATGATCTGGCGATAACCCGTGCAGCGGCAGAGGTTTCCGGTGAGCCAGTGCTGAATCTCGGCTTCTGAGGGGTCGGGATTCTCATCGAGCAGTTTCTTGGCCGAGACGATCATGCCCGGCGTGCAATAGCCGCACTGCGTGGCGCCGTAGGAGGCGAAAGCGGCTTGTAAGGGATGCAGGTCTTCGAGGCCGCCGAGGCCTTCAATCGTCTCGACGTTCGCGCCGTCGGCGCGCACCGCGAGGACGAGACACGAACTGATGAGTTCACCGTCCATGATGATCGAGCAGGAGCCGCATGCGCCCTGATCGCAGGCGCGCTTGGTGCCCATCATGCCCAAATCTTCACGTATCAAGTCCACCAGATAGCGGTTCACGGGAACCATCGCATCGACGGGCTCTCCGTTGAGAACGAAAGATATCATCCTTTTTTCAGACATATCGATCCCCCACATATTGCGGCCATGCGCTGTAATAATGTGCCCCCACTATACCATGTTTCAGTCCGGTGTGCACAAGAAGCCCCTAGATTTTCCTGAGCGCCGGCAGGAGTTCGTCCGAGATCATCCGCATGCTGTGAAGCGCTGTGGAAAGCGGCATTCCCGCCCAGTGCGTGCGGATGACGAGGTGGTTCATCCCGACTTCCTCCCAGTAGGGGCGAAGCTGCTCGTAGCACTCCTCGGGCGAGCCGAGGACGAAGCGGTCCTTCAGCAGATCGTCGAATTCCTGATCGAAGCTCTCATCCTCGGGCATGGCGTCGTCCTGGCCCCACTTGGCGTAATCCTGGTATTTGCCGAACAGATACGGCCCCGCCATCTCGAGGGCGGTCTTCCTGTCGCGGCTGCAGAAAACCTCCTTGATGCAGGGGAATTCCGCCGGAAACGGCTTGCCGCACCTGTCCAGTTCCGCGCGGTAGAGCGCCATCTGCCGCCTGATGGTCGCCGTGGTGGAATGCGGGTTGATGAACCAGTTGTCGCCGATGCGCGCGGCGCGCTCGATGGCCCTGTCATTATTGGCCGCCACCCATATCGGCGGGTATGGCTTCTGCACGGGGCGGATGTTCATGCGCACGGCGTCCAGCTTGCAGATCTCATCCTCCCAGGTGACCTCCTCCTCCGTCCAGAGGCGCTTCACGAGTTCGAGGCATTCCTCGAAGCGCCGCACGCGCTGCCCCTTGGGCACGCGGAAGGCGTCGAACTCCGCCTCGCGGTAGCCCAGCCCGATGCCGAACACGAAGTTCCCCCGGCAGAGGACGTCCATCGTCGCGACCGTCTCGGCCACGTAGACCGGGTTGTGGAGGTTGATGAGCAGGATGCCGAGCCCGAGCGTCATCTCGCCCGCCTCGGCCTGCAGCCGCGCGAGGAAGGGCACGATCTGGAGCTGCTTGTTGTTGCCCTCGTTCAAGTAGTGCTGCCCGGTGAAGAGCGAATCCCAGCCCCTGTCGCGCGCGAGGCGCACCATGGCGTACTGCTCGTCCAGGGCGCTGACCATGTCGGTTTCCAGGTGCTGCTGGTTGGTGATGAAGAGCCCTACTTTCATGTCGCGTTCCCTATATGGATGTGGATGGTTGGGGGCCACCATACCCCAAGGCGCGGGACGCCGCTATGTCAGCTGGTCAAACCCGATTGATGAATGAGGGTTTGAGGGCTTGATGCGCGGCGGGAGGAAATGCGGGCGGTTGCGGGCAAATGCGGGGCAGGCGAAAAACTTTTTTTAGCGCTAGATCTGAGTGCGAGACGCTAAGATTTATATGATAATTCTTTT
>CAYTSP010000151.1:0-11718 GCA_964440505.1 uncultured Nitrospinaceae bacterium
GGCAACCCCCATGAAAGGGAAACCCCATAAAGGCAACCCCCCCCTACCCCCCTTGTCAGGGGGGTATAAAAAGGCGATGCGCCTCCGCCGGGCAGAGGGGGATTTGCTTTTTCCTGCCCCCCTGACAAGGGGGGGTAGGGGGGGTTGACTTTATCGGGTTTCTTTAGCCTCTCAGGACTTTTTCAGCAGCCCCCTCAAGGGGTGAAGCGTTTTTATGGGGCGCTCTACGCGCCGGGCCGCAGGACAGGGTGCGAGATCAGCCGATGACGCCACCGTCGTCGCGCGTGATGGCGACCACCGCCGAGCGGGGCGTCGTGTCGCCCCCGTCCGGGAAATGGCTGTCGCCTCCCCATTCGCCCGGATGCTGGATCCCCACGAACATCGTCCTCCCGTCCGCGCTCCACTCGATACCGGTGACCTCGCATTGCCTGGGCCCCACCATGAAACGGCGTATCTCGCCCGTCACCGGATCGCCCACGAGCATCTGGTTGTTGCCCTGACCCGCGAAGCCCTTGGCGTTTTTGTAGTTGCCGTCGGTCTGGATCCACAGCATACCGTTCGCATCGAAGGCGAGCCCGTCGGGAGAGTTGAACATGTTATCGGGCGTCACGTTCTTTGAACCCGCGTCGGGGCCCTTGTGGACGGCGGGGTTGCCGGCGACCACGTAGAGGTCCCACGAGAAGGCGCTGGAAAGGTGATCGCCCTTATCCGGCGCCCAGCGGACGATCTGCCCGTAACGGTTCTTCGCCCGGGGGTTCGGCCCCCCGACGGGGGTGGGGTCGCCGCCCTTGTTGGGCTTAACGCCCCGGTTCTTGTTGTTGATGAGGCAGCAGTAGACTTCCGCTTTCTTCGGGTTCGCCGCCACCCACTCTGCGCGGTCCATCGTGGTCGCCTTGACGGCGGAGGCGGCGACCCGCGTATGGATGCAAATCTCAGCCATCGAGGCCATTCCCGTGGATTCAGGCGTCAATTCCACCCACTCGCCCCGGCCGCTTTCGGCGAACTTCGCCGCGTAGAGCTTTCCGCTCTCAAGCAGATTCGAGTTGTCCCCGCCCTCGGCGTAGCGGCCCGCGCTCACGAACCTGTAGATGAACTCGCCGCGCTCATCATCCCCCATGTAGACGACCACCTGGCCGTTCGCGGCGAGGACGACTTCCGCGTTCTCGTGCTTGAAGCGCCCGAGCGCGGTGCGCTTCTTTGGGGTTGATTCGGGGTCGAGCGGGTCGATCTCGACGATATAGCCCGCGCGGTTCGGCTCGTTGGGGTGCTTTGCGATGTCGAAGCGCTCATCCGCCATCGCCCATCGATAGCCCCAGTCCCGGACGCCCAGGCCATAGCGCCTGGCCTCAGGAGATATCTTGACCTCGGGGTCGCTCGATGAGAAATAGCCGTTAAAATTCTCCTCGCACGTGAGATACGTGCCCCAGGGCGTCGCGCCGTTGCCGCAATTGAACCAGGTGCCGAGGCTTTTCACGCCATTGGGGTCGGCGGCTGTCTTCATGAGGGCGTGCCCCCGGGCGGGGCCCGTGAGTTCCATCGGCGTGTCGGGGGTAATCTTGCGGTTGTAGGAGGAATCCTTGACGATCGACCACTTGCCACCCTTTTGCGTTATCTCCACGATCGACACCCCGTGCGCGGCCTTACTCTTGCGCACGTCGTCGGTTGTCTGCGGCTTTCCGCCGCCCGCACCTCCGTGGATGATGGCGACGTTCGCGTACTCGTTGTTGACGGCGAGGACGTTCCTGCCGCCAGCTTGAAAGAGCGACATGCCGTCGTTGTTGTCGCCGAAGGCGAGTTCCTGGCTCGCGCCCGTGCCGCGCGTCGCGTGGTCGAATTCGGGCCCCTTCGTCCACATGGGGTCGCCCCAGCGGGCGACGACGTGCCAGCTGTATCCTTTGGGCACGGTAATCGTGTCGCGCGTATTGGCGGGCACGGCCTCGAAGCCGAAGCGGTCCGCGTTCGCAAAGGCGGAGAGCGGGTCTACCCCTCCTGCGCTCATGACGAACGCCGTCGCGGCGAAGGCGGCCCCCCGGCTCAGGAAGCCGCGCCGGGACATCATCTTCTCCACCAGCTTTTCGAAATCCGTCTCCCCGTGACGCGGATAGTGGGTTTCGTCGGAATCATCGGTCGGGTAATCCCCGTGCGCGGCGAGCTGCGCGTCGCGCGTATGGTCTTCGTGCATCTCTCATCCCCCACGTTTCGAGATTCAAATTTAATGATCGGCGCGCGCAAGGGCGAGCCTGCATGGAAGCGATCCTCTTGTCGGAGCGGATTATAGCGACTCATTATCCCGCGCGCGTTACAAAATCGTCAAAAATTCATGAAAACCGGAAGGCGGCGGATCAAGCCCGCGCAAGGAGAGGCTTTTGAATACTCCCGGGGAAGGAGGGTTTGGCGACCGAAGAGGAGGAGGCTGCGCTTACACGAGAATGGGAAGAACGTGCAGAACAGGCGGGAGAGACTCCTTGGGATCAGGCATGTATGTCCGCCACCTGAATGTCCGACCGCCTGTCACTGCCCCTCCCTGCCCGGGTGGATTTCTTGCTGGTGATGAACGGGTCGAAATCAAACCGTGTTGCCTGGCCGAACCCCCCTGGAGGCACCAAAAGCTGGGAGCATAGCTGCCGATTTGGCGAATTGATGATGCTACAAGAAACCCATTTCCGCGCAGTACGCCAAGAAAACGGAACCTGCGTACCCCGCATAAGCTTCCTGGTCGAGCATCGTGCGTTGCAAGTTCCCGTCGGATATTACATTCATCATCCGGTTACAGTAAGTATGATCATAAAACTTGAATCCTGCCTCGCACAAAAAAATATGCCCGGATTTATTGTCCACCAACACGTCATGCGCGTAGAATCCCGGACCCAGGGAGCTACCGATACAACGACCCAGCGCATGAAGTTGTTCCAAGCGTGGCTCAACCAGATTCCGGTAGAGGTATTCCAGAAGTTCGGGATTTTTCGGAGTATCCTTGCTGTGCACCGATGGATTGTTTTCTTCGACATCTCGAGCGCGAACATATATCTGCAGCGTGCGTGTACCGACACAAACCAGCCTCACACATGTATAATAGACAGAGTTTTCAAACGGGACCCTGGTGTCGATAAATTCCGCATTGTAACGGCCATCATCTATTTCCTGATATTTTTCGAGGACAAAGACGTTCTCTCCAGAACCAACTCTTGCGTTGCTGAATATCTTCTTCCCTTCATCTATCTTCAAACTTGGCATCATGATGCCTTGGCCGGACAGTGTTTCGTTTGCCTTCCGCTTGTCTTTAATGATACCGGCGGTTTGATGGGAATTGAAAATAGCGGTTGCTTTCTGCAATAAATCTTCTGGAATATCATATTCATCAATCCCGTCATATATTTCATTTATGAGATTAATCAGAACGGTCGGCACTCCTTCGGAAATCTCGATCTTATGCCTCAAGCTCTCGAAGTCGGTTGCGCACGACGTTGCAATCCCACATTGTCCCAATATTCGGCAAAATGGCGGAAAAAACAGATTCAGTTGCACCTTTCCGCGAGTCTTCATTCCATATCCATAAGCGCTCAAGGCGCATATGATAACTTTTCCTCTGACTATCGAAGGCTGAAATCGTCGAATCGGCAGATTTTTCTTCCAATGTCTATTTCTATATTTGGGTGGGAATACGCGAAAAAAGCTGCGCTCCATTCTGGTCAACATGGCTATCTATGACCTCTGGCAAAAATGGCAGGCAAGATGAGGCGAGAAGCCCATGCAGGATAGCGAAATTAACGGCCCTGCCGCAACTGCTCAAGTCGAGGCGAGCGCCGCCTCTACCTTGCGCGCGACGTCGGCCGGAACCCACTTCTTCCAAACCTTGTTCGTCTTCAAGAAATGGACCGCGGTGACCTTCGCGTCGCCGCCGGCATCTTTTTCGAGATAGGAGAGCACCTCTGAGACGACTTTGGAGGGAAGCGAGTAATTCTCGAGGAAAGCGACGATCTTTGGATGCTTGGCCGCGAACTTCGTAGTGACCGTTTTGGGCAACTCCATCGTCCGGTAGGCGACGGCCTTCCCGGGTTTGCCCATCGCCTCCAACCCGCCCTTCTTGAGCGCGTTCACATGCTTCATCATCTCGTCCCAGTCAGCCTCGTTCCACGCAGGCTCTTCGAGCTGAACCAGATCGAGCTGGCCGAGAAGCGGCGTCGGCGCCCAGTAATAGGCCACGACCGGCTTTTTCTTGAGATATGCGCCCTTGATCGCCGCCGCGAGCGCGCCGCCCGAGCCCGGCCTGAAATTGGTGAAGTGTTTTTCCAGCCCGTAGGCGCGCAGCTTCACCGTGTTGATGACCTCGCACGCCCATCCGGGGATGCAGTTCACGAACCTGCCCTTTGAGGGTTCTTCGGGGTCTTTGAAAAGATGCTTGTACTTCGCCAGATCGTAAACCGACCTGAGGCCCGGGTTCGCCTTCTGGACGAAGCGCGGTATGAACCAGCCCTGTATGCTGTCGGGTGTATTCACGCTCAGCTTCTTGACCTTGCCCTTCTTCTCCGCGAGGTCGTATTGATCCTTCGTGCTGTCGTACCAAAGCTCCATGATCAGGTCGTTCTTGCCCTGATAATGCGCCGCCATGGTCGGCAGCGTGCCGCCGTAGATGAGCCGCACCCGGCAGCCGTAGCCGTGCTTCAGGATGAAGGCGGCCACCTGGCCGTGAAAATTGGCGCTGTCCCAGTTCAAATCGCCGATGCGGACCCTGCAGGCAGCTTCCGCCCGGCTCGGGAGGCAGACAAGGGCGCTCAGCCCGAGGATGACGACAAAAGCGGCTATAACCAAAGTCTTAGACTTCATGGCTGACCTCCGAAGTATGGGTATCATATGGCATTTATACGATATAGATATAGAATTCACACACTGCAAGTCAAAGCCGTGGAAACGAGGAACCAGCGGTCTGGTTCGTGATGAGAGATCGGGAATCACTCCCCCCGCTTCCCAAGCGAATGCGCAGGCTGTAGATTGAGGCTCGCCGAAATTGCGGCGCGAGACATATCCAGAAGCCCTACAGCCCCGAGAACCGGATGAACCCCCAGCTCATCGCCGCATCCTACGCCATGTCCACCGCCGTGGTCTTCGCCACCTTCAGCGTGTGCATCAGGAAGGGCAGCGAGCACGCCAACGCGCTCACGGGCGTCTTCATCGGCCTGTTCACCTCCCTGCCCGTGATGCTCGCCGTCACCTGGTACTACTGGGAGCCGGGGTGGTGGAACTTGAAAGCCTTTTTCTTCTTCTCGCTGGCAGGCCTCACCGGGCCGGCGATGTCGCGCGTGTTTCTCTACCTGAGCATCTCCTACCTGGGCGTCGCGCGGGCGATGCCGTTCGTCTCGCTGACGCCTCTGTTTTCCACCTCCCTCGCTATCGCCTTTCTGGGCGAGCGGCCGGGCGCGCTCATCCTGGCGGGCACGCTCTTCATCGTCCTTGGCAGCGCCGCGCTCAGCTACAAGAAGACCGAGGACACCTCATGGAAGAGGAAGCACCTCTGGCTGGCGCTCGCGAGCGCCGTCACCGCGGCGTTCTCGTTTCTGTTCCGGAAACTCGCCTTCGCCTACGTCGAAGCCCCGATCATGGGCGCGACCCTCACGACGCTGGCGGGGTTCGTCTTCCTGGTCACCTTCATCCCGCTCTTCCCGAAGGATCAAAAACCAAACCAGTTCGAACGTCACAAGGCCTGGTACATCTACGGGCTGTGCGGACTGCTGAACGCGCTCGGGTTTTTCCTGCACTTCACCGCCATCAGCATCGGAGACCTCTCCATCGTCTCCCCGCTCACCTCGACGGCCCCCGTCTTCAGCCTGATCATGAGCTTCTTCCTGCTAAGGAGCGTGGAGCGCATCACGCCCGCCATCCTCGTCGGCACGGCCTGCATGGTGGTCGGCGCGGCCCTCATCGGCTGGCGGATTCGCTGAGCATACAAGGCGTCGGAGAAGCGTAGGAACAGCCCCCCCCGTGCCTTTCCGGTGTTCGCTTTTGATCGTCATTCCGGCGCATGCCGGAATCCAGGGACTTTGTTTTTTGAATTTGTCTTTTCGCTCTATCATTTTCCATGGTTATCCTGCGATTTGAAATCCTCATCTGTTCTGGATTCCGGCATGCGCCGGAATGACGGCAATCTGCGGTTGCGGGTTCATGAGAACTGGCACAGTGGCAGGGTGGCGGAAAGGGTCCCCGGACAGGCTCCCGTGCCTGTCCGGCTACGCGCATCTCGTGTATTGAAATGAACCTGTAGGGACAGGTCGCGACCTGTCCCTACGGAAAGCGGGCGGGTTTGCAGGGGAGAACCCGCGTATCAGCCTTCCCCCCCACGCCAAACCGGCGAAAAAACATCCCGCAAGCGAGAAAATTTCCGCTACAATGGTTCATGCGCGCCGCGGGGGGTGGCGTACGGGCGCGCGTGCAGGCCGCCTCTTGTCCCCCTGCCCTTGCGCGAGAGAGGCTCAGGCGCGAAATTGAGGGAAGGAGGGTCGGCCGATGATGATGTTCCGGTTCTCGCTGTACGGCTTCCTCAAGAACCAGACCTATTTCGAGCCCTTCCTCATCCTCGCCTTTCTGGAAAAAGACCTTTCCTTCTTCCAGATCGGGATTCTCATCGGCTTTCGCGAGGTGTGCATCAACCTCTTCGAGATCCCGAGCGGAGCGGTGGCCGATCTCTACGGCAGAAGGCGCTCGATGATCTTCTCGTTCCTCGCCTACATCGCCTCGTTCCTCGTCTTCGGCCTTTCGGCCTCTTTCGCCGCCCTGTTCCTCGCCATGTTCGCCTTCGCTCTCGGCGATTCGTTCCGCACCGGCACGCACAAGGCGATGATATTCGAGTGGCTCAGGATTCAGGACAGAGAAAGCGAGCGCACCCGCGTCTACGGCTTCACGCGCTCGTGGTCGAAGATAGGCTCTGCCGTCTCGGTCGTGATCGCGAGCGCGTTCATCTTCACCGGCGCGCGCTACAGCGACATCTTCCTGCTCGCCGTCATCCCCTACGCGCTGAACATCGTGAACTTCATGGGATACCCCACCGAACTCGAAGGCACGCGCGCGGCGGATACGAAAATCCCGAGCGTGTGGGGACACCTGAAAGACTCCATGCGCATGGCGTTCACCGACAGGCCGCTGCGCGGCATCCTGGTGGAATCCATGAGCTACGAGGGCACCTACAAAGTCGCCAAGGACTACATTCAGCCCGTCATCCAGCAGGCCGCCTTAGGTCTTGCCCTGCTCGCCACCTGGCAGCAGAGCCAGCGCGTGGCCATTCTGGTGGGGGCGGTCTACTTCGTCCTGCACCTGCTCTCGAGCTTCGCCTCGCGTGGGGGGCATCGCCTCGTCGCCTCCACGGGTTCGGAGGAAGCGGCCGCGAAATCGCTCTGGGGCGCTACCGCCCTCGTCTACGCTGCCCTCGCCTGGGGGCTCTGGACGGGCTGGGAATCGGTGGTCATCGCGGGGTTCGTCGCTCTGGCCGTGCTGCAGAATTTCTGGCGGCCCGTGCTCATCAGCCGCATCGACGCCCACAGCACGCCCGAGGCGGGCGCAACGATACTCTCCGTCGAGACGCAGGCCAAATCGATCCTCGCCATGGTTCTCGCCCCCCTCATCGGCCTTTGCGTGGACGCCTTCGGCCTGGTGGGGATGGGCGTCGTCGCTGCGCTGATCACCGCACCCTTCGCCCTCACGAGCCTCGGCGGTACGCGGGAAAGAGCGGTTCACCAGCCCTAGATAGACGAACAAACCCGCACGAATACTTGGATTCACTTGTCATGAAGTGGTAGAGTCGTCGCGCCTGTTTCAAGTGATTCGACTCAAAACCACTGCTCGTGGACGGAAGCACACGAGAAAAAGGGGCGGCGTGCCCCGCCCCGGAGAGCATCAGGTGAACGACGCCGACAATCGAGACGATTTGAGCATCACACTCGGGATCGAGGAGGAGTTCTTTCTCGTTGATCCCGATTCGCGCGACCTCCTCGCCGATCCCGACCCGGCCATCTTCGAAGCCTGCGAGGCCCGGATCGAACCCCACAAGGTCACGCGGGAATTGCTTCGCTCCCAGATAGAGACCAACACGCGGGTGTGCGCTTCGGTGGCCGAGGCGCGCGAGGCGCTGCGCGAAACGCGGCGGGTCGTCATCGAGGCGGCGGAGGCGCATGGCGCCGCGGTGATGGGCGCCTCCACCCACCCCTTCGCACAGTGGCGGGAGCTGGCGGTCACGCCCAAGGAGCGCTACGAGCGTTTCGAGATGACGTTCCAGGAGAGCATCCGCCGCCTGGTCATCGGCGGGATGCACGTCCACGCGGGCTTCGGCGATCCCGAATCGCGCATCCGGGTCATGACAGCCATGCGCCGCTACCTGCCGGCCATTCATGCGCTCTCCACCTCCTCGCCCTTCAACGGCGGGCACGACACGGGCTACAAGTCCTACCGCCTGAACCTCATCGGCGGGCTCCCGCGCACCAGCCTGCCCGGGCCGCTGCGCTCCCGGGCGGAATACGAGGGAATCATCGACGAATACCGGCGAATGAACTTCATCGAGACCGGCAGCGAAATCTGGTGGGACATCCGCCCCGCCCACGCCTTCCCGACGGTGGAGCTTCGCATCTGCGACATCTGCCCGCGCGTCGAGGACGCCGTTTCCATCGCGGCGCTCTACGCCTCTCTCATCAGGTATCTCATGCGTCAGGACGAAGCGGGCGCGCTGCCGCCCGAGCCGCTCACCGAGGTCATCGCGGAGAACCGCTGGGTCGCACAGCGTTACGGAACGCTCGCCTTCTTCGGCGATACGACGCACAAGAACGCGCGGGTGGATATCGACGACTTCATGCGCGACCTCGTCGAGACGCTCGCGCCCGACGCACAAGCACTGGGGTGCGAGGCCGAAATCCGCCATACGCTCACCATCATCCGGGAGGGCAGCGCCGCGGACCGCCAGGCCGACCTCTACCGCCTGCGCCGCCTGGAGGGGGATTCGGATGAGGAGGCCCTCCGCCGGGTGGTGGACATGGTGCTCGTCGAAACGCGGGAGGGGGTTTTCTGAGCGTCGGCTTGTTAGGAATGCGTCGCACAAGAGATGACTGGAAGAGCAATCCCCATTAAAAAAATCCTAAAATAAGGTAATTGACATGGGTAGTTTGTTTGATAGCACTGAAAACCTAGAAGACATAGGAGAAATATACGACAGGATGGAAGCCAACTGTCCCAACCCATCCTCCACATCTGAAAGACTCTGGGAACAGCGGCATGCACGTAAAATAGCCCCTCATAATACGGGGAAAGAAACATTGCTCGAAAAAGCCGTGGCCATGTTAGCTTACAACGATTACATGCCTGGGTGGTTCAACCAATGTCCGACCGCCTCCGGGATTGGCGACTCAGCCAGGAACAGGCACAGCAACGTCGACCTCGTTCACTGGGATGGAAAAAATAAACACGCCCGCCTAATCGAGTTGAAAACCGGAAGCGACGACCCTCTTTCTGCACTACGCCAGGTGCTTGGGTATGGTGCCGTCTACATTTTTTGCCGAACTCACAAAAACGAATTACCTCTTCAGGGGAGACCCTTGATGGAGGCCCGACACATCTCGCTTGAAGTTGTCGCACCCAGTTTTTATTATCATGGCAATTACGACCTCGCAGGGGTAGTTGCGCGGATGCGCCAATCACTCGATAAATTTGACGTTGGTTCTAGAATCGACGGATTGACGATGTCCCTGAACGTACTCGCCTTCCCAGCAAACTTCAACGAACTACCTTTCAAGAACGGAGAAGAAGTAAGGCTAAAATGCGACACCGATAATTTAACCCGTGAAGGCAGGATTATCCGGGATGCATTCAACGGATTGGTTTCTGTCGCATAAAGAGGCGACGAAACGGATTTTTGTTGGCGCTCCGGACCGGCAGATACGATAGGTAACGAATGATCGCCCTGTTCTGGAAACAAGAAATTCCTGCGCCTTCAGTTCCCAAAATTCACGTGTTCATGAATAGCGACCAGCCGCTTTCGATCTATAACGAGTTCATGCGCGAGACCGAACTGCCCACACTGCGCTAACGGCTTGCCGCCGGCGCAATCCACGAATTTCTTGAAGTCGCTATAATTCTCCTCACCCTTTTGCGGGTCGTATGAGCTCGTCTTGAAGACCAAAACATACAAAACTACCAAGTCTTGCGGAACCGCAACCGTTCCCGCCGCTGCGGTCAGCAACTGATAGCGGATGTCGGCAAACCTGGAATCCTGCGGCGGTTCAAACTCCGAAAAATACCGTGAGAGCAACTGCTCTACTCGCTGAGGCGCGTTGGTTCGTGGGTTGGATTGCCGGGTTTTCAGGGCATCCCGATATCTTTCTCCTACTGTTTTCCCGAATGTTTCATCGACTTTCGCCTCCACGCCTACGAACAGGCCCTTCCCGGAGCCGATGTTACCGAATATCCCGAGGTCGAGTTGACTCGGCTTCCCGTAACGATCAAATTTCGCTCGGTATTCCGGCGTAGCCAACTCGAAAGTAACGCGCTCAGATAAAACGGACGAAACTCGGGACTCAAGAAGAGCCGCTCCGTTGTGATTCAGAATAAAATCGGCAAGGGAGTAAGCGCTTCGACCCCTTTTCCAATGTTTCGAGTTATCAAAATGGCGCTCCCATTCTTGGAGAGTCGATATCACACTGCCGTGATAATCCACGATTTTCATTTCTTCCCGGTTCCCCTTTCGGCTTCGTAGGGACAGGTCGCGACCTGTCCCTACAGGGTCGGATGCTCTAAGCGAATTCTAGCGCGACATCGCCCGTAGCATCCATCCGGATCGGAAAATAATGCAGCAGAATCAAGGCTTCATCAGGCTAACGACTTCTCTCTAATCGCGTTTTGGGCCCAGTTACACTCCCATCCCCAAACCCCTGATCGCATTGACCGCTTGCGTCGAAACAAATTAGACTGCGCCCATACACCAGACATGGCGGATGCGCGGCCCGGTGATGCGCGCAAGATGGGACGGAAACGTGCGAAACATCGAACGAAATCTCTCCTGGATTCTCCTGCTCTCGCTCACGCTCATGCTCACCGCGCAGGTCATCGCGCGCTACATCTTCTTCACCTCGATCAGCTGGATCGAGGAGTTCTCGCGCATCGTCTTCATCTGGTTCATCTACCTGGCGATCAGCTGGATCATCCTGCAGGGCCGCCACATCCGCGTGAACGCCATCGAGATGCTCACGCCCGCCTCCTGGGCGCGCCCGATAGTCTTTTTCTCCGATTGCCTTTGGATGGCCTTCAACGTCCTGATGACGTACTACGGCTACCTCTTCGTTTACAGCGAGATAGAGGTCTGGTCGGAAACCGACATCCTCCAGATCCCCGAAGCCGCCGTGCACGCGATCATCCCCATCGGGTTCGGGCTGATGACCATACGCCTCGCCCAGTACATGTACCGCGTCTACGTGGTCGGCGGCCCCGAGGTCGTCTATGAGGTCGAAAAACAGGAGGAGGAGCGATGAACATGCCCCTCCTGCTGTTAGGCTCTTTGGCCGTGTTCCTCTTCATCCGCGTGCCCGTGGGGGTCTCCCTGGGACTGGCCTCCATCCTCGTCTACTACGCCACCGGGGAGCGCTTCGAGAGCCTCGCGCTCTCCTACTACGATGGGCTGGACAAGTTCCCCTTCATCGCCGTGCCCATGTTCCTGCTCGCGGGCGCGCTCATGGAAAAGGGCGGCATCAGCAA
>CAYTSP010000152.1:0-2522 GCA_964440505.1 uncultured Nitrospinaceae bacterium
TCGCTCCTTCATCAGTCGCGATTGACCCTACCCGCCGGCCAGCCAGCGCTCGGCCGCTTCGCGCACTTCGGCTTCCTTCTCGGTCCTGGCGATGGTGATTCCCTCGGGGGGCGTCTGCCCCGTCCGCGCGTTGCGCCAGCAGTGGTAGCGGATGTTGAGGGGATACTGCTCCAGGTTCATGCCCTCGTAGAAGGAATCCGGAATTTCCCTCGGATTGTGCGCGTCCATGCGGTCCTTCTCGTAGATGGCCGTGCGGTTGAAAATCCGCCATTCGCCGTCTCGCTTCTCCACCTGGTCGAGGTAGCAGCTCCAGGTGTGGAAATCGAAGGCGTACCCGTCGAGGAGGCGGCGATTGTGCAGGATGACGTCGTACTCGATGATCGCGCGCGCCCCGTGCAGCCTCACCCGGGGGTTCGCGTTGACGTGCTTGGTGAACTCCTGCACGTCGCGGGAGGACATCATCTTCACGGAGCGTTCGATGAACTCGTCCACCGGGCCGGAGTGCCAGCTCACCGTCACGTTCGCATCCGGGTGGTAGCAGTCCCGGAGCGTCTCCCAGTCGCCCCTGTCGCGGGAATAGCACGCGGCGGCGACCACTTCCTGAATCTCGAACTTATCGAGCATGTTCTGCAGTCTTACGGAATCCGGCATGGCGATTCTCCCGTGTCTGAATAGTTCTACTTGCAGATACTTATGGGCGCGCAAACAAAAGCAGCCTCCCGCCCTTTTTTCGAACGAGAGGCTGCCTGAAAAGGATCTGCGGCTATTTTTCCAGATACGCCTTGCGCCAGTAAATCCGCTCGCCGGGGTGGACGATTACGCCTTTGAGCTTCTTGGATTTTCCGACCAGCATGACTTCCTGCTTGAAGAAGACCCAGGGCGGATTGTCGATCACCATTTTCGCCGCCTTCTTGTACATCGCCTTGCGCTTGACCGGGTCGTTGACCTGGCGCGCCTTGTCCACGATCTTCTCGAGTTCGGGGTTCTTGTAGCGGGTGTAGTTGCCCGAACGCCCGTGGGTGGCCGAGTGGAACTTGTTGTACATGACCATGTCCGGATCACCCGTGGATACGCCCCAGCCGTAGAGGAACATGGGCGCCTTGCCCTTCCGGACGGAAGGCGCGACGAGGCCCCAGGAGCCGGTGCGGAGCTTGGCCTTGATTCCCACGTTCGCCAGTTGGGCCTGGATGGCCTCGGCGGCCACCTTGTCGGCCGTGTACCTGCCGGTGGGATGCCAGAACTCGGTGCTGAACCCGTTGGGATACCCCGCCTTCTTCAGGAGTTCCTTCGCCTTTGCGGGGTTGTAGGAGTAGCCCATCTTCTCGAACTCGGGGTCATAGCCCCAGACGGTCGGGCCGTAGGGTCCGCGGATCGGCTTTCCTACTCCGAGCATCACCTTCTCGATGATGGTTTTCGTGTCGATGGCGTAGTTCATCGCCTGGCGGACGATCGGGTTGTCGAAAGGCTTGTGGAGCATGCTCATTCCGATGAAGATCACGCGGAACAGGGGCGCTTTCACCAGATCCAGCTTGGGGTCCTTGTCCACTTCGCCGAGCTGCGCGGGGGGCAGGAACATGGCCAACTGGACCTGGCCGGAGCGGAGCTGGAGCACCCGCGTCGTGGCTTCGGGAACGAGGCGGAATTCGAGAACGTCGATCTTGGGTTTTCCGTCCCAGTAATTCGGGTTGGCCTTGAAGCGGATGTATTCTCCCGCCACCCATTTCTCGAAGATGAACGGGCCGGTTCCGACCGGGTTGCGCCGGAAATTCTTCCCGTGCTTCTTGATGGCGGTGGGGCTGCCGATGGCGGCGACCGGCGTCCCCAGGTTCAGCAGGATGGGGGCGAAGGGATACTTGAGCCCGATCTCGACCGTGTGGTCGTCGATCACGTTGACGTTCTTGATCATCGCGATCCACTTCCTCAGGCGGGCGCGCTTGTGGCTCCGCGTCCGGTCGAGATTGAACTTCACGGCCGCGGCGTTGAAGGGCGTGCCGTCGTGGAACTTCACCCCCTTGCGGAGCTTGAAGACGACCGTGGTGGGGTTCTTGAACTCCCAGGAAGTGGCGAGGCGTCCCTCGATTTTGCCGTCCAGGCGGTGATAGGTCAGCGAATCATAGAGGCTCGTCTGGACGTTCAAGTCGGCCGAGCCCGCCGGATGGAGGGCGTTGTCGAGACTCTTGGGCTCCGCTCCGTGGACGAAGACGACCTTGGACGCCGCCGATGAAAGCCCCCACGTCAGGGCGATGGCGGCAATGAATAAAACTGCGGTGCAAATTCGTTTCCTGGGATTGGTGCGCAGCATGTACATCCCTCCTCGAATGGAAATAAAAGCGCGTTCTCCGGCGCCTCGGGGCGCCGGCCTCGGCGGCAACGTGCCTGCATCGTCTGGAACAATATCTAACTTGTAAGCTTGGCCTGCATTGTAGGTTTTACACGGCGAACTTGCAATACGAAACGCCCTTTTCGCAGGGGTGTTGAAAGAGTCCCCCATCGACCTCATCCTGAGTAGGCGCGCAAGCGCC
>CAYTSP010000153.1:0-3710 GCA_964440505.1 uncultured Nitrospinaceae bacterium
GAGCGAGGTTTCGCCGGAATGACGGCAAAACCTCGCTCTTCGGGCTTTTTCAACAACCTCCCAAAGCGCAGGATATTCATCCGCAACTGCTGATTCGCCCGAAATCCGCGCTCGCACCCGGTTCGTTTATGACAGGCCGGGCCGCTTCGTGCTATGAGGAGAAAGCATCTCCCGCGTCGGGAAGCATGGACGAAAGCTGCACCCGGAGCGGGTGAGCCGTCAAATTCCTGTTTCCGCAAGATGGTGATTACACTTCATGGATGAACCCGTTTCTACGGAAGAAAACGCCGATTTCGCCGTCATCCTCGTGCGCCCGAGGGGCGCGCGCAACGTGGGCGCCATCGCGCGCGTCATGTCGCACTTCGGCATATCGGACCTGCGCCTCGTATCGCCGCGGTGCGACGTCAAGAGCGTGGACGCGCGCTCGATGGCGATGAACGCGCAGCCCCTGCTGGCGGGTGCGAAGCATTTCGCGAGCCTCCGCGAGGCCTCGCACGACTGCGGCTGGCTGGTGGGGACGTCGAGGCGCCTCGGCAGGAAACGACAGCCCACCATGCGCCCGAGAGAGGATGCGGGCGCTCTGCTCGCGCGCGCATCGGGCATGAAAGTCGGCCTGGTGTTCGGGCAGGAGGACAAGGGCCTGTTCACCGAGGAGTTGAGCCTCTGCCAGGAGAGGCTCCTCATACCGGCGCTGCCAGACGGCGAATCGTTCAACCTCTCCCAGGCCGTGCTGATCGTCTTGTGGGAGTTGTTCTGCCAGAACCAGGTGAACGCCCGGCCCGGGGCGGCCGATGCGAAGCGCGAGCGCGCGAATGAAGGCGAGCCCGCATCGCGCGAGGAAATCGAAGGCCTTGTGGATCATCTCCTCGAATCCATGGAGCAGATAGGCTTCGTCCCCCACAACGACCCGGATCGCGTGGCGCGGACTTTCCGGAGAATGCTCGACAGGCTGGGGCCGGACGAAAGGGAGGTTCGGGTGATGCGGGGCGTACTGCGGCAGGCGATCTGGAAACTCCTTCATCCGGGGGAGAAAGACGGATCGGAAGAGGCGACCGTTTCGTCTCGCCTCGTCCAGGAGGATGAAGAAGACTGACTTCGGGCATCGTCCCGAAGGGAATCGTGAGACGCATGAAACTCGACGACTTCGACTATCACCTGCCCCGGAACCTCATCGCCCGCTACCCGCCGCCGAACCGGGAGGACGCGAGGCTGCTCCACCTCCCCAGGGAGAATGAGGCGCTCGCGCATCTCAAGGTCACCGATCTGCCGCGTTACTTAAGTCCGGGGGACCTGCTCGTTATCAACGACACGAAGGTCAACCCCTGGAGGATTCACGGCAGGCGCGAGAGCGGCGGCCGGGTGGAGGTCTTGCTGCTCAAACAACTCTCCCCCGGAAAATTCCGCGCCATGGCGCGCGCCAACCGCCCGCTGCCCGAGGGCGAAAGGATCGTTTTCGACGAGGCGCACCGCGCCACGCTCGGGCCGCAGGGCCTGGAAAGAGAACTCGAATTCTCCTCCCCGGATGGTCTCGCCGAATGGCTGGAATCTTTCGGGGAGATGCCGATTCCGCCCTATCTGGGCAGAAGCGCCGAAGCGGTCGACAAGGAGCGCTACCAGACCGTTTTCGCCCGAAACCCGGGGGCCGTCGCCGCACCCACGGCGGGCCTGCACCTGAGCGAAACGATGCTCGAAGACATAATCGCCGCCGGCGCGCGGGTCGCCAGGCTCACCCTCCACGTGGGGGCCGGGACGTTCCGGCCCGTGCAGGCGGAAAACATCGAAGAACACGAGATGGACGCGGAAAGCTATATTCTCACCGAAGAGGCCGTCGCCTCGATTCAGGATACGAAAGCGGGCGGCGGGCGCATCCTGGCCGTGGGCACGACGGTGGTCCGGGCGCTGGAATCCGCACATATCGAGGCGACCGCGCACGGCCACACCCTGCAGCCGGGGGAATTCAGCACACGACTGTTCATCCGGCCGGGCTTTCGGTTTCAGGTAGTGGACATGATGCTGACCAACTTCCACCTGCCGCGCTCGACCCTGCTCATGCTCGTGGCGGCGTTCGCGGGCAGGGAGAAAATCCTGAGGGCATACGCGCAGGCGATTGAAAGGGGATACCGGTTCTACAGCTACGGGGACGCCATGCTGATAGACTAGGCGAACGGGAGATTCACCGGATCAATGAAATTTCACGTCGGCGCCGTTCACCGCATCCTTGAAGTGCTTGCCCGCCTTGAAGCGCACGACGCGGCGAGCGCTGATGGGCGCCTCCTGACCCGTCTTCGGGTTGCGCCCCACGCGAGCGTTCTTCTCCCTGACCTGAAAAGAACCGAAGCGCCTTAAAATGACGGACTCGCCATTCTGGAGGGATTCCTTGATGGTCTGGATGATCGTCTCTACCGCCTCTTCCGCCTTCACTTTGCTGAGGCCCGTATCGTCCGACACGAGGTTGATGATATCGATTTTCGTCAAAGGACTCCTCCCCCTCTTACCCGGAGCCCCGCCCTCTTTCAGGGAAAAAACCGGGGTAGAAACCTTGGATTCTCAGTTAAAAATCTTGTCATAATCCGCGTAACGTCTTGAGTTCAACCAAGTTTACCACTAGCCTTGCGGGTGAGCAACCACTTAAAAAACAACCAGAAACCTGAAAGGTAAAAAAATGAAGCAACTCTCCGTACCGTCGCGCATCTCGGGCATCAAGCCCTTCCTCGTGATGGACATCATGGAGCGCGCCCATCAACTGGAGGCGCAGGGCCGAGAGGTTATCCACCTGGAAGTGGGGGAGCCCGATTTCGACACGCCCGAGGTCATCACCCGCGCAGCCGAGAGCGCCCTGCGCGCCGGCCACACCCACTACACGGCGGCGTTGGGCATTCCCGAGCTGCGCGAGGCGATCGCGGATTTTTACAACAATAAATATGGCGTATCCGTAACACCCGAGCGCGTGGTGGTGACGAACGGCACGAGCCCGGGCCTGTTGATGCTCTTCTCCGTTCTCGTGGATGAGGGCGATGAAATCATCATTTCAGACCCCCACTACGCCTGCTACCCGGCATTCATCCTCTCCGCCTGCGGGAAACCGGTGCGGGTGCCCACCCATGCGGAGCACGGCTTCGCGCTCGAGGCCGAGGCCGTTCGCAATTTCATCACTCCGAACACCAGGGCCATCCTCATCAACTCGCCGTCCAATCCCACGGGCGCGTCGCTCTCGCGTCAGGATATGGCGGCGCTCGCCGAACTGGGAAAGCCCATCATTTCGGACGAGATATACCACGGACTCAACTACGAGGATGCGGAATACACGGCCCTTCATTTTACGGAGGACTGTTTCGTCATCAACGGCTTTTCAAAGTATTTCGCCATGACGGGCTGGCGGGTCGGCTATCTCATCGCGCCGCCCGAATACGTCCGCCCGCTGGAGATACTGCAGCAAAACTATTTCGTCTCGCCCAATTCCTTCGTCCAGCACGCGGCAATCGCCGCCCTGAAAGAAGGCCTGCCCGAAGCGGAGCGCATGCGCGGGATTTATGACGAAAGACGCAAGATCATGCTCGCGCGCCTCGGGGACATCGGCCTCACAATGCTTCATGAGCCGACGGGCGCGTTCTACGCCTTCGCGGATGCGCGCGCCTATGGCGAGGACAGCCTGGAACTGGCCAGAGAAATACTCGAGGCCACCGGCGTGGCCGTAGCGCCGGGGGCGGATT
>CAYTSP010000154.1:0-16844 GCA_964440505.1 uncultured Nitrospinaceae bacterium
CGCCCTTCGATACGCCGCCTTCGGCGGCTACTCAGGGTGAGGAAAGAGGCGTTGGCGGTTTGCGGAACTTTTTCAACAGCCCCTGGAGAGGGCGTTTTCGATCCCTGTTAGCTGCGTCAGGATTCGCTGATCGGGCAGGCAATCTTCCGGTATTCGTGCTCGCGTGAAGAAAACACTCCGCTAGAATGGATGATTCGGGTCG
Source organism: uncultured Nitrospinaceae bacterium (assembly GCA_964440505.1). Lineage (GTDB taxonomy): Bacteria > UBA8248 > UBA8248 > UBA8248 > UBA8248 > Bin107. Next base: position 203 of record CAYTSP010000154.1, read on the forward strand.
AGCATTCCCAGAAATTCATGGCAGCGTTTCGCTTCGGCGGATTCTCCGATGGCGTTGGCGCATTGCGCCAGGCCTTGAATGGCGCGCAAAAACGGCTGATTGGCGGTGATTTCCCAGGGGATGTGCCCATCACCCCGCCAGCCCGAGGCGCGGGCCTTGTCCAGCCCCCTGTGGTAGGCGACCCGAAAATAGGCATATGCGCTGATCGTCTCTTCGTTCGCGAGCGCAATCCGCCCCATGGCCACCCAGCCGGATAAGGCGTCGGGATATCGGGCCACCAGACTTGGCAGTTTCTCCATATATGGCCTGCGGTTATCTTTGCTCGATAAAATTTCATCGCACAGTGCATCCAAAGCATGGAATTCTTCCGGTTCGGGTGGAAGCGATGTCCTGGGTATTCCATCCGAAGAGATGTCAAGCAAATCATCGGCTTCGTTCGGCATCATGGTTCCCTTTTTCGCGAGGTTTGCAGGTGGCATTATAACCCTTGCGTTTTCAAGTCGCATTTACCCTTTCGGGATTGACGCTCCTGATTCGGTTTGTTAGCTTCGACCCGGCTGAGAAGTTCCGCACCATTCCCCACGCCTGAAAAAGTCTGGAGGTCCCATCGATGTCGTCGGCACTTGCGCTGAGAGATCCCGATATTTTCGCCGCCATGGAAGATGAAAGAGAACGCCAGGCGGATGAACTCGAACTCATCGCTTCGGAGAACTACGTGAGCGAAGCGGTAATGGAAGCGGTGGGTGGCGTGATGACGAACAAATATGCGGAGGGATTTCCGGGAAGGCGATATTACGGTGGTTGCCAGTTTGTGGACGTGGCCGAATCCCTCGCCATTGAGCGGGCGAAGTCTCTTTTCGGCATGGATCACGCCTCCGTGCAGCCGCACAGCGGCGCTCAGGCGAACGCGGCGGTGTATTACGGTTTGCTCGAACCGGGCGATACGCTTTTGGGAATGAACCTCTCGCATGGGGGCCACCTGACCCACGGACACCCTGTCACCTTCTCGGGCCGTTGGTTCAAGGTGGTGGCTTACGGAGTGGATCCCGAAAACCACGTCATCGATTTCGACGAAGTGGAAAGCCAGGCAAAGGAGCACCGGCCCAAAATTATCGTCGTAGGGGCGAGCGCGTATCCGCGGGCCATCGATTATGCGCGTTTCAGGGAGATTGCCGATGAGGTAGGCGCCGTGGTGATGGCGGACATCGCCCATGTCGCGGGGCTCATCGCCGGCGGTGTGCATCCGAGTCCCGCGGGCCATGCCCAGATTGTCACGACCACGACACACAAGACACTCAGGGGTCCTCGCGGCGGCATGATTCTTTGCGACGAGGACTACGCGAGAGAAGTGAACAAGGCCGTTTTCCCTGGTATGCAGGGCGGGCCATTGATGCACGTCGTCGCGGCCAAGGCGGTTGCGTTGAAAGAAGCGAACACCCAGGAATTCAGGACTTATGCGGAACAGATTGTTAAAAATGCAAAAGCGCTCGCGGATGCACTCCTAAAGCGCGGCATCCACCTCGTCTCGGGCGGCACGGACAATCACCTGATTCTCCTGGATCTGCGCGAGGCCGGTTTCAGCGGTAAAAAGGCGGAGGCCGCCCTTGGCCTGGCGGGAATTACGGTGAACAAAAACGCGATCCCTTTCGACACCAGAAAACCGGCGTTCACGAGCGGAATCCGCGTCGGGACGCCCGCGTTGACGTCGCGCCGCATGAAAGAAGCCGAGATGAAAGTCGTGGGTGACTGGATAGCGGACGTGTTGGCCGATATCACGGATGAAGCCCGCATCGCCTCGGTAAGGGAAGACGTGCGCTCGCTTTGTGAGAGATTTCCAATGGGGCCGGATGGGGCCAGGCCGGAGTAGAGCAGCGCCTCTGAGTTATAGAGGCGGTTTTTCCACTTTCACGACGCCCCTTTTTTCCAGTTGATGCACAAACGAAAGCGTGTGGTGGTCATGAAAAGGCGCGCCCATGATTTGCGCTCCAAGCGGCAGGCCACCCTCGCTCATGCCCGATGGAAAGGCTGTGGACGGTCCGCCAAGGAAATTCCAAAGCCTCGTCAATGAGATCATGAGTGTTCGAATTTCGACCTTTTTACCCCGAACCGTTCCGGACGACTGAGAACGCAATGCGGCGGGAATCGGCGTGGCGGCGGCGAGAACGAGGTCTACCTCGCCGTATACTTCCCTGCAGATGCGCTTTGTCCATTGTTCCCGGAATCGAAGCGCCTGGATATACGATGTGGCGGGAATGAAAAACCCGGGTCTGATTCTCTCAAGAACCGCGGGATCGAAATCTTGCGCGTTGTCTCGTATGTTTTTTTCATGCACGGCCGCCGCTTCGGATACCATCAGCACAGCAGCCGCATGAAACGCGGTTTCGACATCGGGTATTTTGACGTCGACAACCTCGGCCCCTAGTTCCTGAATCGTTTTGGCCAGATTGTTCACCGCTTCCGCTACAGGAGGTTCCGAGCGTTGTTCATAGTATTCTCGCGCGTGGCCGATGCGGAACTCTTCGATAGGTTTGCTCAGCCCTCCCATGAAGTCGGGCGGGTCGCAGGCGATGGATGAGGCGTCGGCCGGGTCATGTCCCGCGATGGCGGACATCATGAGCGCGCAGTCCTGGGCTGATCTCGCCAATGGCCCGAAGGAATCGAGCGACCACGACAACGGCGCGCAGTTCGATTTCGTGACGAGCCCATGTGTGGGTTTGTGTCCGATGACCCCGCACAAGGATGCGGGAATTCGAATAGACCCACCCGTATCGGAACCGATGGCGATGGAAACCTGACCCGTCGCCACGCTGTTGCCCGAGCCGCCGCTCGACCCGCCCGTAACCCGCTCGGTATCCCAGGGATTTTTCTGATCCCCGTAGTGGGGATTTAGCCCGGTAGGGCCGAAGGCGAATTCGTGGAGGTTGAGTTTTCCGAGTATTACGGCCCCTGCCTGGCGTATCTTTCGGGCCAGCAAGGCATCTGAGTCCGCGACGTTGTTTTTGTCGATGATGCTGCCCGCCGTGGTAGGCAGGCCTTCCATGTCGATCAAGTCTTTCAAGCCTATCGGTGCGCCGGCCATGGGCCCCGGGTCGTCGCCTCGGGCAATCGCGGCGTCCACTTCTTGCGCTGCCTTCAGGGCGCCCTCTGAATCGAGCTTGATCCAGGAGTTCAAAGCCTCCCCGATTTTTTCCGAACGTTCCAGATGCGCCTCGGTGACTTCGACGGCGCTCATTCTCTTTTCTTTGATTTGTGCGACGATTTCCGCAGCAGTGAGGGTCGTGATGTCGCTTGTCAATTTATTTCTCCCTCGCGAGGGAACGCAAGAATCCAGAGTGTCCGGCAGGTTCCGTTGTTGGCGAAAGATGTTCCCGCAATAGTGGATGTCCTTTTTCCATATTTTCTATCGTGGCGATGAGGAGGGAGCGTCGTTCGGAGTCGAGTGAATCTCCGAAAACATCTTCGCAGCGGGACTTTAACGAATCGTCTGAAATTGGCATTTTTTCTCCTGAGCGAAGAAGGGCCTTATGAACATTGGATAGTGTGGCGGTTGATTCATGAATGGATACATGATGCGTTTTCTCGAAGGGCATTGCAATCGAAACAGCGGGATATCGTCCATAACGGTATGAGAGTGTTGGAGGGTTCGATTTATTCGTGGTTGCCTCCGCTCAAGTCTAAAGGCAATATAGAGAGTGTTTTTGTTCCACTTCGCCCTCCAGGGGAACTCGTGAGTAAATTCACCAGGTTCATTCTCGTCGTTTCGTTTTTGCCTTTATGGGTGAATGGATGTGTTCCAGGAGCGATTATGTTCGCTCACAAAGGGGTCAAGAGCGCTTTTGAGGATCGCTCTTTGAAACAGCAGGTAGAAGATACGAAAATACATGCGAATTTGCTGCAAGAGTATCTGCGTTTCGACAGTGGTTTGCCTGTCGATGTGAATACGGACGTGTGGGAAGGAAGAGTGTTGTTGACCGGCGTGGTGGATGCGGAGAGAAAACGAGAAGCCGTTTTGAGTATTGCGCGAGGCGACCCCAGAATCGAAGCCGTTTACGATCATATCCTTCTCGGTTCTCAGGACGAGGTGGAGCGCAACCGTGCAGCGGCGAAGACGAAACCGGCTGTAGAGCGCGATATCGTCAAGCTCAGCCGAATCGCCAGCGATGCGTGGATAGAAGCCAAACTCAAGACCCAATTCTTGGCGACAGAAGGTGTACGTTCCGTGAATTACCGCTGGCAGTCCGTGCGAAACAAGGTTTATATCATCGGCCGGGCAAGAACGGAGTCCGAAAAAAAACTGGTCCTTCAGATTATTCGCGGAACAAAGGGTGTGATTCATCTCGAGGAATATATTCAGGTGAATCGAATTCAAAAATAAAATTCCTGAAAAATTTCCCTTTAAGTGGTTCTCGAATAGATGATTCGTTTAAGCGTTTTGGATCAATCTCCCATCCGTTCGGGGGGAACGGCGTCGGATGCCATCGGTGAGACCGTCCAGTTGGCGCAAGCCGCTGAGCGATTGGGCTATCATCGATTTTGGCTGGCGGAACATCACAGCCACGGGGCGTTCGCGGGCACGTCGCCCGAGGTTTTGATCGGCCAGATAGCCGCGACGACGAAAACGATTCGCGTGGGATCGGGCGGGGTCATGCTCAGTCACTACAGCGCGCTCAAGGTGGCCGAATCGTTCCGGATGCTGGAGACGCTTTATCCAGGCCGCATCGATTTGGGTTTGGGTCGTGCTCCGGGGGCCGACAGGCTCACATCCGCGGCTTTGGCGCCCGAGCAGAGTGGTTTTCGATACGATGATTTTCCGCAAAAGGTCTCGGACCTTCGGGGTTGGGTTGAAGGGTCGTTGCCGGAGGATCATCGCTTCGCCCGTATAAGCGCCATGCCGATTGGAGAGACAGCGCCCGAACTCTGGCTTTTGGGAACCTCGGATCAAAGCGCGATTCTCGCTGCTCATTTTGGTTGCTCTTTTTCTTTCGCGCATTTCATCAACACATATGGCAGCGTCCAGGTGATGGATATGTATCGGAGGGATTTTCGGCCGTCGGCCAAATGCAGGAAGCCCACGGGAAGTCTTGCGGTATTTGTGATCTGCGCGCCCACCGAAGAAGAAGCGCTCTACCATGCGGCCAGCAGGCCTCTTGTCATGCTCAGAAGCCGCCGCGGCGAGAGAGGCGGCGTGCCTACACCCGAGGACGCGCTCGCCTACCCTTGGACGAACATGGAGCGGGCCTTTGCAGAGGATATCGACAGCAGAACCATCGCTGGGGATCCGGAGCAGGTCAAGAAAAGGCTCGAGACCTTGGCTTCCGATCACAAAGTCGAGGAACTCGTCATCGTGAACGTGATGCACAGCTTCGAGGCCAGAGTGAAATCCTATGAGCTTTTGGCGGAGGTTTTCGAGCTGAATGGAAACCCGTAAGGGTTTAGACCCGAAAGGATGGTTCTGTTACTCTTCGCCGTCAACTCTGAGATTCACATTTGGTGCATTTGTGGGTGACGATGTTTTTTGCGTCCACCAATATTCTAAAGGAGCAATTCATGGCGCTTTCCGCAGTGATAACGACGAGCCGGGGTGAGATACGGCTTGATTTGCATGAAGACAAAACCCCGGTGACAGTGGCCAGCTTCGTGAATCTCGCCAAGCGGGGTTTCTACGATGGCCTTATTTTTCACCGTGTGATCCCTGATTTCATGATTCAGGGCGGCTGTCCATTGGGTGCTGGAACGGGTGGGCCCGGCTATCAGTTTGAGGATGAATGCTCCCCTGATCTTCCCCACGACGGTCCCGGTGTTCTCTCGATGGCGAATGCGGGTCCGGGCACGAATGGTTCTCAGTTTTTCATCACCCATGTACCTACCGCCTGGCTTGATGGCAATCATACCGTTTTTGGACGCGTCACTTCCGGGCAGGATGTGGTGGATGCGATTGAGCAGGGTGACGGGATTGAAAAAATCGAGGTCGAAGGTGACGCCTCCGAATTGTTCGAAGCGCAAAAAGACAGGATTTCAGAGTGGAACAAGGTGCTGGATGGTTAGCGCGTTAAGCGTGTTTTCTGGCTTTTAGTTTCGTTTTACGCAACCGGAAGATTTCGGGAGTTACTTCCAGGCATTCGCCCTCGCGCAAGAATTCGAGCGCTTCTTCCAGGCTGAATCGTTTGGGCGGTATGAGTTGAGCGGATATGTCGGCGTGGGCTGCCCGGATGTTGGTGAGTTTCTTTTCTTTTGAAATGTTGACGAACATGTCTTGTTCGCGGCTGTTCTCGCCGATGATCATTCCTTCATAGACTTCTTCTGTTGGTGCGACGAAGAGAGTTCCGCGCTCTTGGATGTTTTCCACCGCGTATGATGTGGTTTTGCCCGCGCGGTCCGATATTAGTGCGCCTGTCGATCTGCCCGGAAGATCGCCCGCCCATTCACTCCATCCGGCGAAAATGTGAGTGAGAATGCCCGTTCCGCGTGTTTGGGTGAGGAATTCGTTACGATAGCCGATGAGGCCTCGACTGGGAATGGAAAACTCGAGCCGCGCGCGTCCTTTGCCATGATTGGTCATTTTGGTCATTTTCCCTTTGCGCGCGCCCAGGCTCTGTGTGACGGCCCCGATGAATTCTTCCGGAATGTCCACCACCGCGTTTTCCATTGGCTCTATGGTCTTGCCGCCTTCTTTGCGTGTGATGACCTCGGGGCGGCCGACGGTGATTTCATAGTTCTCGCGCCTGAGTTGCTCAATCAGCACGGCGAGTTGCAAAGAACCTCGGCCGGACACACGCAAGGCGTCCACAGAATTGGTCTCCTCGACCTTGATAGCCACATTGTTTCTCGCCTCCCGCAGAAGTCGCTCTCGAATCTGGCGCGAAGTGAGGTATTTCCCGCTGCGGCCTGCCAGGGGAGAATCGTTGATCCTGAAGTTCATGGCGATGGTGGGCTCATCTACGGTAATGGCGGGCAGCGCAACCGGGTTGTCTACATCGGCGATGGTGTCTCCGATTTCCACGTGCTCCAAGCCGGCCACAGCCACGATATCGCCTCCACACGCTTCTTCCATCTGGTAGCGACTCAGTCCTTCATAGCCGAACAAAGAGGCGATCTCCCCTTTCATCTGGTTCCCATTTGGTCCCAAAACCAGGGCTTGGGTCTTTGCTTTGAGTTGGCCATTCCAAATTCGACCGATGGAGAGACGACCAACATAACTGTCGTATTCCAGTCGGGAGACGAGCATTTGAAGTGGCTTTTCCGCGTCGTATGAGGGAGGAGGGATATCGCTTTGGAGTGTATGGAATAAGGGCTCCAGTGTGGGAGAGAGGGCATCGGGCTCGAGGCCGGCCTTGCCCTCGCGAGCAATGGCGTAGAGCACGGGAAAATCAAGCTGGGTTTCTCCGGCATCCAGATCGATGAACAGATCATATATTTCGTCGAGTACTTGCTCTGGTCTTGCGTCAGAGCGGTCAATTTTGTTGATGACCACGACGAAGGGGAGTTTTCGCTCCAGGGCTTTGCTGACCACGAACCGTGTTTGCGGCAGAGGACCTTCCGAAGCATCGACCAAAAGCATTACGCCGTCCACCATGGAGAGCACGCGCTCCACCTCGCCGCCGAAATCCGCATGGCCCGGTGTATCCACGATGTTGTAGCGTATTCCCTTGAAATCAATGGCGCAGTTTTTCGCCATGATGGTGATTCCCTTCTCCCGCTCGAGATCCATCGAATCAAGTACGCGCTCCGCTACGTCTTGCCCTTCTCGGAAAATGCCGCTTTGCCAGAGCATGGAATCCACCAGGGTGGTTTTGCCGTGATCGACATGGGCGATGATGGCGAGATTTCTCAGATCGGTTCGTTCCGTGATAGCCAATTTCACCTCGAATCAGATTTCGCGATATCCGGGGATGCGCCCAAAGCGCGAGGATAATGGAGGAATTAGAGGGTCATGACAAGAGGAGGAAGTTTTAATTTTAATTGTGGGATGCTGGAAATTCATAAATAGGATATCATCACTTGAAAGATCCTTGAATTTCCGACTCACGCTTCTATTGGAAGGAGGACTTCGCCTTGAAATTTTCCTTTTTCATGATGCCGATACACCATCCTTCTGAAAATCCATCACTTGCCTATCAGCGTGATATTTCACTCATCGAGTATGCCGATGAGCTGGATTTTGATGAATTCTATATCGGTGAGCACCATTCCGGCGCTTGGGAGACGATGCCAGCACCCGAGATGGCCCTCGCGATGGCTGCGGCCAAGGCGAAGCGAATTCGTTTGGGAACTTCCGTGATCAGCGTTCCTTTCCATCATCCGTTTCACCTGGCGGAGCGAATGGCGTTTTTGGACCAACTCACCAGAGGACGAGTTATTTTTGGAGTGGGCCCGAGCAATTTAGCAAGCGACATCAAGTTGTTTGACATTCCGGGGGGCGATCTGCGTCCGATGCTGAACGAATCGGTGGATATCATGGTCAAACTCCTGGAATCGCCCGAGCCATTTGATTATGAGGGCCGTTTCTGGAAGTTGAGAAATGTGTGTCTCCAGGTGCGCTCCTACCAAAGGCCCAGAATGCCACTCGCCATCGCATCGGCGGGGAGCCGTGGGGCAATCGATATGGCTGCTCGATACGAGATGCTTCTGCTCTCCTTCGGCGGCAAGAAAATCATGGAAAACCTCTCACTCTCCGAGCAATGGCCCTATATGGAGGAATGCGCCAGAAAATACGGCACACAAATGTCGCGTGAAAACTGGAGAATCACAACGTACGTGCATCTTGCAGAAAGCCGTGAGAAAGCCTGGGCCGATATCGAAAAGCATGCCCTTCGAGACATGAATTACTTTATGGATATCGGTTTGAAACCTGCTTATGAGGCGTATCCTGACCAGCCGCGTTCTGAAATCACGCCAAAAACAGCCGCAGAGCAAAGATACTGGATAGTGGGCACTCCGGATGACGCGATTGAGGTGATTGAGAAAATGCAGGAGGAATCAGGTGGATTCGGCGGCCTTATGCTCACAACGCAAGAATGGGTGGGCGATCAGAAAATAAGAAATTCGCTCGAGATGTTCGCGCGGTACGTGATGCCGCACTTCAGGGGGCATACAGAAGATCTCCAAAACGAGTGGCGAAGACTCCAGAAGGATGTGGCGCAGGGCGCATTGCCCGAGCCTGGAGGGATTCCCTCATGGGAAACGCCCGGGTTGGAAGGGCACAGGACCAATTTGTACACCTATCCACCGGAGAGCGGGAATTCTCCGAAAGAGGCCTGATAGAAGAAATGATCAAGGGAGGAGGAATTTGCTCTGAACTTTGCTGCACAGACGCCATGTTTTCCTTGTTGATTCAGGAAAATCTTGAAATATGAAGCCAATCTGGAGGTATTGAATATGGGCGTCACAATTTTCCATGAGGTGGAGGACGCCAACGATCCTTTGTTTGTCATGGCATTCTCTGGGTGGAATGATGCGGCGGAGTCCGCAACGGCGGCGGCGCGCTACTTGGTTCAACATTTCCAGGGGAAACGTGTGGCGCAAATCCAGCCGGATGATTTTTTCCAATTTGCGGATCAGAGACCAACAGTTAAGCTCAGCGAATCCGGTGAGCGGCAGATTACTTGGCCGCTGAACGAATTTTTCTATTGTCAAACGCCGGGCCTTGCGCGTGACCTGCTCGTAGGGGTCGGCACAGAACCTCATTTGAAGTGGAAACACTTCAGCCGCGATGTGCTGGCGATAGGCAGCCACTACGATGCGCGCATGATCGTGACGATGGGGGCGTTGCTCGCGGGTGACTTGCATACCCAGCCCAGCCATTTGATGGCTATTGCCACTGATCCGTTATTGGTAAAACCCTCAGGGGTGGATATTACACGCTATGAAGGCCCTACAGGGATCGTGGGTGTCATCCATACGCTCATGCAGGACGAGGGGTTTCCGGCAGTGAGCTTGTGGGTGAATGTGCCCCACTACATCGCATCTCTATCCAACCCGAAAGCAACGCGCGCTCTGTTGGACAAATTGAGTAACTTGGGTGGTTTTGAAATATCCCTGGATGATTTCGATATCGCCATCGATACGTTCGATGGACAGGTTGAACAGATCATCGCCAGAGATCCCCGCATCGCCAAGTATGTAGAGGATATTCAGCAAGGCCAGATTCCTGATGATATCCCAGCTGTGGATTTTGAAGATGCGTTCGATGGAGAACCCGAGGAAGAGGAGGGGAAATTGCCTCCCGGCGCCGAGGTGGCTGACGAGATAGAGCGCTTGCTCCGGAGAAAACCCGGTGGGTCGGAATCGGATTGAGCGATCGGCGTCTGTTTCTTTGTAATCATGTAAATCAACTCCTTCATATCGAAAAGCAGGAGTCTTTCATAAGCGGAGGTTTGCAATGTCAGAACGTTTTTATCAGGAGATGTTCGGTGGCCCTGATGATGATGGGGAGCTCATCGGCGCCGACATGCCCCGGGTGGATGGGCCGCCCAAGGCGGATGGTTCACCCGTATTCGCTGCGGACCACAAACTGATCAATCCGTTGTACGTTGTTCCGGTGACGGCTCCCATCGCTTGCGGAACGCTGGAACGAGTAGATATCACCGAGGCGGAAAATGCGCCGGGCGTCGCCTGTGTCCTGACCGCGAAGGACATTCCCGGCCAGAAACTCTACGGGATGATCATCCCCGACCAGCCGGCTTTGGTCGATGAGCGCATCTATTCGCTTCAGGACGTCGTGGCCGTCGTGGCTGCGGACACGCTGGAGCAGGCGGAGTTCGCGGCCGGTCTGGTGAAGATGAAGACGAAGGCGCTCCCGGCCGTTTTTGAAACGCAAGACGCCTTGAAGGATGACGCCCCCATCGTGCAGCCGGAGCATCCGGTGGCCAAAGGCAATGTGCTCACTCACTTGAAAATTCGAAAAGGAGACGTCGAAAAAGGTTTCGCCGAGGCGGACGTAATTCTGGAAAATACATACGAAACCCAGTTCATCGATCACGCCTATCTCGAACCCGATGCGGGTTATGTGGTCCCCAACCCCGATGGCTCGATCACCTGCACCGGGCCAACTCAATGTCCTCATATGGTCAGGCGCGTCATCGCCCCGGTGCTGGGTTTGGGACAAACCGAAATTCAGTTCATATCTACTCCACCGGGTGGCGGTTTCGGCGGGAAAGAGGAAACCTCCATCGAGATCGCCATGCGGGCGGGCCTGGTCGCGCTCAAAACAGGCCGCCCCGCCATCTACAACTACACGAGGGAAGAATCCCTGGGCGGCAAGGCGAAACGAGTGCCTGCAGTGATCCAGCATAAAATCGGCGCCAGGAAAGACGGTAAAATCACTGCCATGCGCATCCATATTTATCTGAACAAAGGCCCGTACGCTGCGGTAGGACCCGGTATTATCAAAAAGCTCATCATCCATTCCTCCGGTGCGTATGAATGCGACAACGTCTGGGCCGACGGCTATCTCGTGCTCACGAACAACATCAATACCTGCGCCATGCGCGGTTTGGGTGTTCCTCAGGTGCATTTTGCGATTGAAAGTCAAATGGACGATTTGGCTCTCTCGCTCGGAATGGACCCCTTCGAACTGAGGCGATTGAACGGCTACAAACTCGGCTCTTCCACGGCAACCCGCCAGGTATTGGACCAGAGTGTTGGGTACATGGATTGTCTCGATAAGGCGGAAAAAGCGCTCGGGCCGCACCCACGGGAAAACGCGAACGGCGATGGTTTGCTGCATGGCCGTGGAATGGCGGGTTTTTGGTATTCCACGGGCGCCGCCTCGCCCTCGGATTCCTGCGGTGCACAGGTTCATGTTACCGATGACGGGAAAGTGCAGGTGGGTGTCGGAATCATCGAACTCGGGCAGGGTTCCCACACGGTGCTCGCCCAGATAGCGGCGGAAGCGATGGGGGTGCGCTTTGAGGATGTGCGCATCATGCAGGTGGACACGGATGCAGTTCCGGAGAGTGGTTTTACGGCTGGTTCACGCTCCACCACCATTCCCGGCAATGCGATTTGCGAGGCCATCGCGGAAGTTCGGGGAATCCTGTCCCCCGTAGCGGCGGAGATGCTCGAGGGGCCGGCCGAAGACATAGCTTTCAAGAATGGGCGGGTATTCATCAAAAGCGCACCTGAGCGATCCCTGTCATTTGGTGAGGTGGTCTCTCAGGCGCTGCTGGTCGGAAAGCAGATTACAGGCCAAGGCTGGTTCAGTACTGGTCCCTTGACGTTTAACCCCGAAACCGGTGAGGGCAAGCCGTTCATGGTATACAGCTATGGCGTACAAGTCGCGGACGTTACGGTCGACCCGGATACGGGAGAAGTTTGGGTGAGGCGCATGGTTGCCGCCCATGATGTGGGACGGGCCATCAACCCTCAAGGGGTAATCGGGCAGATTCAAGGGGGCATTGAGATGGGGCTTGGGCAAGCCCTGATCGAGGAAATCGACGTGCATGAAGGTCGCGTCCTTACGCCGGATCTGGCGCGATACGAGATTCCTGTATCAATGGATACGCCCGAGTTCACCACCATTATCGTGGAAGAGGCCAATGCGACTGGCCCCTATGGCGCCAAAGGTGTGGGAGAGAGTTCTCTGGTGCCCACGTTGGCCGCAATTTCCAATGCCGTGCGGGATGCCGTCGGTCATCGATTTACCAAGTTGCCCATCACGCCGGAGAGTGTCGCCATGGCTATTCACAAAGAAGGCGTCGAAGTAGGGTAGTCATACTGAGAATCAAACAAGCCGGGCGGACTGCAATGCCCGGTTTTGTTTTGCTCTTGAAGCAAAAGGGAATATGGGTTCCCGCCACAAGAGAGGTGCGCGCAATGCGGGCGTTCGTGATGGCGGCTGGTTATGGCAAAAGACTGGGAGCTTTGGGAGAGGAGATTCCCAAACCGCTTCTGCCCTTGGGCGGTGTGCCGCTCATCGGCTTTGCGCTGGAGAAATTGGCGTCTCTCGGCGTCAAGGACGCTGCAGTCAATTTGCACCATGGCGCAGAAAAGATTCGCTCCGCTTTGGGCGATTATGCGTATGGTGTCCATATTCACTATTTTCATGAGCCAGAGATTTTGGGTACTGCCGGAGGGCTTAAGAACGCGGCAGCGTTTTTATGCGAGAAGAACGAACCTTTTTTCGTCATTAACGCGGATGCGCCGTGTGGTGCAGATTTGAAAACGGCATTGGACCATCATCAAGAGGGCGCTTTCCTCGCCACCCTCATTCTTAGGCGCTCCCCTGAAGCTCCAAGATATGGAGTGCTCGAGTTTGATGAGGCGGGGCGTTTGCGAAAATTTTTGGATACGAGCGCGCCGGGAATTCCACAAGGCGAACTGAGCCAGGCGATGTTCACCGGGTTGAGCATCATGTCTCCTGAAATGTTGAGTCATATCCCTGTGGGAGTGGCGTCGGATATTTCAACGCAAATTTATCCCCGGTTGATGAAACAAGGCGCCCGGATTGGAGCGCTTTTGAGTGATTCCTATTGGATGGATGTCGGCACACCGACACGGTATTTGCATGCGAACATGAACGTAATGTCCGGTGAGTACGTGCCGGATTTCAGTTGGCCGACAAAGGAGTTTTTATTGTTAGAAGGCCCCGCCATGAAGTGGGGGGAGGGCAGAATTGAGCCCCCTGTATTGATAGGCCCCGATGTTGTTATCAAAAAAAATGCGCAAGCGGGCCCCTTCACTGTAATCATGCCTGGTGCTACCCTTGGGAATAACGCCGTGGCGCAAGAATCCATCCTCTTTCCAGGCGGGGTGATTGATGAGGATTCTATATTGAAAAGGTGTATCGTTGGGCCCGATGCCATGGCTTCATCTGGTAGCGGAGAAGTGTGCGAGATGGTTTTTCTCCACAACAAGGAACAGTCGAAAATTTATGACGCATGAACCGGTAAATTCTTTCATCTTGTGAAGGAGTGGGTGTTGAAAGAGCCGACTACAAGGACGGCGCTAGCCGCAGGACGCTCTCCTGTATTCGCCACGGGAGGTTTGGTGGCGACCAGCCAGCCCTTGGCTGCCGAAGCGGGCCTCCAAATACTGAGAGAAGGCGGAAACGCCATGGACGCGGCAATCGCTACAGCCGCAGCATTGAATGTGGTGGAGCCGCAATCCACGGGTATTGGTGGGGATATGTTCATGCTCTATTGGGATGCCCGTACGAAGGAACTCCTGGGCTTGGACGGCAGCGGAAAGAGTCCGGTCAAGGCCACGTTCTCGCGTTACCGGGAATTTTCCGCCATGCCGGAGACGGGAATTTATTCTTGCACCCTTCCCGGTGCGGTGGATGGTTGGTTCGCCGCCCACGAGCGATGCGGCAGCGGCAAAAAAACCATGTCGGAGCTTCTTCAGCCGGCGATTCAATACGCGGAAGATGGGTTTCCTCTCTCTCCCATTATCGGCCGCGCATGGGCGAACCAGACGGAAAAGCTGAAAAAATGCGCATACTCGCGGCAAACCTATCTGCCAACCGGGCATTCGCCGAAGGTTGGAGAAAGGTTCCGGAACCCGAAGCTGGGAAAATCCTTGCGGGTGATAGCCGATGGTGGGCGTGAGGCTTTCTACGAAGGCCCGATAGCCGAAGAGATCGTTCGCTACACGAAGGAAGTAGGGGGTTTGTTCGAACTCGAGGATTTCGCCGCCACGAAATGTGAATGGGTTGAACCGGTTCGCGCATACTACCGCGGCTATGAACTTTGTGAGATACCGCCCTCGGGGCAGGGCGTCACCGCGCTGGTTTGTCTGAATCTCATCGACGCATATCCTTTGGGGGAGATGAGTTACGGTTCGGCTGATCATCTCCACATCGTGATCGAGGCGATGAAACTCGCCTTTGCGGATAGAGATCGCTATATCGCGGATATGGATAAGGCCAATGTTCCCCTGAAAGGGCTGCTGTCTTCAGGATATGCCGACGAGCGGCGAAAACTCATCGATAAGGGGAAAGCCGGCAGCCCCGCAGCCGGGATTCCCAAGGCCTGGAACGACACGATTTACCTCACCGTGGCGGATTCTCAGGGCAACATGTGCTCATTCATCAACAGCTTGTTCCATCATTTCGGCTCCGGCATCACCGGAGGTGATACGGGCATCATGCTCCAGAACAGGGGCAGCGGCTTTGTGTTGGAAGAAGGCCACCCGAACTGCATCGCGCCCGAAAAGCGGCCCCTGCACACCATCATTCCCGGTTTCGTGATGAAAGGAGAGGAACCCTGGATGAGTTTCGGCGTCATGGGAGGCGACATGCAGCCGCAAGGCCATGTGCAGGTTCTCTCGAATATGGTGGATTTCGGCATGGACATCCAGGAGGCTATTGAAGCGCCGCGTTTTCGCGTTTTGGGGGGCCGGACGGTAGCGATAGAGAGCGGCGTGCCGGAGACCGTGCTCCGGGAGTTGGAATCACGCGGCCACGATGTCCGCCGCGCGGGCGGCTATGAGGGCTTTGGCGGCGGACAGGGAATCGTCCGGCTTGACGATAGCGTTTTCATGGGCGGATCGGATCATCGAAGAGATGGTTGCGCGGCTGGTTTTTAGTCATTTCGTACAGTCGGATTGAAGCGGGGTTGGCGGCGTCGAGGGGCTTATCGCCATGAAGCGTTTGCTGGTGTTGATTTTGATTGTCGGCTCTCTTGTGGTCGTTCGGCCTTCGATGGCCGCATCCGATTGTCCTCTCAAAGGCCATCCCGTGGGCGATGACCAATGGACGCTGCATCAATCACTCCCGGTGCATACGCGAAACGTTCGAATCCGGTTCGAAAACGGCGCGACCGCGAGGATGAAGGCGGTTCGACTGCGCCATCAAGATTTTGAAATCCGCCTTCACTGGCGCGAGAAACCGGAGTGGTTCTCACCCGTCGACTTCGGTGCTCTCGCCGAAAAGCTGGGCGCCGCCGTTGTTCTCAACGCCGGCTATTATGACGAAAATGGGCGGCCCATGGGATATTTCCGCTCGGGCGGGAAAGTCTTCAACAGCCGCGTGCTGTATCGGGGGCGCAAGACATTCCTGCATTACGGAGCGATGTTCACCGTGGGGCGGAAAAACGGGAGGCCCGGAATCGTTTCCCGCGAGGAATTCCAGGAGTCGAGCGTTACCGAGGCGTTTCAGGCGGGGCCTCTTCTCGTGAAGGACTACAAGCCCGTTCAGGGGCTGTCCCGGTACCGCGAATATCTGCGCGCCACGAGGAGAACGGTGGTCGGCCTGGACGCCGGCGGCAGGCTCGTCGTTCTGGTGAGCGAGACCGAGACGCGCGGCATCTCCTGGTGCGAGCTCCAGGAGTTTCTCGTACTGCCAGAATCGAAGGGCGGCCTCGGGGTTCGCGACGCCATGAACCTCGACGGCGGCTCGAGTTCGCAGTTGTGGGTGCGCGGTGAGAACGGAATTCCGGGGCGGGCGGCGCCCACCTACATCATCGCGGCTCCGAGGGGAAAAACCAGATAATTCCTTATGTATCAAACATGTAAATTGCCGGAAATTTACCGGAATACTACGTGAATTTACGGGAATTATGATTCGCATTTTACATCTTCCGCGCCTCGCCCGGGCGGTTACCCGGTTCCTGCCGTCCGCGCCCGATCCGGGACGACGGCGCGTCTCGCGATTCGGTTCGCGGGGCGGCGACGCATAGCGCGCAAATGCGGGCAGTTGCGGGGA
>CAYTSP010000155.1:0-29263 GCA_964440505.1 uncultured Nitrospinaceae bacterium
CCCCCCTGACAAGGGGGGGTAGGGGGGGTTGATTTTCAAGGCAGGGGAAGGACGATCGGGACGGGGGTTCGACGCGACCGAGGAGGGAGCGTTCGCTGCCCTTGACGGGGGTTCTTCAACAATCCCCTCCAAACCGGGTTCCGCCCTCACCCCCCCATGTATTGACCCATCAAGAGGATGAGGTCGCCCTCTTTCATCTCGGAATCGAGCTTATGGTGAATGCCGAGGAGCGCATCGTTAACGGCGATCTCCAGGTGTTCGGCCAACTCGCCGGAGCCGTTATGCCATAGCGCTTCATCCAGGGACCTGTAACGCAGGCTCATCTTTTTCAGGACGTCCCGGAGCGTGGCGCCTTCAGGCACTTCCTCATCGAATATCTTGCGCTCGTTCCCGTCACCGCCCACGAACGTCGACGCCCAGGAGATGAACTCCAGCCGGACGCGAATCGCCTTGACGCTTTTCGTCTCGTTCATGGGCGTCATCCTCTGTCCCCAAGATAAGCTATACGTTCGCACCCCATAGCGCCTCGGCGACATCCTCCAGGTCGAGTTCGCGCAAAAGTTCGGGCTTGGGGCGGCCCGTCTCCCTGTCGTAGCCGGCCGTCTCATACCATATATCGAGCATTTTATCCCATTGATCCATGATCGAAACGCCCGCGATCGGTCCATCCACCGGCGTGGAACCATACCGCTTGGATGGTTTCTCAACCTCGGGCCCGATGCCGCAGCGCAAATTGAACGCGCGCATCAAGGCGTTGATGCGCCGGCCGGTCTGCATCGCTTCATCCTTGTCCACGTCCCATCCGGTAGCCGCCTGAATGGATCGGCACAAAACGTCCATCGGCGCTCGTGTGGTGAACACGCACGCCCCCAGGGAATCCTCATACGCGCGGCGCCCCCTGAGTCCGCCCACATGCTTGGGCACCGCCTCCGCGTCCTGGGGGTGCACGCGCGCGGGCTGGCCGTAATCCGTCGGGAAGACCGGGGGAGCCGTATCCATCGTTCCGCCCGAACCCGTGCAGGTATCGATCATCTCCTCCCACCGGGAGCGGTGATCGTGCCCCCTGGGGGAATTGTTTACTCCCGTATAAATGGCGCAGTCCTGCGCCTCGCCGCCTAGTTTCTCCGCCGCGAGCTTCGTACCTTCCGCCAGGAGATCGCCCAGGCCTTCGCGCTTGCAGATCATCTCGAGCAATCTGTTGGCTCCGTCGATATCGCCCCACTCCAGGCGGAAGCCCAGATCCTGATCCGTGATGTAACCCTTTTGCTGGCACTCCATCACCCAGCCGCACAGCCAGCCGAACTCGTTCACGTCCACGCAGGCGCGATCGAGCTGAGTGTTCATCCAGGTGACCTGCTGCGGGTCCGTGGCGCCAATCGTCCAGCCTGCGCCCGACCAGCCCTCGTACTCGGGCTCATCCACGACCTGCCCCTTGTAAGGGCCCGAGGAGATGACCTGCATGTGGCAATGGTGCATGCCGCACGCGCTGCACTGATGGCCCCTGTGATCGAAACCCTCGCGAAGACCGTTCGCCTCCCATTTTTGCGTTTCGACTTCTTCGGGCCACACATTCGTCGTGTAGTTCCGGATCGGGAGCGCCCCCATGCCCTGCAGGTTCCGCACGCCGCCGAGAGTGCCGTACAGATACAAGCCCTTGGTGGAGGGGTCGGTCTGAAGGCTGTGGGCGATATCGTCCGCCGCCGCGAAGAGCGCCTTGGGATGGGCGGCGGCGACTCCCTTTGTTCCGCGCTCGATAGCCACCGCCTTCACCTTTTTCTTGCCCATGACGGTTCCGCAGCCGTTCTTGCTCGCCACGTGGCCGTAATCGCCTTGTATGGCGGCAAAGCGTACGAGGTTCTCGCCGGCAGGCCCGATGCTGTACACGCTCAAATTATGCCCGCTCAGATTCAGCGTCTTTTCGAGGGATTGCTGCGTCTCCCAGGTGTCCTTGCCCAGCAACTCGGAGGCGTCACGAAGCTCCACCCCGTCATCCCGAATGTGGAGATAGACCCAATCGGGGGATTCTCCCTGGAAGACAATAGCGTCATAGCCGCAATATTTGAGATTTGCGCCGAAAAAACCGTTCGCCTGGGTGTTGGTCGCGCCGCCCGTCATCGCGCCCCGCGTGACCACGGTAAGTCCGCCCGTTCCCCAGACCGGCAGACCCGCCAGAGGGCCCGTAGCCAGAACGAGGCGGTTCTCGGGGTGATCCCAACCCACATCGGGCGGCACTTCCTCCCACAGAATCTTGGTGCCCAACCCTGCGCCGCCCACCCATTTTCTGCGATCGGCGGCTTCGAACTTCTCTCCCCAGGTCTTCCCGCTCGAGAGATCGACCCGAAGGATTTCCCCTGCATATGCGTAATCAGTCAAGGCATCGACCTCCTTGTTCATGAAGAAATGGCTATTTCTTGCGCAGATATCGACGGACGCCCCAATACGGTTTCCGGCAGCAAGCCGCCAGCGGCGCCCGAGGCCAAGAACGCACGCTTCACGTCGAATGGATTCTCGCGTAAATGCTCTTTCCACTCCGAGATATCCACCCCCGTGTACACGAGGCCCTTGAGCATTCCCACGTCGTTCGTCGTCCAGATTTCCCGGGTTTTCCCCAGGATGATCGCGCCGGTCAGCCTCCCGCCGTGGAACAGGAGCTTTCTGTAGGCGGGACGCTCGGCCCTCACAGCCTCGAAGACTTCGGCGTCCGCATCCTCCCAGGCACCGAAGCTCGCGATCTCCATATCAAGCACGTCCACGATGTTCATGAGCAGACTGCCCTTGTAGGCAACCTCCTGGCCCGCCATGTTGGCCGCCGCCACGCGGCCATGCTGCATGGCGGTGGGTTCGATGGCGTGTACGACCTTCTCGCCAGTGACTGCGTCGGGGCCTTCCGCGATATCTCCCGCCGCGTAAATGTTCTCCACGTTCGTGCGGCAATACTCGTCCACCAGAATGCCCTGGTTGGTCTCAAGGCCGCTGTCCGCCACCCAATCGATGTTGGGCTTGATGCCCGTAGCCATGATGACCAGATCGACTTCCAGATCGGGACCTTCCTTGAATTTGAGGAGCTTGGCGTCTCCTTTATCCTCTATCGAGGCCACTTGCGTCGAGGTTCTCACTTCCACGCCCCGGTCGTTCAGCCAATCCTGAACGATTCCGGCGCCCGTATCGTCTATCATGCGCGGCAGGATGCGCGATTCGAGTTCCACTACCGTGAGCTTCACTCCCTGATTCACCAGAGCGTTCAGAATCGTGAAGGCGATGAACCCGGCTCCGATCATCGCGACGCGGGCGCCCTCGCCCACGCCGGACGCCACGGCGCGCGCCTGGGGAAACGTCCAGAAGCTGTGCACGTTCTTCCCATCCGCGCCGGGTACGGGCGCTTTCACAGCAGAGGAGCCAGTGGCGATCAAGAGGTTGTCGTATTCAACCTCGTCGCCCCCCTCGAGGATGAGCTTGCCTGCGGATGCGTCGATTCTCTCGGCGCGCGCACCGAGCCTCGCATCCACATTCAACGCGGCGAGCTTCGGCGGGGAGGCGATGTAGACGTGTGATTCCGCGATATCCCGCGCAAGGTAATAGGGCAACACCATCCGCGAATACGGCGTCTCATCCGCGACGAGCACAATCTCGGAATCGCCTTTGTCCAGTTCCCTGAGCGTGGTGATGGCGTTCCAGCCGGCGGTTCCGCCGCCAACGATGACATGTCTGGCCATAATCAGAGCACCCCCGCAAGCGGTCCGGCAGGCGATTTCGCCCGCTCCGCGGCAAAGGGCCCGACCCAGTCGGTCTTATCGGCCTCCTCGTAGACGATGGCGTCGGTGGGGCACACGGACGCACACGCGGGATTTCCCCCGCACAGGTCGCACTTGAACGCCTTGTGGGTGTCGATGTCGTAGAACATCGTTCCATAGGGACACGCGATGGTGCAGAGCTTGCAACCCACGCAAATGTCATCCGCCACGTCCTTCGCCCCGGCCGGCGAGATGCCGATCGCCTCGACGGGACACGCCGTCAGGCACCAGGCTTCGTCGCACTGCGGACACGTATAAGGCGCATAGCTCGTATGGCCCTCGAACGCAGAGACGCGAATCACCGCTTTCGAGGGCTGGAACGTCCCCGTCTGCTCGTATGAGCACGCGAGTTCGCACCGCATGCAGCCGGTACACTTCTTGGGAATGATCTTGAGTATTTTCATCGCACCCCCACGATTTTTTGGTAGGGCTTTCCGCATCGCATCTCACGAATTTTGATGCGGAAAACACATCTTTGGAATGATGAAGACGCGGCGCATTCTCGCAGAGGCGGGCGACTCCGGTCAAACGAACTTCCCATTTTTTAGCCGCGCGGAGCGTCAACCGCCCGATGTCACCAGAACGGCCCCCGCCACGACGATGAACGTGCCGACCACCAAACGCTTCGTGATGACTTCCAGGTCGCGCAGCAACAGCACCGACAGCAAAAGAACGAAAATCGGCGTCATGCGGACAAGCGGAGAAATCACCGCGAGCTGCCCGTCGCGCAGCGAGGTCCAGAACAGCACGGCGGAGAAGAGCCCGAATACGCCCGCCGGAACGCACGCCCCCGCAATTCTCATGCTCCACTGAAATTTCTGTGATTGCGAAGCGAAGCGCGAGGAAACAATCAAGCCCACGTTGGCGATGAGCGTAGCCACCAGAATTCCCAGCCAGGGGGCATTCATGGCGGCCAGCCCCGCTTTTCGGAGATAGGGCGTGACGCTGAAAGCCGCCATCGCGATGAAGGCGAAAGTGTAACGCTTGAGCGAAAACTCTCCCGATATCCGCTCGCCGGTGAGCCAGATCATCCCGACGACGATGAGCAGGATCCCCAGCCAGACGCCGGCGTCGGGTCGCTCACCCAGAATTACAACGCCCATCAGCGCCGAACCGATGGGAGTCGCCGCCACAAGCGCGTTCGTTCTGCTCACCCCGACGTACTCACTCGAGCGAAGAGCGCTGTAGCGCGCTACGAGATTCCCCACCAATCCTGTAAAGAGAAACAAGATGAGAGCCGCCAACCAATCGCCTTCATAGATATCGAACGATGGCGAGAAAATGACGGCGAGGACCGCCATCCACCCATTCACCCAAAAGATGATGGTGATCGCCGAAGCTCTTTCAAGCAATCTGCGAACGAGAATTTGATTGAACGCGAACAAACAGGCGCCCAGTAAAGCACGAAACTCAGGCGGTGCGTCCACGACAAGATTCACCATGCCAGAAACCCAAAACCAATCGGAAAAACACTCGGGCAGAAGAAGACGCCAAGGATATATTTTAACCCTTCACCGAAGCGGATGAATGGACAGATTCGCACCATGGATTCCTTGCCTCCTGAAGAAAATGCCGCGCCTTAAACCAAAACACAAAAGCGCCTACCTGCCCAATACGATCAGCACGGCGCCCTCCACTGCAAGCAATCCCCCGGCGATCACCCGCAAATTGATGCGCTCGAGCCTTTGATAAAAGACCCAGGAAAACAAGATCAAGAATAAAATGGAGAGCCGGTTAATCGGGATCACTTCTATGAGCTTTCCGTTTTTGATGGCGAGCCAAAAGCAGTACGCCGAAATGATGTTGAAAATCCCTCCGATGAGAACCAACCACAGGCTCCTTTTATTCCAGGTCTTTGGGTTGAGCTCATGATTTTTGACAAACGGGATGGAGCCGAGTTGGAGAAGCGCGCCCGCGAACGCCGTGGTGGCGATGCCGAAAGCGGGTGAGGGAATCGTCTGAAACGCGAGCTTTCGCAAAGGTGGGGCGAAGGAGAAGAAAAAGGCCGCCAGAATCGGCAGAAGATAATATAAAAAGGGAGCGCGCTTGCCCCCCGCCCCTCTCTCCTGCACAAGGAGTATCGCGCCCAACACGATGGCGAAAGTACCCAAGGCGATCGGGAAATTGATCGTCTCGCCGAAAAGGAGCATGGCCAGCAAAGCGCTCCAGATGGGGTGGACTTGCAAAAAAATCTGGGAGCGCGCCATTCCGATGAGTGTAGCCGAGATGAAGTTCAGGTTTCTCGATAAGAAATGAGAGCAGAGACCCGCCAGAACGAACCAGAAAATCCCAACCAGAGGCCATTTTTCGAGACCTGCTCCCAGGATATAAATGGTCGAGGCATAGGTCACCAGCGTCAAATTGGTCACAAAGGTGATAGCCTTCGGTCCTATCCACTGAAGGGCGCCTCGATAGATGGTTTGCGTGGCGGCCAAAAAGATGCCGGATAAAAACGATAAAAAAACCGGAGGGAGGGACTCGAGCAAAGGCGACTCAAAGAAGCGAGAGATGAAACGAAACGATAGACACCCATTATGACACGAGAAATCTCCGCCTGAAATCGGAAAGTCGTGCAAAACTGAATTTCGAGTGGTAAATTCCGAACTCCCGGTTCTCTTTGAGGATAATGAAAATGTCGCAAAGCGCGCTAAGGCCCGCAACGGAGATTTTTCCTGAATACGCCTTGTTGCCCGGAATGTACGCCCGGGAGGTGGAGGGTCTCACGCAAAAACAACTCGATCTTAAACAGCCCGGCAAAAGCTGGGGCCTGTGGTCGATCCGCGAGCAGGTCAGCCACATGGGATATGTGAATTACAGATGGTTTTTGCAGGTTTGGGGGAAATCCCTGTTCGGAGAGGAGCTGCCGAAGCCGGAATCTTTATACGACACGGGTGGTGCGGATCGTCTCCTCGATCCCGGACGATTCCATGAGATTGGCGATTTGCTCGTGGCTTATGAAGACGGCTGCCATTTGGCGTTGGGCATTCTGAAAAACGAAACCAGAGTATCACTGCGGGAAAAAACCAAAATCAGAGAAGTTCCTCGAAACTACGAATGGCCCTCGGGCGATCGGTATATCGACTGGCTCGAAAACGTGGTCCTCAAAACCCACCCCGATGGATTCTGGCGAGACGAGAAAAAAGACAACGTTTTTCACTACAACCTGGAGTGGACATTTCGCCACGTGCTCTGGGAAGGATACGCCCACCTCAAAACCATCCAGGCGCACAAACAGGCGCAGGGAATCGAGGCAAAGACAACGCTGGATGAGGGCGTGGGCTACCTCGCCGCGCTCACCTGGGAGTGAGCATCCGTCGCACCAGTCCCTCGGGCGCGTCGTCGACCGTGAAGGAATCCAGGATTTTCTCCGCAATGAAACCTTCTTCGTTCATGTGGCGAAAAAATGCCAGCAAAGGATCATAATAGCCGCGAACGTTGAGCAGGCCGACGGGCTTGGCGTGATACCCGAGTTGAAGCCAGGTGATCATCTCCATGGTCTCCTCGAGCGTGCCGAGGCCGCCCGGCAACGCGATGAAACCATCGGACAATTCCGCCATCAACGCTTTTCTCTCGTGCATGGTGCGCACGACGTGAAGTTCGGTGATCCCCTCATGGGCGACTTCCATGTCCATCAACTTATCGGGAATCACGCCGGTAATCTCGCCTCCGTTCTCGAGCACAGCGTCGGCCAGAACGCCCATGAGTCCGATACCCCCCGCGCCATACACCACGCCGATTCCGCGCTCGCCCAGGGCACGCCCCAGGGTTCGCGCCGCCTCCCGATATTCGGCTCGCGCTCCTTTAGATGAACCGGCGAAAACGCATATCCTTTTCAACAAAATTCCTCCCCGCCGGGTCGGCGCCCGGGCGGGGCTCGACATCCTCCGGCCTTTGCTTTTCATTGAGACACTCTACTTCCATTGGCGTCACCCATCTTACTACCGCTACACTCAACTTCGCCATGAACATTCTCATCTGGAACATCATGCACGGCGGCGGACGCCGGGCGGGTAAAATCGTGGAGCGCATCGGCCAGGGAAGCCCCGACATCGTTACTCTGACGGAGTTTCGCGGCACCCCGCCCAGCCGGGAACTCGCCTCCCGCATCGAGGAACTGGGGCTCCGCCACCAACTGAGCACGGCGTCTGAAAATCATCCGCCCAAAAACGCCCTGCTCCTCGCTTCGCGCTGGCCGCTCAAGCGCATTCACTGGAGGAGACCTCCCCAACCCGAAGAGCGCCGCCTGCTCGCACACGTCCGCGCGCCCACGCCCATCACCATCGCCGCCGTTCATGTGCCCAACCGCGTAAGCGGCATCAAATATCCCTTCCTGGATGCGCTCCGCGATTTGACGCGCCGCTGGCGCGGTGGCGGAGCCATAATAGCGGGTGATTTCAACACCGGGCGAATCGGCGAGGATGAAACGGTGAAATGTTTCAACAGGCGCGAAGACGATTTTATGACGGCCATGTCGGAAGCGGGCTGGGCGGATGCGTACCGCGGCGTTCACGGCCTAAAACGCGCCTATACCTGGCGCGCGCCCGGCGGTGGGGGGAGCTTCCGGCTGGACCATGCGTTCATCAATCGCCGCGCGCGAAATCGACTGCTTGACGCGCGCATCGATTGGCCGCCGGGCAATCCGCGGCCCCCGAGCGATCACGCCGCGTTGTGGATCACGTTGAAAGATTGAATCGGTAAGTAGTAGAAAAAGGCGGCCCCTTTGAACGGACGGGAGAAAAACCGTGAACAGACCCCTTGAGGGCGTCAAAGTATTGGACCTGACCCGCCTCGTCTCGGGCGGGATGTACGGCATGCTGCTGGCCGACGCCGGCGCCGACGTCGCCAAGGTCGAAGCCCGGGGCCACGGCGATACGCTGCGGGCATGGAACCCGTACTGGTGGAAGGTCTATGGCCGGGGAAAGCGATCCATCACGGTGAACCTCGCCAAGCAACGAGGACAGGAACTCATCCGGAAGCTGGCGGTCCATGCGGACGTTCTCGCCGAGAATTTTTTCGTCGGCAAACTCGAAAGTTGGGGGATCGGGCCGGAGGATCTATGGAAAGTGAACCCGAGACTCATCGTCGTCCGGATATCCGGATGGGGGCAGGACGGCCCTTACCGCGACAGGCCGGGCTTCGGCACCCTGGTGGAGGCGATGTCGGGCTTCGCCGATATGAACGGATTTCCCGACTCCCCTCCCCTTGCTCCTCCCCAGCCGCTGGCCGACATGACCGCGGCGCTCCAAGGCGTCGCCTCCACCATGTTCGCGCTCTACCACCGAGACGCTCTTGGGGGCGGCAAGGGACAGGTCATCGATCTGGCGCTTTACGAGCCGCTTTTCACCATTCTGGGTCCGCAGGCGGCCCGCTATCTCATCGAAGGGGAAAAGCGTCCGCGCCTGGGCAACCGATCCGAAAACTCGGCGCCCAGAAACATCTATCCCACGAGCGACGGCAAGTGGGTGGCGATATCCGCCTCCACCCAGCCGATGTACGAGCGCCTCGCCCGCGCCCTGGGACGCGAAGACATCATCACCGACGAGCGATTCACGAACAACGAGACGCGGGTCGTGAACCAGGATGCGCTCGACAAAATCGTGGCCGACGACATAGGAAAGCACAGCTGCGACGAAAATATGGATAGATTCAACGCGGGCGGCGTCACGGCGAGCCCTGTCTACGACATCGAAGATATCCTCTCAGACCCCCACTTTCAGGCAAGAAACCTGGTGCGCCACGTGCCGGACGCGGATTTCGGCGCCGTGCCCATGCAGGGCGCCTTTCCGAGAATGTCGGAGACGCCCCTCGACATTGCCTGGACGGGACCGACCCTGGGGGAACACACCGAAAAAATACTCGGCGAATGGCTGGGAATGACGCCCCCGGAAATCAAGCGCCTCCGTAACGACGAAGTGCTGTAACAGTTACCCTCTGGAAAACAGAATCACGGACGCCACGGCGAATGCGACTCCCACTCCTTTCCTGAGCGTCAGCTTCTCCCTGAGAAAGATGATGGCGAGCACCCCGGTCAACACGAAGCTCAACTGGGCGATGGGCGCCACGACGACCGCCTCGCCGTAGGTGAATCCCACGGCGATCGCCACGTAACTCGAAGAGGTGAGCACGCCGCACACGAAGGGGATCCAGAGCGGAACGCCGCGCCTGGGCAACGGGTCTTTTTGAATGAGCACGAAGGGCACGGCCATACAGAAGACGCCCACGCTTTGCATGGCCGTCATCATGGCGGGTTTGGCCCCCATCCCGAGTCCCAGTTTGTAGAACAGTCCGATGACGCCGAACATGCACATGGCGCCGATCGCCAGGCCGACGGAGCGCTTGTCCCCGACGGACGCCGCCGCGACACTCCCGCCCGCCATCACGGCGAGAGCCGCGAGAACCAGAGCAAAGCCTTTGATAAGGTTTACACTTTCGCCGAGAAAGAAAATCGTGAGGGCGGCCGTTACCGCGAAGTTCAGGCGGACGATCGGCACGAGCGCCACCGCCTCGCCCTTTCTTAAGGCGAGCAAGACGAACAAGAACGCGGTGAACGCCAAAATCCCGTTGATGAATCCAAAAGCGAGTCCTGGATTCAGGATCAACTCATCGCGATAATAGGCCAGGCCGAAGGCGTTGGGCAGATACGCCATGTTTTGCAGGAACATGAAAGGGCCGCTGCGCATCTCCCACTGCTGGCCCCATTTGTAGAGGAAGTCATTGACGCCGAGAAAACACAACGACATGAGCGCGAAGACGACTTCAGGCGGCATACGCGACTCCCCGGCGCGGACGTCCCTGCTCGCCACGCATACCTCTTGGCTGATGGGGGGGATGAAAGCGCCCTCAAATCAGGGAAGCTTCAAAGGGCAGGCTTCAAAAACCGGAAAAATGATACGGCCCCCACCCCGCCGTGTCAACGGAACGAATGGCGGCGAATACCTCCGTTTTCCCTGATCCGACCGGCTTGGCGTAACCCCCTGCGTTCAAAACATGCTATCTTAGAGTCGATAAGCCAGATAAAACCGTTACAATCCAAAAAACTGTGTGTATTTCTTTCATCTTTCAACTTGGGAGCCGAAGGGTTGGGTCGTGAATATCCGCTTCGTCCGATTGTCGGCGTAGGGGCCATCATCATCGAGAACGAAAACGTCCTCATCGTCCGCAGGGGGCAGCCTCCCAAAATGGGCGCCTGGAGCATTCCGGGCGGCGGCGTCCACCTGGGTGAAGACCTCGAGGAAGCCTGTATGCGAGAGGTCAAGGAAGAGACCGGCCTGGATGTGGAGATTCTCTCCGAGGGCCGGGTTTTGAACCGCATCACCCGGGACGAATGGAAGCGGATTCAATTTCATTACGTACTCATCGATTTTGTGTGCCGACCCGTCGGGGGGACGCTTCAGGCGGCGAGCGATATATCGGAAGCCAGGTGGGTTCCGTTGAGCGAAGTGTCTTCTTTAAGCCCGATGACGAGCGGAACAGCGGAATTCATATTGGAATCGGTCGCCGCGCTCAACCAGTCATCCCGCTGGAAATATCGAGAAATCACTTGAAAGACGGCAGCGAAAAAAGACCTCCGGATGAACAACTCGCGGCCTTGTTTTTGCGTCTCGCCGCACGCGAACTCCAGACGCCCGCCTCTCACCTCGAAGAAAAGTTTCTCGCCCTGGTCCAGGAATCAGACCCCTGGAAGGCTCGCGAGGAAATTCAGGATTTATCCGAGAACATCCAACGCTTGAGCCGCCTCATCGAGACGCTCTCCGACGCCGCCGACATCGAAGCAGGGCACGTAAGCCTGGATAACGACGAAATCAACCTCGCGCATCTGTTCAGCGAACGCATCGGCAAACGGCTGTGGAATTTTCCGTCTTTTCGGTTTTTGCCGGAGATGCCGTCCCGGCTCGACATATACGGCGACAGGACGAGGCTCACCTTCCTCATTGACGATTTGCTGGATGCGGCCATACACATCGCGCCTGAGGGCGGCACCATCCACGCGCTTCTCGCGAGGAAAGACGACCGAATCGTTTTATCGACAACCAACCGGGACGCAGAACTCCCGTGCTCTCGTTTCGAGTCGTTTATCGACTGGATGGCGAAGGACCTGGAGAATCCAGGCGCGCTTCAGGGAATCGGAATCGGTCTCTATCGAAGCCATCTCACCGCCTTCATCCTGGGCGGGCGTCTGGAGATCACGACATCGCCCGAAGGCGGCGCATCCTTCACCGTCGAGTTCCCCGTTCATCAATCACAACGCTCCGATTTTCCATAGGAATCCATATACATGAGCGACACAAAGCGAATTTCCGAGGAAGCGCTCGTCCGTTTCGCCACAAAAATCATCATGGCCCTAGGAACTCCCGAGGAGCGCGCCAGGGTAACCGCGGAAATCCTCGCAGCGGCGGATATGCGCGGAATATCGAGCCACGGCGTGGCGGGCGGGACGGGCTTGCGTGAACTCGTCGACCGCATCCGAAAAGACGCCATCGACCCGAAAGCGACTCCGAGCGTCAAGCGAAATGAAAACTGGGCCGTCGCCGTCATGGATGCGCAAGCCGGCATCGGCCCGGCGGCGGCGATGGATGCAACCCGCCTCGCAGGGGATCTGGCGGAAGAATACGGCATCGGAAAAGTCTATGTGCACAACGCGAACCACTTCGGGGCGGCGTGCGTGTACGTGGAGGCGCTCATCGAACGGGGTTTGGCCGGCCGCGCCACATGCACCTCCGGCGCCTGGATGAAGCCTTTCGGGGGAAACAGGATTCGATTGGGCACAAACCCCATCGCCTGGGGGGTGCCTGCGGGGGACCAGGCCATCGTCATCGACGTGGCTACCACGCAGCGCGCCGTCAGCCCCGCCATTCGCGCCAGCCGAGCGGGAGAGGCGATTCCGCCCGATTATTTTCTTGATGAAAACGGAGAGGTCATTTCCGGTCACGTGCCGTATGACGAATTGCTCAAAGGCTCCGTTCTGCCTCTGGGGGGAACGCAGTTCGGCTACAAGGGATCGGGCCTCGCCGTGCTGGTGGACCTGGACGGCGTCATAGGCGGCGGCGCGACGGAACGCATTCCGACCCTGCGCGTTCAAGACGATGCCCGCATCACCCAGACGATAGAGGCCTGGAGGCTGGACGCGCTTTATTCCATAGAGGATGCGAAGAACCGCTTGGCCGAGGCGGTGAGAGACATCAAAAGCTGCGGGAGGCCGGAAATGCTGCTACCCGGAGAGCGCGAGGCGCGGAAAAAAGTGGACGCGGAGAAAAACGGCATCCCCTATGAAGCCAGCCAGTGGGATACGCTCAAAATGTTAGGGAACCGGCTGGGCGTCGAGCCGCCCGAAGCCTATCAGGAGAACTGATCCGCTGAACAAGTTGTTTTCAGTGTTTCGACTATAGAGCACTCGCCGGAGTCGCATCCCAAAATTACCGCCTAATCGTTTCGCTCCAACCGAACGGTTTCCACCTGCCGCTCGTTCGCCGTTTGCACGGTGAGCGTCCAGCCCTCCAGGGATATGCTCTCTCCCTCTTTGGGAATACGTTCGAACCGCTCCAGAAGGTAGCCCGACAACGTCTCGTAGTCCCCATCGGGCACGGGCAACTTGAGCGCCTCGCGCACGTCCTCGACCTCCATCCGAGCGTCGACCATGTATTGATCCTCGCTCAATTTGTGGAACATGCGGACTTCGTCGACATCGTATTCATCGGCGATGTCGCCCACGATCTCCTCCACCAAGTCCTCCATGGTCACGATGCCTGTGCAGGCCCCGTATTCATCCACCACGACGGCCATCTTGTCCTTGCGGCTCATCAACTCATCGAGCAGGCTGTCGGCGGGCTTCGTCTCCGGCACGAAGTATGCGCTCCGGATGAGACCGTCCTTATCCTTCAAGCGTCCCGCGGCGTCGGGCCCCAGGCCGATAATGTCCCTCGCGTGCACGACGCCGACGATGTGGTGGAGGTTTTCCCTGTAGATCAGGATCCTCGAGTGGCCGTCGTCCTCGATCCGCTGGATCACTTCCTCCACCGTGCCTCCCTCATCCACCGCCGAGAGGTCCACCATGGGCACCAGCACGTTTTCCATATCCAACTCGCCGAACGTGAAGATGCGGCCGATCATCTGGCGTTCGAGAACTTGCACGTCCCCATCGCTTTGCTCTTCCATGAGGACTTCGAGTTCCTGCCGCGTGACGAAGGGGGTGCTCTCCCCATTGCGCCTTCTCAGTCCCACGACGGCGCCGATGAGCGCGCTGATGAGCCATACCAGGGGATACACGATCAGCCTGGCGCCCCAGACGACGCGCGCCAGAACAGGGGCGAGCGTGTCGGCGCGGGCCTGGCAATACCCCTTGGGAACCACCTCGCCGAACACCACGAGGAGCGGAATCACGAGGGCGACAGAGAGCGCCTCCCCATAAGCGGGACCGACGAAATTGATGGCCGCTATGGTGGCCAGGGAAACGTTCGTGACGAAACTCGCGTTATGGCAGGTGAGGATCGTGCCCATGAGCCATTCGGGTTTTTCCAGAAGCGCCAGCGCGATCTCCGCGCCCTTGTTCCCGCTCTCCGCCTTGGCCCGCAGGCGGGCGCGATCCGCGGAAACGATGGCAATCTCCGCGCCCGAGAACAACGCTTCCGCCAGGAGAAGAATCAGACCGATAACGATGACGGAGAAGATATCCACCTCAAACATCCTCCCTTCTTCTCGCACGCACCTGGAGAACACGGGAACCACTTGTCTCTACAACCGTGAACTCCACGTCTCCCAGCCGAACCCGCTCGTTCACCGAAGGCACATGGCCCAGCATCGTGAAAACCACGCCCCCCAGCGTGTTCGCCTCCTCGTAGTCGGGGAGTTCCCAGCCGCTCACCGCCGAGAATTCGGTCAGGGGAACGCGGCCCTGGCACAGGTATGACTCCTCGTTTTCCTGCTCGATCCAGGCCTCCTCGACTTCTTCGTGCTCGTCCTTGATCTCGCCGAAAATCTCCTCGAGCAGATCCGTCATCGACACCAGGCCGAGGGTGCCGCCGAATTCATCCTGAACGATGGCGACGTGGGTGCGTTCGTGCCGAAACCGCCGGAACAGGCGGTCGAGCTTTATTCCGCCCGGAACGATGAGGGGAGCGCGCAGCATCTGTTTCGTCAGACGCTCCTCCGGGCCGAAGTTTCTTCGCCGCGCCTGGCGCAGAAAATCCTTGACGTACAAGATGCCCACTATCTGATCCCGGTCTCGCTGGAAAATCGGAATGCGCGAATGCGTCGCCGTGCGGACGCGCTCTATCACCTCGGCGACGGGCAGATCCATCTCCCAGCATTCCAGATCCGTGCGGGGCACGGCCACGTCGGACACGGTTCTGTCGTGAAAGCCGAATACGTTGTGAATGAGTTCGCGCTCGCCCTCTTCGAGTTCGCCTTCGGCATGGCCCGCGTCCACGAGGTGCAGGAATTCGTCTTCCATGAGAATGCTCTGCGGATCGCGCGAGGGCGCTCCCATCAAGGAGAGCACGCCGTTCGCCACCTGCAAGAAGACCCACCGCAAAGGAGAGATGATGCGCGCGAAAAAAGATATGGGATACGCCAGGAATCGCGAGAACCGCTCCGGATACCGGGCCGCCAGGGATTTGGGCGTGATCTCCCCGAATATCATCAAGAGCGGCGTCATGAACACGGGGGCGAGCCACCTCTTGCCGGGCTCCAGATAAGCCACAATCACGCCCGTGAACAGCGCGGAGGAGGCGATGTTCACGATTTCGTTGCCCATCAATATGGAAGTAATCAGCCGCCTGGGCCTGTCCAGAAGGTTGGACACCCGTTCACCCACGCCGCCTTCCCGGCGCATGGCGCGCACCCTGGGGCGCGACAGGGAGAATAGCGCCGTCTCACTGGCCGAGAATCCGGCGGAGCAAAGCATGAGGAAAACGAAGGCGACAAACCGGAAGAGCAGGTCGGCATCCATCAGTCAATGCCTCCCGGCTGATCGGAATGAAGATGTATGAGCCCCGGAGGTTCGGGGTCAGGCGCAGGTTCTTCCGCTACCATGAGGCTGTCAATCTCCTTAAATAATTTCGAAACGCGGGGCCGATATCCTCACGATCCAGTGCGAACTCGACCGTTGCCTCCAAAAAACCAAGTTTATCGCCTGCGTCAAAGCGCTTTCCTTCATACTCATAGGCGTAAAGCCTGGTATGTTCCAGCAGACCCCGCAACCCGTCGGTGAGCTGAATCTCTCCTTTCGCATCCGGCTTCACGCGTTCGAGTACCGGGAAAATTTCTGGCGGCAAAACGTAGCGGCCGATGATGGCGACGTCCGAGGGCGCATCTTCCGGCTTTGGTTTTTCCACCATCCCCTTGAGCGGCGTGACGCCCGGGGCGGGCGACGGCTCGCCGGAAGGATCGATGACGCCGTATTTGGAGAGCGCGTGCTTTTCGACCCGCAGCCCAGCGACCACGCCGCCGCCATGCGCATCGAATACACGCACCAACTGGCCGATGGCGGGCTCTTCGCTCCTGATGACGTCATCGGACAATATGACGGCAAAAGGCTCATCTCCCACAGCCGGCTTCGCGCACCAGATTGCATGGCCCAGCCCCAAAGGGCTCTTTTGGCGGATGGACGTGATACGCGCTTTTTGCGAAATTTCCTCTACCACGGACAGCAATCTTTCCTCACCCCTGTCGCGCAGATAGGATTCCACCTCGAACGCCACATCAAAGTGATCCACCATAGAAACCTTTCCGCGTCCGGTGATGAAGACGATCTCCTCGATGCCGGCGTCCAGGGCCTCCTGCACGCCGAACTGGATTTGCGGAATGTCCACGATGGGGAGCATCTCTTTCGGGATCACCTTGGTGGCGGGCAAAAACCGCGTCCCGAGTCCCGCCACAGGAAAAACAGCCTTGCGAACCCGGCTCATGAGAAGGTTTCCATGAGAATAAAGATGTGTCGGTGCGCGTGGTTACGTGACATTTGTCCTAGATCATAAAAAAAGGCACAAGCCGAGGTCAAGACCCCTTTTCCCGGGCGAGCATCCGCTCGA
Organism: uncultured Nitrospinaceae bacterium; assembly: GCA_964440505.1. GTDB lineage: Bacteria > UBA8248 > UBA8248 > UBA8248 > UBA8248 > Bin107. The sequence continues at coordinate 16,817 of CAYTSP010000155.1, forward strand.
ACGCATCTTCATCGAGGATCTCGACGCCGAGGGATTCCGCATTTTTCAGCTTCGAACCCGGGCGCTCGCCCGCGACGAGGAAGCTCGTGTTCTTGCTTACGGAAGAACTCACCCGTCCTCCGAACGCCTCGATGGCCGCTTTCGCCGCGCTTCGCGACCTTCCCGAGAGCGTCCCCGTGAGCACGAAGGAAAGTCCCGAGAAAGCCGTTCCGCCGACGTCGCCATGCGCCGCCTTGAGTGGCGGCTCCGGCTCCACGCCCGCCGAGAGGAGGTTCTCCACCATTTGCCTGGACTTGGCATCGGAGAAAAACCGCAAAATTCTCTCCGCCACCTGGGGACCCACCTCATGAACCGAGACGAGTGTTTCCGTATCCGCGCGGGACAAATCTCCGACGCTGCCGAACCTCTCGGCCAGCACTTCGGCGACGTGTTCCCCCACGTGGCGGATGCCCAGCGAATAGATGAACCGGGCCAACGTCGGTTTTTTCGCCCTATCGAGCGCCTCGATCAAATTGTCCGCCGATTTCTCCCCCATGCGCTCCAGGGACGAGAGCTGCTCTTTCGACAGGGCGAAAAAATCCGCAGGCTCGCTCACCAGGTCCGAATCCACCAACTGGTTCACGAGTTTCTCTCCCAGGCCGTCGATGTCCATCGCGCGCCTGGAAGCAAAATGCCTGAGACCCTCGCGCACCACGGCGGGACAAGTCGGGTTGGGGCAGCGAACCACCGCCTCACCTTCGGAGCGTTCGGCGGGCGTCGCGCAAATCGGGCATTCTCCGGGCATGGGAACAGCCTCGGCTTCGGGAGGGCGTTTCTCCTCGATGACCCTCACCACTTCCGGGATGACGTCGCCCGCGCGCTGAATGAGCACATGATCCCCTTTTCGAACGTCTTTCCGCCTCATCTCGTCTTCGTTGTGCAGCGTGGCGCGCGTGACTTCCACACCGCCCACGCGCACCGGCTTCATGAGCGCGACGGGGGTAATGGCGCCCGTCCGCCCCACCTGGAAGATGATTTCCTCGACCTGGGTGGTCTCCTGCTTCGGGGGAAATTTATAGGCAATCGCCCAGCGGGGCGCGCGCGACGTGGAACCCAGCTCGTTCTGCAATTCCATGGAATCCACCTTGAGCACCACCCCGTCCTGCTCATAGGGGGCATCCTCACGCCTTCTCAGCAATTCCTCGTAAAACTCCACCGCCTCGCGCAGGTTCGCGCACTTTCGCCAAACAGGGCTCACGGGCAGCCCCCATTCCGGCAGGGACTCCAGTAGATGAGATTGGCTGTGAAACGAAAAGCCCTCCACGCGTCCGACGGCGTAAAACGCTACCTCCAAGGGGCGCATGGCGGTAATTCTAGAGTCGAGCTGACGCAGCGAACCCGCCGCCGCGTTGCGCGGATTGGCGAAGGGAGGCTCCTCCTTTTCGAGCCGCTCGCGGTTCAGCCTTTCAAACCCCTGGAGATTCATGAACACCTCACCGCGCACGGCCAGATTCGCGGGAGGCTCGGGGCCTCCCTCGGGAGTCTGAAGGCGGAGCGGGATGCCCCGCACCGTTTTCAGGTTTTGGGTGATGTCCTCCCCGCTGATTCCGTTTCCCCGCGTTCCGCCGGAGTGGAAAAAGCCGTCTCGGTAAATCACCTCCACCGCCAGACCGTCCAGCTTCGGCTCGCAAGTCACGTCGAACGCTTCGAGATTTCTGTCGTAGGTCTGCAGGAGAAACCGCTTCGCGCGCTCCTCGAAGGCCAATATCTCTTCTTCCGTGACGGCGTTCTCGAGGCTTCGCATCGGCGGGTCGTGATGAAAGGCGTCGAACGAATCGAGCGGGGGCGCGCCGACGCGCATCGTGGGGGAATCCGGCGAGGCGAGAGCGGGGTATTTCTCTTCCAGCGCTTGTAACTCGCGCATCATCCGGTCATATTCCGCATCGGAAATGACCGGCGAATCGTGAGCATAATAGCGAATGTTGTGATCGTGAAGCTCGCGCGCCAAGGTCTGCGCGCGCTTTTCGTCTTCGGGAGGGATGTTCGGCTCGTTCATTTTACCTGCAGGCAAACCCCCTTGAAGCGTTCAGAGCGATTCGAGGCGCTTCCGGGCCGTGGACGCCGCGCTCGAATCCGGATATTTGGCAATCACCTGGCCAAGCAACTCCCGGGCGCTCGCGCGATCTTCTATGTTCAAAAACGAGAGCGCCTCCAGGAGAAGGGCCTCCGGCGCCTTGTCTCCGTTGGCGTAATCGACCTGTACCTTGTTGAACGCCAGGATGGCGCGCTCAAAATTCTTCTCCTGAAAATAGGACTGCCCTATCCAGTACTGCGCATCATCCGCCAACTCGTGCGTGGGATATTTGGAGATGAATCCATTCAGCAGACCGCGCGCCTTCGCGAAATTTCTCTCATCGCGCAAGACGCGAATGGCCTGGGTGTAGTCTTCTTCCGGATCAGGGAGTCTCGGCGCGGGCGCAGGCTTTTGGGGTCGACTCACAGGCTCTTTGGGAATGACGGCAATCCGCGCGTCTGCAACGGGCTGGCCCGCTGCCTGGGCGTCCTGGCTTAGCGGCAAGCCTGCGGACGTAATCCGGGGGTTGGCGGGAGGAATCCCTACAGGCGACATTCGCGACGGCGCACCCACCGCCGTGACGACAACCACTTTCTTATCCTGCGCAGCCACCAGGGGAGCCTTCGAGCGCAGCCGGCTCACCTCATTTTCGAGCTTTTCGATTCGTTCTTGAAGTTTCGCGATGGCCTTGCCGGCTTTTTCCAGAGAGTTCTCTGAATCTTTTCGCTCTTTTCGGGCGCGCTCCATCTCATCCGTGACCCCTTGAATCGCTTCGCGCGTCTCCTCGATACGCTGCTCCTGGTTCCGCATTCCGCGTCTGAGCCCTTGCAGATTCTGCTCGATAGCCGAAACATCGACCGATGGATTCTGCGCGGCGGCCTGAGCGGGCGGGGCGGGACGAGGCGGTGAACTCGTTCCCGAGATGACTGCTCCACCAGGGTCGCCCACAGGTGAGTTCGCCTCGGGGCAACCGAGCAAAACCAGAGAGAGCGCCGCCAACGCGAATGCTTGAAATCTGGATGCCTTGAAAGTTTTCATAAAGAAAAACTCCCCGACGGCCTGTGCCGACGGGGAGTCCTTTTCTTTTGCGCAGGACTTCCGGGCGACTAGTTCATGCCCGCCGGAATGCCGCCGATGACGTTGAACTTCGCTCGCCGATTCTTGGCCCATCCCGCCTCGTTGGAACGCGAGTCGGCCGGACGCTCTTCGCCATAGCTCACCGTATCGACCCGGGAAGCCTTGACGCCGAGCGACACGAGATAATCCTTGGAACTCTGTGAGCGCCGATGCCCGAGCGCGATGTTGTATTCCACCGTTCCACGCTCGTCGCAATGCCCCTCGACCTGTACCCGAATACTCGGGAACTCCTGCAGGAAGCGGGCCTTGGCATCCAGGATCCCGCGCATGTCGGGGCGAACTTCCGATTTGTCGAAGTCGAAGTACACCACATCATTTTCAAACGCGGCCATCGAGCGCTTGAAAGCGGCGCGCTTGCGACGACGCTCCGCCTCCGTCACGTCCATTTCCTTTTTCTTCATGGGTTTGGGAGGTGGCTTTTTTCTCACCATGGGAGCCGGCGGTTTGGGCGGCGGCAGTTCTTCGGTTTCCACCGTTTGTTTCACGCAACCTACAGCGAATATGAGCATCGCAGCCATCAACAAGGATTGAGAAGATTTAACACGGCCCGATAACAACATGCAGACATCCCCCTCGGAGTCTCTAGTTCGTATGTGTTCAGAGTGAGAAGCGTGATAGACCACGGAGCGGAAACTCTTCCCCTCTTCATTCATCCACAGACATATGCAGGCGAAGTATAAAGGGGGAATGCGCGATGAGCAAGCCCATTTCCTGATTTTTCGAGAGATATTTCCCGATTTTCAAAATTTCATCTCCAAAATTTCATCTCGAGGTGGGCGACCAGGCGGGCTCCTGTCCGGGCTGAAGGCGCTTGAGTTGCGTGCCTGCGGAGGTCATCACGTATACATATTTCCGGCCGGCCCGATCGGAGGAAAAGGCGATGTGCCGGCCGTCGGGAGACCAGGTGGGCGATTCGTTGCGGCCCTGGCTGCCCGTGAGGCGGCGCACGTCTCTGCCGTCGGGGGTCATGGTGACGATGTCGATTTCCTTGCCCTTCTTGATGCGGCTCGTCAGGGCGATTCTGTCCCCCCGGGGGCTCCACTCGGGTTCGGTATTGTATTTTCTCGTGTATTTTCCTTTGTACGTGATGCGCCTCGGGCTGGAGCCGTCCACGTTCATGACGTAGATGTGGGGGTTCCCCGAACGGCTCGAGGTGAAGGCGATTTTCTTGCCGTCCGGCGAGAAGGTGGGAGACACGTCGATCCCGAAGCTCCGCGTGAGCCTCCTCTTCACGCGGGTGCGCAAATCGTAGCGAAAAATCTCGTAGTTTCGCCCCACGAATTCCGAAAACGCGAAATAGCGCGAATTCGGAGAAAAAGCGCCTCCGATGGCCTGCGCCCGAGACGAACTCACCTTGAATTCGCGCGCCCCGTTCGTGGGCAGCAGAAACACGCCGGGGGGACTGGATTTGAACGAAGAATACGCCATCCATCTTCCGTCCGGAGACCACGCGGGCGTATTGTTCCCCATGCCGTTGCGCGTCACGCGCCTGAGTTCGGCGCCGTCCCAGTCCATGATGTAGATCTCTCCGCGCTCCTTGAGCGAACGCCTCGAAACGAAAGCGATCTGCGTGTCGAATACCCCCTTCTCGCCCGTGAAGCGCTCGACCACCGCGTTGGCGAACCTGTGCGCCAGCAAACGCCAGCCGCTCCTGGGGTAGCGATACCGCTTGCCGAGTTCCTGGGCGGAGCGGAGCGTGTCGTACAGGTAGACTTCCGCGGTGATGGTTTTTCCCGAAATGGTGTAGCCGCCCTTGATGAGATACTCCGCCTTGACCACCTTGCTCCAGTCGGAGAAGCGCTGCTCGTCCCTTCGGATCCCCGCGCGCATGGGATTCTCGAGATAGCCCTTGCGGTCGGGTATGAAGAACAAGCCGCTGCGCTTCAGATCTGATTCGATGACCTGCGCCATCTTGAGGCCCAGCGGGTCGCGCGCGGTATCCTGGGGGCGGAACTCAGGGATAGCCAATCGTATCTTTCTGGCCGTGGGAGAATAGATATCGATGAACACGCGCGCGGCATCCGCAGCTTGAGGCCATGAAAAAATCACGATGATGAGAAAAACCGCTCGACGAAGCATCCGGCCCTCCCGCCTGTATGGTCTGATTTGATTTTTTTCTCGCATCAACGGCAAAAATCCATTCCGCAGAACCGGAAACCGAGGTAAAGCCAATTTTCCTTGATCGTATCGGGCGGCTTGGGCAGGGAGGGCTCGGCGGCCCGCTGTACGGCGCGCAGCGCCGCCTGATCGTAAACGTGATTACCGCTGTAGCGCACGACCCGCAGATTGCGGTAATTCCCTTGCCGGTCCACGTCTATCGTGACGTCGGTCTTGAGTCGGCTCAAATCTGCAATACCGGGCGGCACCGTCCAGAAACCCCGGATGCGCTCCGCCAACAGCCCATAATATCGCTCCGCGTCCGTTCGCGCGACGCCGCCGCTGCCGCCCGCGCGGCTGCCGCCGCCCTGGCCGTCGCCTCCTCCTTCGCCTGCGTATCCCTTGGGAGGCCCCCGGCGCTTGGGCGCGAGATCCGCCTTGGCAAGGCGATCATCGGTCTTCCAATCATCACGCGGGCGTTCTTTCTTTTGAACCGGCGCGTTTTTTTCGTTTTTCTTGAAACGATTGCGCCAACGCCTGGCGCGCGCACGGCGCTCGCGTATCCGCTTGAGGCGCGCTTCGCGCACAGGGTCGCGCTTTTTCTTTTTTCGCGTAATCTTTTTGCTTTTCTTGTCCTTCCCGACCTTGATGCGCCGGACTTCCTTAGGCTGAGTTTTCTTCCTGACGACCTTTTTCTTCTTCACCTTGGCGGGCGCGGGCTTTTTCCTGGGCGCCGCTATCTTCCTCGCCCCCTCGTCCGGCCCCTTCCGGGGAGTGGGCGCTTCCATGTCCTCGGGCCGGTCGCCGGATTTTCCCCGCGCCGAACCGCCCGGAATTTCATCCGCCCCCACCAGGCTGACGGCCGTTCCGCTTCCGAAAAACCGGTATTTCGGCTGAGAAGGCGCCAGGCTCACCCAGACGAAGAGCGCCGCGTGCAAAACAACGGAAGCCGCCAGCGCCCTGAGAAAACGGCGGTCACGGAGCAACCCGCCCCCCTTGCCGTTCTCCCCCCGAAGGTTCGCGCCAGATCGGGGTGAGCGCGCGTCAGAAGAATTGGAATCTTGCGAGAACTCCGGTCGTTTATTCATGAGACCACTGACTTTTCAGCGTTTGCGCCGCCCGCCCCGGGAGGATTCCAGGGGGTCGGTCACCATGTTGAGGCGGCCTATGCCCGCCGCGCGAATGATGGCCATGACCTTCACCACTTCGCCATAGGGAACCGCGCGATCCGCCCTGAGAAAGATTTCCTTGCGCCTCCTGTCCTTGAAGAGCACCGTGAGCTTCTCCTTGAGCTCCGAGGCGACCAGCGGATTATCATTTATATACATGTCGCGCTTTTTGTCCAACGTGATGACGACGGCGTCCTCAGCCACGTTCGACTTCGCCGCCTGCACCTGCGGCAAATCCACGTTCACGGCCTGGTTCTGCGTCTCGAGCAGGGGCGCCGTGACCATGAAAATCACCAGCAACACCAGCATCACGTCCACGAGCGGCGTGACGTTGATGTCCGAGATGCTCGAACCACGATTCAGCTTAATAGCCACGGGAGGCTCCGCTCCTCATAAACGCATAAAATGGCGGTCGACCAGATTGAGGAAATCCGCCGTGAAGTTTTCGATTTCATCCGCGATCACCTTCACGCGGCCCTGGTAATGATTATAGGCGATCACGGCGGGGATGGCCGCCAGCAGCCCGAGCGCCGTGGCGATGAGCGCCTCGCTGATGCCTGGTGCTACGACGGCGAGCCCGGCGGAACCCCTGGCGCCAATCTCGCGAAATGAATTCATGATGCCCCACACCGTGCCGAAGAGCCCGATGAAAGGCGTGGCGCTCGCCGTAGTGGCCAGAAAGGTCAACATGCGCTCAAGCCTGCTCACCTGTTCGTTCGCTGCGCGCCTCAGCGCGCGCTCGACGCTCTCCACCCCCGTCATTTCCGAGGTGAGAACGCTCGAATCCTCTTCTCCTTCCCGCGAGCGCGTCTTCAGCACCTGTTCGGCTTCCTGATAACCCGCGGCAAACACCTCGCCCACCGGACTGCTCTCGTACTCGGCGAGTTCCGCGTACAGCCTGTCGAGGCGCTTGGAGCGCCAAAAAGCATCGACGAACTGCGCCGAGCGCCGCCTCGCTCCCCGAAGCTCCCAAAACTTCCAGATGATGATGGCCCAGGAAGAAAGCGAGAAAAAAACGAGCACCAGCAGAACGAAAAACACCATGCCGCCCGATTGGGTGGCGAGGGTGATGATGTCCATTTCTTCTTGAAGCGATGCAATCGGCGCGGATTCGCCCGCCGGCAACGCGGCCGCGGCCAAAAACGGGAGCAAGTCGATTCTCCTCCTGGGCGGAGCCTGCAGTATCCCCCCTTTTCCTGGTCGCCGTCAAACCAAACGGGTCGCCACAAATCGTTGACATCTCCTCCGGCGCCCAGTGATAATGAGACTCTCGCCCACCCCTGGAGGCGTCGCCTGAGTGGATATTCACGAGGCAAAGACCGCCATATCGAAACTGATCGACGATGAGGCGGAGGCGCTGTGGGCGCTCTCTCTCGCGATTCACGCAGACCCCGAGCCCAGTCTCGAAGAACACCGCGCCGCCGAGCGCCTGTGCGCTTACCTGGAGAACAACGGGTTCGCCCTCACCCGGGGCGTAGCGAATCTGCCCACCGCGTTTCGAGCGGACAGACCCGCCGTGGATGAGAAAAAACCATCCGTATCTTTTCTTTCGGAATACGACGCACTGCCCGGCCTCGGGCACGCCTGCGCTCACAACATCATCGGAGTCGCCAGTGCTGCCGCGGGCGTTGCGCTCAAAGAAGCGCTCGGCCCCGAATACGGAGGCGTCACCGTTTTCGGCACACCCGGAGAAGAGGGCGGAGGCGGCAAGGTTCTGATGGCGCAAACCGGCATGTTCCGGGAAGTGGACGCCGCCATGATGATGCACCCATCGGCCGAGACCAGGGTGGACGTAGACTTTCTCGCGCTTTCGGAGCTTCGCTTTCACTTCAGGGGACGCGCCTCGCACGCTTCCGCAGCGCCCGAGCAAGGCGTCAACGCGCTCGACGCCCTCATCGCCACGTTCAGCGCCGTCTCCCTGCTCCGCCAGCAATTGCCCCGGGGCGACCGCGTGCACGGCGTCATCACCGAGGGCGGGGAGGCGCCCAACATCATCCCCGAAAAAACCTCCGCATGGTTTTTCGTGAGGAGCGAAACGATGGAGGGACTCGATGCGTTGATACCGCGGGTCATCGCCTGCGCGGAGGGCGCGGCCCTGGCCACCGGGGCGGAACTCGATACGGAGAAAAACCCCATTATATACGCCCCTTTGCGGGCCAACCCGCCCCTGGCGTCATTGTTCCTGAAAAACCTGAACCGGCTCGGCGTTCATGAGCCCGACTCGCCGCCGCCCCTGCGGATGGGATCCTCCGACGTGGGTAACGTGAGCCAGCAAACGCCCACCATTCACCCGCAAATCCAGATGGTTCCGTCCGGCGTTTCCGCACATACGCCTGAGTTCGCCGACGCATCGGCCGGGTCGGAGGGCAGGCGCGTCCTGCTCACGGGCGCCAAGGCGCTGGCGATGACGGGAGCGGACGTTCTGCTCGATGAAGGAGCGCGCCAGGCCATTCAGACTGAATTCGATAGCCGGGGGGGATGAAAATCATCAAACGGAAAACAGACATGAAACCGCGAGCCCGCATCATCGCCACCATCGGCATACTTCTACTTTCGACGAACGCATGGGCCGCACCGAAAGCGCCGCCACCGTCCACGAGCAAACCGAGCCCCTCGCGCGCCACGAAGCCGCCGCTCGAAAACAAAGCCGCGCGCCCTGCCCTGCCCGCGAGGATCGAAACACTCCTGGCGAAGGAGCGATACAAGGAACTCATCCAATTGCTGCGCCGGGAGAAAACACTCCTGGGCGGCAGGCGTTCTTTTTTGCTGGGGCACGCCCACTTGAAACTCGAGCAGTTTCGCCCGGCGGTCAAAGCGTTCCAAATAGCGCTCAAGCAGATTCCCGCGCTCGAAAACTACTCGCTCCTGTTCTTGGCGAAAGCCGCAATAGGAGCCAAGGATAACGCCGTCGCCAGGCGCGCGCTTGAGAGGTTGATCAAAAAAGGGAAAAAAGTTCCCGAGCCGCCTTTCGTCTACAAGGAGTTGATCCAGATCCACCGGGAGCAGAAGCAACCCCTGCGCGCGGCGAAGATCGCAAAGCGCTACCTGCTCCTGTTCCCGAAAACTCTCGAGGCGCCCGATTTTCTGCTCAGGCGCGCCAAGGCGCTGCGCGCCGCGAGGCGAAACCGGGGGGCCGCACTCGCATTCCGGGAGTTGTGGCGGCGGCATCCCGAGCACCCCGCTTCACGCCGGGCGCTACGGCGCTCGCTGAGAATCGGCGCCGCTCTCTCTCCGCCACTCAAGAAACCGGGACCCAGGGCTTACTATGAACGCGCCAGACTCCTTAGAAAGCGCTATCACTTCGAAAAGGCTTTGAGAGGGTTTCGGGACTTGAAGCGTCAGTTTCCCAAGGCCCCCTATCACAGGGGCACCGTCTTCAACGAAGCGCTCGCGCTCTTCTCGCTGCGTCAAACGAAACAGGCCGACCCCGCGCTCAGGCACGCCATCAGGCATTACCCCGCAGGCAGCTCCCAGCGGGCGGAGGCGCGGTATTTCCTGGCCAGAAACCACCTGCGCAAACGGAATCAACCCGCCTTCGAAAAACAGGCGCATCGCCTGCTCAAGGAGACGCAAAAAGGAAAATGGGCGGCGAAGACACGCTACCTGCTCGCCCGCGTATATGAGGACGACCGCAATTTCAAAAAGTCCGCGCGCTATTACAAGGAGGTGATTTCCAGTCACCCGCGCTCCCCCCTGGCGCCCAAGGCGCTGTTCCAACTCGCCTGGCTTCGCTTCCAGTCCAAAGACTACCGGCGGGCGCGCCAGGGATTCTCCAGGATGAAAACCACCTACCCCGAACACTGGCTGGTCTCATCCGCCACCTACTGGGCAGCCTTCTCGGCGGAAAGAACAGGCGACAGAAAGAGCGCCCTCACCCATTACCGCGCCTGCGCCCGGCAACACCGCCACCGCTACTACGGACAACTCGCCCTGCGGGCCATCGACCGTCTCGCGCGCAGGGGAGGTTCAGGCGCGCCGAAGCCGCCCCCTACGGGAGAAGCAGGCTACCGCAAGTGGCTGCGGCCACCGCCTGATAGCGCTCCGGTTCGAGATGCGGCCGCGCTGCTCTCCTCCATGGGTTTTCATGAACTCGCCGCCAAGGAATACCGCCGCCTCGGCCCGTCGCCGTATTCGCGCTATCACGCGGCGCGCGCCTTCACGGCCGCGGGCCAGAGTCACCGCGCCATATACCTGATCAACGAATCCTTCTGGGATGCGGTGCGCGCGGGCGGAAAGGACCTGCCGAGAGAGTTCTGGGAAATCGTCTACCCTCTCGTCGTCAAACACAAAGAGCCCGGAGGGGCGAACCCTTATCTGGTGAACGCCGTCATCCGGGCGGAGAGCGCTTTCGACATCCGCGCGTTCTCCCCCGCCGGCGCCCGGGGGCTGATGCAGCTCATGCCCGCGACCGGGCGCATCCTCGCGAGGAAACACAAAATCCGCCTCAAGTCCGTGGGCGACCTGTTCGACCCGGAGATCAACACCCGCCTGGGCGCGAGGCATCTGGGCGCGCTCATTCGCGAGTTCGACGGCGCGCTCGTTCCCGCGATAGCGAGCTACAACGCGGGCCGCTTACCCGTCAAGAGATGGTGGAAGGCCGGACGCAACAAGCCGATGGAAATCTTCATCGAGGAGATTCCCTACCAGGAAACGAAAAACTACGTGAAAAGGGTTCTGGGCTATTACCACGAATACAAGAGAATCTACGGGGAGGCGAATCGCTCGAAACGGGGGGGAACGCCCCCCTCATGAGCAATCCCCGTCCCCTTCTGGCCATTGGCCTGATGTCGGGAACCTCCGCCGATGGCGTGGACGCCGCCTTGGTGCGGATTCATCCGGGCGAGCGGACGCAAGTCGAAACCCTGGGCTTTCACGCCGCTCCCTATCCGAGGGAATTAAGAGAACGTCTCCTGCTCGCAGCAGGCGAGGAGGGCGCCCGGACGGACGAGATATGCTCCCTGCGCCGGGAGGTGGGCGAAGCGTTCGCCTCGGCCGCGCTTGAAGTGGCGTCACCAACCGGCGCCGAACTTGAAAAAATCGACCTAATAGGCAGCCACGGCCAGACGATCCGCCATCTGCCCGAAGGCATGGAGGGCGAGCGCGGGCCGCTGCTCCCCTCCACCTTCCAGATTGGCGACCCCGCCTTCATCGCCCAGCGCACGGGGATCACCTGCGTCAGCGATTTCAGAACGCGCGACGTGGCCGCGGGCGGCGCGGGCGCTCCCCTGACCCCCTGGGCGCACCGGATTCTCTTCAGCCTGGAAAACGCCGCCTCCGCCTTTCTGAACCTGGGCGGCATCTCGAACATCACCTATCTCCCTCCTGCGGGAGAGAAGGGCATCTTCGGCTTCGATTGCGGACCCGCGAACATGCCGCTCGACGCTCTCGCCCAGCGCATCACGAACGGGGAGAAAACCCACGACACCGACGGCGAACTGGCGGCGGCGGGCCGCGTATGCCCCGATACCCTGGCCGAGCTCCGCCGGCACCCCTACCTGAAACGAAAACCACCCAAAACTACGGGCAGGGAGATGTTCGGCATGGCGTTCGTCGATGAAACCCTGGAACGCATGACCTCGCGCGGCGGCGGCGAAAAAGACGCCATCGCCACGCTCACCGCCTTTTCCGCTTCGTGCGTCATGGATGCGATTCGGGATTTCCTTCCCAAGGATCCCCCGCTCTCCGAGGTGGTGATCGGCGGGGGCGGCGTCCACAACAGTACCCTCATGCGCGGCCTGCGCGGCGCCCTGGGCGATCTCCCCCTCGTCGGAAGCGACGCGCGAGGCGTCTCGCCCGATGCGGTCGAAGCCGTCTGTTTCGCCTTGCTGGCGTGGGGCACGCTCACCAGCCAGGCGAACAACCTGCCGGGCGTCACCGGTGCGAAGGAGGAGATATGCCTCGGGAACATCACGCCGGGGCGGAATTTCTCCTCCCTGATGAGATGTTTTTATACTTCCGCTTGAGGCGGTTCATACGGGGCTGCTGAAAAGC
>CAYTSP010000156.1:0-2935 GCA_964440505.1 uncultured Nitrospinaceae bacterium
ATGTCCCCCCACCGAATCAGCCTTCGTCCAAAGGACTCGGCCTCTTCGACTCCCCCTCAAGGGGGGAGTGGTTGTTGAGTGCTCTACAAGGTGATTGTGATGTCTCTTCCCTTTCAGGCCGGCTACTTACACCGAATCACAGAAACAAGACTTTTTCAACAGCCCTTCTACGCGGGGTAGTGCTCCAGAAGCCTCTTGGCGATGATCAGGCGCTGAATCTCGTTCGAGCCCTCGCCCACCACCAGGAGCTTCGAGTCCCTGAAATAGCGCTCCACGGGCAACTCCTGGATGTAGCCCATGCCGCCGTGCACCTGAATGGCCTCGCTCGCGCAGAACTCCGCCGTCTCGGAAGCGAAGAACTTCGCCATGCCCGCTTCGAGGTCGCACCGCTTGCCCTGGGCCTTCAGGTTCGCGGCGTGATACGTCATGAGCTTCGCCGCGTGGATGCGCGTTCCCATCTCGGCGAGTTTCGCCTGGATCAGCTGATGCCCCGCCAGCGGCTTGCCGAATGTCTCGCGCTGCTGGGAATAGCGCATCGAATCCTCAAAGGCCGCGCGGGCGAGGCCCACGCTGCGCGCCGCCACGTTGACGCGGCCGCCCTCCAGCCCGCTCATGATCATCGGAAAGCCCTCGTTCTCTTCGCCAAGCAGGTTTTCGAGCGGCACGCGCGCGTCCTCAAACACCAGTTCGCTCGTGCGGATGCCCCGGTAACCCATCTTCTTGAGATGCCTGCTCACCTGAAAACCGGGCGTTCCCTTGTGGACGAGAATGCAGGAGATGCCCTTCGCCTTGGGCTTTTCCGGATCCGTGCGCGCGAACACACTGAACATCGTGCCGTGCTCGGCGTTCGAGATGAACATCTTGGAACCGTTCACCACCCACTGGTCGTCTTCCCGCACCGCGCGCGTCTTGAGAGCGGCGGCGTCGGAACCCGAACCAGGCTCGGTGAGCGCCATGCCCGAGTGCCACTCGCCGGTGGCCATTTTCGGCAAGTAGGTCTTTTTCTGCTCATCCGTCCCGTAGTTCAGGATCATCCAGGCGGTCATCATGTGCGTGCCCAGGATGCCCGCCACGCTCATCCAGCCCACGGATAACTCCTCCATGGCGATGGCGTAGCAAACCTCGTCCATGCCGCTCCCGCCGTATTCCTCGGGTATCGTGAAGCCGAAAAAGCCCAGCTCCTGCATCTTCTCCACGACGGGCGTGGGGTATTTGTCGGCGAGTTCGTATTCCATGGCGATGGGCATGACCTCGCGGTCCACGAACTCTTTCATCATCCGCTGAACACTCGTCTGTAGCTCGGTGAACTGGAAATGCAAGGGATGTTCCCTCCTGAAATTGAATAACCGGAATTTTCGCCAAGTATTAAATCACACCGTCGCCGCGCAAGTCCGCCACGTCGCCCGGGGAATAGCCGAGAGCCTCGAGCACTTCTTCGGTGTGCGCGCTCAGGCCCGGCGGGTGCTCGAGCCTGGGCGTCATCTCGCTGAACTTCACCGGGAAGCGGCACATCCTGAGGCTCCCGTATTCGCCCGCCACTTCGGGGAAAATCTCGCGGTGGGCCGTCTGGGGATGATCGCACACCTCGCCCAGATCGTTCACCGCCCCGCAGGGAACGCCGGCTTCGAGGAAAATCTTCCGCCACTCCTCGCGTTCTTTCGTGGCGAGGATCGGCAGCACCTGTTCGAGCAGGGCGTCCTTGTTCGCGTGCCTGTCGGCGTTGGTCGCGAAGCGAGGATCCTCCACCCATTCGGGATGCCCGAGCACTTCTGCGAACAGCCGCCAGGTGTTCTCGTTTCCGCAGGCGACGCCGATGAGCTTTCCCCCCTTGGCGGGGTAGGCCCCGTAGGGCGCCAGGAAGTGATGCCCCACGCCCACGCGGCTCGGCTTGGCGCCGTGGAGAAAGTAGTGAAAGTGGAAGTAGCCCTGCATGCTCACCATGCAGTCGAACATCGAAACGTCGAGCTCCTGGCCCTCGCCCGTGCGATCGCGCTGCCTGAGCGCCATCATCGCGCCCAGGGCCACGAAAAGCCCCGTCACCCCGTCGCAGATGGAATGGGCCATCTTCGCGGGGGATTCGGGCGGGCCCGTCATCTCCATGATGCCCGCTTCGGCCTGAATGAGGCCGTCGAACGCCTTCATGTCGCGGTAGGGGCCGTCCTGCCCGTAGCCCGAGGTGTGGATGTAGATGATGTCGGGCTTTATCTTCTTCACTTCCTCGTACCCGAAGCCGAGCCTGTCGATTGCGCCGGGGCTGAAGTTCTCGAGAAAGACGTCGGCGCTTTCGAGCATCTCGCGTAGAATCTTCTTGCCGCGCTCGTCTTTCAGGTTCAGGGTCACGCTTTTCTTGTTGGGGTTCACCCAGAAGTGCACCGCCCCCTCGCCGAAGACCGCGTCGTCCCACAGACGGACCATGTCGCCCGTACCGGGGACTTCGACCTTCAGGACTTCCGCGCCGAAATCGGCCAGATGGCGCAGCCCCACCGGCCCGCTGATGGATACCCCCAGCGAAACGATTCGAACGCCGTCGAGCGGAAGCGCCATTTTGTGACTCCCCGGAAAAGTGCGTCCCCAAAACGAGGCAATGGACTCATCGACGGCCAAATCCATGCCCTCGCGACTCATGCGGTTTCCCGACGAATGGGTCCATGCGAAACCACGAAAGGAGCCATGACAATACACCATCGATTTCAGGGATGACAAGGTGGCGCGGGGTCAATTCCGAGCGGGGAGGGGCTGTTGAAAAAGTCCTCGGGAGCGATTTTGGGTGGCGCGCACGCTTTTGAAGTTCACTCCCCCCTTGGGTTTTACGCACTCCCCCTTGAGGGGGAGTGATTAAAACCCAAGGGGGGAGTGAACTTCAAAAGCGTGCGCGCAACCCAAAATCGCTCCCGAGGACTTTTTCAACAGCCCCTCCCCGCTCGGAATTGACCCC
>CAYTSP010000157.1:0-2678 GCA_964440505.1 uncultured Nitrospinaceae bacterium
AGGCACGGAGGCCTGTCCCTACAAAACCATCGCGCCCCCTAGAAATACACCTCGCCGGGCCTTACGGGCGGCGTCCACTCGCACTCGCCGAACGGCCCGTCGCCGTTTTCCTTGACGTAGGCGATGCGGTTCTCATTCACGCTCTCGCCGATGAGGGCGCGGTGGAGCCAGTCGAGGATGTACTGGTGGTTGTCCACGCCGCCCAGGTTCGAGAGGCTCACCAGGGGGTGGAACTGGTTCTCGAACACCCACATCTCCTTCTTGCATGTCAGATCTTCATACACCTCGATGGCGTCCTCGAGCGGGCAGAGCGGGTCGAACTCGCCCGTCACCAGGAGCGTGGGGCACTGAACCTTGTCCATGTAGCCCTTGACGGTCATGTTGCGCGCCATCTCGTCGAACGCGTCCTCATCGTCCATGCCCGCCATGTACATGAACACCTGCTTGAAGCGCGGCGAGGACTGCGTGAAGATGGTGTTGTTCGGGTTGAAGCACGCCACCGCGCTCGCCACCGCCGCCGCCCGGTGGTCGTAGCTCGCCAGGCGGAGCGACCAGAAGCTCCCCATGCTGATGCCGTAGATGCCGATCTTGGTGGGCTCGACTTCCTCGCGCCCCAGGAGGTAGTCCATCACCGCCGCGCCCGCGCGCTCGTAGTTGTCGCCCACGGCGCGGATCTTCTGGATGTTGGAGTTGCCCTGCCCCGGCCCGTCCATCGCCAGGACGTGAAAGCCCCTGTCCGCCGCCACGTTGTGCCGCGCGTGGGGGAAGACCTCCTTGCTCTGGTCCATGCCCGGAACGTAGATGATGCAGGGCGCTTTCCTGCGGTCGGGCAGCAGGTGCAGGAGGCAGGAGATCGTCTTGCCGTCGTCGAAGGGCACCTCGACGCGCTCGATGGGGTAGGAAGCCGTTTCCGAGCGCCTGTCCACCATTTCCTTCAGCTTGTTGCACAGATAAATCTTCACCGGGTTGTCGTCAAAGAAGATCGGGTGCTGCGCCATGCGGTAGGCCTCGATGGCGTGGTCGTAGTGCTCGGTGGCCGTGGCGTCGAAGCCTTCTCGCTGGGCCTTCTTGCCGAGTTTTTCGTGAAATTCCGCGGACTCGCGCCAGACCTTGGGCAGCATCTGGTAGTTGTGGGCGCGCTTGCCCTGGGGGACTTCGAGGTAATCGCGCTCGAAGTTCTGGACGCGGCCCCTCATGTTCAGGGCCAGGTCGAGCATCCACTGCTGGTTGTCTCTTTCGGTGCGTAGTTTGCGAATCATTTTCCTCTCCACGTTTGATTAAAATGGCAAAAAATTTTCGCCGAGAAATTTTCTGTTCCGGATTCCGGCGGAATGCTAAGCGGGCCGTCCCCCAACGGTCAACGGCACGAGACGAAAAACATCAAATCCGCTAGCGGACGACGTCCTCCCTCCTGAAAGCGGCTATCTCCTCTCCCGAGAAACCGAGTTCCGCCAGTACCTCGTCGGTATGCTGGCCCAGCACCGGCGGCGGCCTCCGCACGGAAGAGGGCGTCTTGTCGAACTTCACGGGCACGCCCCCGAGCTGCAAGACCCCGTATTCGGGATGCTCCGCCCGGGCGAGATACCCCATCGCTTTCATCTGGGGGTCTTCATAAAGGTCCGTAGGCTTTCTCACGCGCGCGCAGGGCACACCCTCGCCCTCGAACCTGCGCACCCATTCCTCGCCCGGCGCCGTGCGCAACACCGCCTGTACGAGGGGGATGATGACCCCGCGCGCATCGTGCCTTCCCCGGAAAGTCCGCCAGGCCTCTTCTTCGAGCAGTTCGGGGAGGCCCAGAATCTCTGAGGATTTCTCCCAGAAACCGTCCACGTCCATGTAGAGATAGATGTGGCCGTCCGAAACTTCATAAACACGGGCGATGCGGTCGTTCAGGGCGTCTTCCACCTCCGAGACGGGTTCTGTGTCGCTCGCCCACATGAGGCGGCCGAACTGCATGGCCGTGGCGCCGCCCAGGAGGGATGCGTCGACCCGCTGGCCCTCGCCCGTGCGCTCGCGGGCGTAGAGCGCCATCATCACCGCGCCGTAGGCGAGCGCGCCCGTCATGTAATCCACGAAAGAGCCCTGCACGAGCTCCGGCGCGCCGCTCCCGCCCTGCTCGGCGGGGATGCCCGCCGTGGTCTGGATGATGGGGTCGATGCCCCGGCGTTCGCGCAGAGGGCCTCCCTGCCCGTAGGCGGAAACCGAGAGATAGATGAGCCGGGGGTTTTCGCGCATCAGGTCGTCCGCGCCGAGCCCGAACTTCTCGATGGCGCCGGGGCGGTAGCCCTCCACGAACACGTCCACCTGCGCGGCGAGCCTTTTGGCGACCGCCCGGCCCTGCTCCGTTCGCAGGTTGAGCGCAAGGCTGCGCTTGCTGCGGTTGAGACCCAGAAAGAGCCTGCTCTCCCCGGCGAAGGAGGAGGGGAAATTCCGCACGCGGTCGCCCTCGGGCGGTTCGAGCTTCACCACGTCCGCGCCCGCGTCCCCCATCATCAGCGTGCAGAAGGGCCCCGCCACGTAATGCGTGAGGTCCAGCACCCGAATTCCTTCCAACCCGTCCATATCTTTCCTTGAAATTCCTTGAGATATCTCTGGCATCTATATGATTTATATTTGTTTATTTATTTGATCTATCTTTTTCATCAGCTTTTCGTTCTTTCGCTCGCGGGGAACGATGA
>CAYTSP010000158.1:0-9862 GCA_964440505.1 uncultured Nitrospinaceae bacterium
CCTCTACCCTCTCAGGGACTTTTTCAACAGGCCCGATGAAGGAGCGTTTGTATCGAAGGGTCGCTCCCTCGATACGGCGCGCGAGCGCGCCTACTCGGGATGAGGGTGGTATTACGGGCATGGGCGACGAATGCGTCGCAAGCCATTTCCCCTTAAAAGGGCTTTTTCAACAACCCCGGCAAGGGTGGGATTTACGCGGTGGGTCCTGAAGACTTCTGCATCGTCAATGGCTGAAAATTCAAGGCTTGACGGCCCGGATGGTCGCGCTTGCGAGTTCGGGCGTGACGTAGGGCTTGCGGTTGATGATTTCCACGTCGACGAAACCGGCCTCCCGCAGGCCGGCGACGTAAGCATCCTCTCCGATGGCGCCCGCGATGCAAGCGCACCAGTCCGCGATGGAGGCTTCTGCGGGAGGCTCGATTGGTTCGTCTCCGGCATAAGCGCCCGCCCGGATGACGTCAGAAACCACGAAGCGCCCGCCCGGGCGCAGCACGCGGAACGATTCGCGGAAGACGGCCGCCTTGTCCGGCGAGAGGTTGATGACGCAGTTGCTGATGACGACGTCGACCGAGCCATCCTCAATCGGCATGTTCTCCATCTCGCCCTTTCGGAACGAGACGTTTTGAGCGCCCATGCTTAGCCTGTTTCTCTCCGCTTTTTCCAGCATGGCGTCCGTCATGTCGAGGCCGATGACGCTCCCGCGAGGCCCCACCTCCTTCGCGGCGAGAAAACAGTCCAGCCCCGCGCCCGAGCCCAAATCCAGCACCGTCTCGCCCGGCTTGGGCTCTGCGTCCAGAATCGGGGTTCCGCACCCCGCATTGGCGCTCAGAACGTCCGGGGGAAGCTCCTCCACGGCATCTTTCGCATAGCCGATGCTTTGGACGTTATCGGCGCCCATAGGCATCTCGGCGTCCGCCTCCCCGCAACAGGAAACCTCGCCGGCGGCGACTTTCGCATATAGCTCCCGGACGGCGCTTTTGATGCGTCCAGAATCGTCGCAGCATCCTGCGGACATGGATGACACCTCCTTGCCAGTGGACTTTCGTTGTTGGAACCGACTCTTTCGCACTCAGGATAGCAAAGATGCGGGAGAGAGGGGAAGGAGGGGATTCTTGCTCATCCGGCATGGGGCGGGATGGCCCGGTGAAAAGATGTGGAAATAGTTTCATTCTCGACATATCGATGAATTAAAAGAATGCTTCCGAATCGAAGTCGGGTTTTATCTTTACGTTTTACCTTTTTCATGTATTGAAATTTTCAGGAATCCGGTTCGCTGCGGAATTCTTGCTGGTGGCGAGGGAATCGCACCACACTCCCGATCCTGCCCGATGCCGGTAAATGCGGAACGGGGAGTCATCCCTCCCCGCCCGGAACAGGACGGTTCGCGAGCCGGGTGGATAACGTGTACATTGTATCCATACAGGCCGTCGTCGTAGAGTCCAGGAAAGAGCGTGCGGGAGTGGATAAACCGCCCTTCATTCTCTTCTGCCGCGAAGCCGATTGGCCGAGAGCCGAAGACCGGCTCAGGATCGAGGATGACTGGCGCGCCCGCGAATGCGGCCAATCTGCTTCCTGTATTTCATTTTTTCCAGGGGACCCCAATCACGGAAAGGGAAATCATGACAAGAATTTTCGTGCCTCAACCGATTCCGGAGGTCGCTGCCGCGAAACTCGACACACTGGGCGAAGTGACCACGTATCCGCATGTCGACCGCATGATTCCAGAAGCCGAGCTGCTGGAAGCCGTGCGCGACAAACACATACTGTTCGGCATCGGGGAGATCCCCTTCAACGAGCGGGTGTTCGAAGCGGCGAAAGAGTTGCAGTTCGTGTCCGTCATGCACGGGTCGGCGAAGTTCATTGATTTTGCCGCGGCGACGCGCCGCAACGTTCCGGTCTCGGGGCAAAAAAGCATGACCCAGAAAACAACCGCGGAATTCACTTTCGCTCTTTTGATGGCGACGGCCTGGCGGTTGCCGGAAGCGGATACATTCCTCAGAGAGGATCGCTGGCGGCAGAATCAGTCGATGGCTTTCCTGGGCACGCGCCTCTTCGGCAAGACGCTCGGGATCGTCGGGATGGGCCGAATCGGGCAGTTGCTCGCGCGCAAGGCCGTCGCTTGCGATATGCGCATTATCTACAACAAACGCACCCCGCTGAGCCCGGCGGAGGAGTTTGTTCTCGGTTCCGCCGAATTCCGCACCCTTGACGATTTGTTTACCGAAGCGGATTTCATCGCATTGACCCCGGCGCTCACCAAAGACACCGTGGGTCTCATCGATGAACACCTCATCTCTCTCATGAAGCCGAGCGCCATTCTGATCAACACTTCGCGCGGCCTCGTTCTGGACGAGGCGGCGCTTGAGAAAGCCCTGAGAGAAAGGCGAATCCGGGGCGCCGGGCTGGACGTCTATCAGACCGAGGTGCCCGAGCCCAATCCGGGACCCATAGCGGGGCTTAAGGATCTGCCCAACGTCGTTCTTACCCCGCACATGGGCAGCGCGGGCCGCGAGACGCGTGAGGAGATGGCCTTGCGTACGGTGATGAATATCGAGCGCTTCATTGCCGGAAAGCGGCCGTATGATGTCTTTAACCCTGAAGTTTATGGTGAGGCGGCCATTACGGGGGACGAGGTCATCGGATAGCCGGCGAAGCGGCTGTTTTCTTCCGGAAACCCTTGCGCCTTGAAATAATCAGCTCCCCTCCATGCCTGAAACCTGTGGGAGTCCGCACTCATCGAGCCCCACCCGTTGCCGGACGGGCTGCCCGCAGGGACCCGCGAGCCGGGGCGAAAAGGGAGTCGCCGCTGCGGGTTGCGGGAAAATCGCTTCCGTGCAAACTTGGGGCCGAGCCGCCCCTGATCCTCTTTCATGCGTCGAGTGATGAGCGAAGATAAAAAACGAATCTATCTGAGCGACGGTTCAGCAATGAATCTTGCCGCTTCATCGCAAATGACAGTCCACACTGAATAGCGCGAACCAAACAGGCGACTTAAGTATTATGAACACTCCTCGCAAGCACCATTATCTCCCGAAGTTTTACCTTAAGGAATTCTCGTCGAATGATCGCAATTTGATGCAGATCGACAAGGCTACTGGGCACACAGCGATTTGTGCGATAAATGATCTCGCTACAATCCGGGATTATCATCGACTAGACGCTGATGATTTCGATGATCCCTATGAACTCGAACGCTCCCTGAGTTCCGTTGAAGGTGAATTGGCGAAGGCAACACGCCGCGTTCTTGAACGTGGAATCGAGGACCTTACGGATAAAGCACGCCTTGTTGAACTTGTTTCTATGCTCCGGGTGCGGATCCCAGCCGTGAAGGCGATAATTGAAGAGAACCACCGTCAATTTGTACGATCCGGCACCGTTATTTTGGAACGATTTGAAAAATTCCCCCGACCACCTCTCGGCTTGGAAGACGTCCCCAGAATGGACAAGCTCGACATCGAGATTTCAAATTGGATATGCCTAAAGCATATGTTCAAGCTCGCGGCGGATGGCAAAATCCTTCGGCTTCTTCTGTCAATGACGCCTAGCGTAATTCGCGCGCCGGAGGGCGAGTTCTTCCTGACAGGGGACCAGCCCGTGGCGGTCTATAGCCCGTCGGCAAAGCTCACTCGTTCCGAAGGTGTTGCTCTGACCGAGTCAGATGTGGAGATCTCGCTGCCGTTGTCTCACAACACCCTCATTCGGCTCGACTGGAAGCCCGCCAACCCGGAATCTGTGTATGCAAAACCTGAGGAAGTCTCCGAATTTAATCGGCGAACCGTCATTATGGCTTCGAACTACGTGTTCGCGCCGCACACGAATGCGGTAGAAGCTAGCGAGCTCGTTCAATGCTATCAGCACTTCTCGGCAGGCATGCAGCCACTTCAAACCTTGGACGTTGGCCTTTCGTTGATTCATAAACAGTTTTTTCGTCCCGTCGTTTCACGAGATCAGTACGCTGGTACAAGCTGACCGCAAAGGACATCAAGTCGTTCTCCATTGCGGGTTGCGGGAAAATCGCTTCCGTGCAAACTTGGGGCCGAGCCGCCCCTGATCCTCTTTCATGCGTCGAGTGATGAGCGAAGACAAAAAACGAATCTATCTCATCGACGGCTCTGGCTACATGTTCCGGGCCTATTACGGCACGATGCGCCAGCGTCTTTCGAACTCGAAGGGTGTGCCCACGGGCGGCACGCTGGCCTTCGCCCGAATGCTCCTGAAAGTCATCCGCGAGCGCGCGCCCGAGTACGTCGCCATCGCCTTCGACCGCCCCGAACCCACGTTCCGCCACGAACTATACCCCGCCTACAAGGGAAACCGTGACGCGGCGCCCGAAGACCTGGTCGAGCAAATCCCCTATATGCACCGCGTGGTCGAGGTGTTGCGGGTTCCGCTTCTCGTACAGATTGGAGCCGAGGCGGACGACATCATCGGCACGCTGGCCGCACGCGCCGAAGCGGAGGACTTCGAGGTCGTTCTGGTGACGGCGGATAAGGATTTCGCCCAGCTTGTCTCAGAGAACGTGCGCATCTGGGACCCGATGAAGGACGAGGAGATGGGGCCGGCGGAGATCGAAGCCAAATGGGGCGTGCCGCCAGAGAAATTCGTGGACATCCAGGCGCTTATGGGCGATTCGACGGACAACATTCCGGGCGTGCCGGGCATCGGGGAGAAAACCGCCGTCGCCTTGATCCAGCAGTTCGGCGGACTCGAGGAGGTGCTCGCGTCCACCGAGCAGATAAAACGTCCCAAACAGCGGGAGAACATCGAGGAAAACGTCGATATGGCGCGCCTCTCGCGCGAGCTTTGCACCATCAAGCGCGACCTCGTTCTCGAGGGAGACCTGGAATCCTGCCGTCTGGGAGACGCCGACATCGAGGCGGGCAGGAAACTCTTCGTCGAAGAACTCGAATTCAAGAACATCATCGAACAACTCCCCGGCTACAGCGCGGAAGACGCCGAAGAGGCCGCGCCCGAGGAGGCCCCATCAGCCGAAGAGGAGGAGCGCGACTACCACATCGTCCGCACAACCGATGATCTCAAGTCGATGCTCGCGGAACTCGAAAAGGCGGGGCGCTTCGCGTTCGACCTGGAGACCACCTCGCTCGATCCCATGAAGGCGCAGATCGTGGGCTTCAGCTTCTCCGCCGCCCCGGGCCGCGCGTTCTACGTCCCGGTGGGGCACGAGATGATGGATGCGGGTCCCCAGATTCCGCTCGAAGACGTGCTCGCTGAAGTCTCGCCGCTCCTGGAATCGGCCGACGTTGAGAAAATCGGCCAGAACATCAAATACGACATCGCGGTGCTCAAAGAGGCCGGCCACGAGGTTTGCGGCCCCTTGTTCGACACCATGCTGGCCTCCTACCTCCTGCTTTCGAGCCGCAGGAGCCACGGGATGGACCATCTGGCGCAGGAGTATTTCGGGGTGACGACCATCAAGTACGCCGATCTGTGCGGCAAGGGCGCCAAGGAGATCCCCTTCTCCCACGTGCCCGTCGAGGCGGCGGCTCCCTACGCCTGCCAGGATGCGGACATCACGTTCCGCCTGGCCGCCGAGATGGCCCCGCAGCTGGAACATGACGGGTTGGTGAACCTGTTCGAGGAGATGGAAATTCCCCTCCTGCGCGTCCTGCTCGACATGGAGCGCGCGGGCATCCGGCTGGACAGGGAATTTCTGCAGAACATGGGCAAGGAACTCGAAGCGCGCCTCGAGCAGATGCGCGGCTACATCCACGAACTGGCGGGGGAGACGTTCAACATCAACTCCACCCAGCAGTTGCGCGTCATCCTGTTCGAAAAGCTGAACCTGCCCGTGATCAAGAGAACGAAAACGGGACCCTCCACCGACATCGACACGCTGGAGAGACTGGCGCCTCAGCATCCTCTTCCGCAGGAAATCCTGAGTTTCAGACAGCTCTCCAAACTCAAGAGCACCTATGTGGATACCCTGCCCGAACTGGTGAACGCCCGGACGGGCCGCATCCACGCCCGCTTCAACCAGACGGTCGCCGCCACGGGCCGCCTGAGCGGTTCGGACCCCAATCTGCAGAACATCCCCATCCGCACGGATCTGGGCCGCCAGATCCGCCGGGCATTCCTGCCCGAGGAGGGCTGGAAGCTCCTCTCTGCGGATTACAGCCAGATCGAACTGCGGGTCCTCGCGCATTTCACGAACGACCCGGCTTTGGTCGACGCCTTCGGCAAGGGGGAGGACATTCACGCCACCACCGCCTCGGCCGTCTACGGCGTGACGCTCGACGGAGTGGATTCGGAGATGCGCCGCGTCGCCAAGGCGGTGAACTTCGGCATCATTTACGGGCAGGGGGCTTTCGGCCTCTCCCAGACCATCGGCATCCCCCAGTCAGAAGCCCGCTCGTTCATCGATACCTATTTCGAGCGTTTCGCCGCCGTGCCCGCCTTCGTGGATGAGACCATCGAGGGAGGCCGCGCGAGCGGCTACGTCTCCACCATCATGGGCCGGCGCAGGTATCTACCCGATCTCAACAGCCGGAACCGCAACGCGAAAAACGCCGCCGAGCGAACGGCGGTGAACTCCGTCATCCAGGGAAGCGCTGCCGATATCATCAAGCTCGCGATGATAGCCATCGCCGACCGCCTGAAGCGGGAGGAGCGGGAAGCGCGCATGCTCGTGCAGGTGCACGATGAGCTCCTGTTCGAGATACCGCCCGCGGAAATCGAAGCCGTAGCGGCCCTCGTCGCGGAGGAGATGCGCGGCGCGTTGCCCCTGCACGTTCCGCTCGATGTGGACGTGAGCACGGGCGGGAACTGGGGCGAGCTGAAGTAGCGGAGGCGCACTTTCTGTATGTCAAACCTCTACGCGGTCGGCGACATCCACGGCCAGATTCATATGCTGGAAGCCCTGGTGGAGCGCGTGCCCTTTGAAGAAGACGATGAGATCGTCTTTCTGGGCGATTACATCGACCGGGGGCGCGATTCGAAAGCCGTGGTCGATTTGCTGCTCCGCTTCAGGCGCGAATACCCCAGGGCCGTGTTCCTGCGCGGCAACCATGAGGACATGCTGCTCGATTACCTCGCAGGCGGCGGGAGCTATTACCCGGGCGTCTATCTGATGAACGGCGGCGACGCGACGCTGGAGAACTACCGTGATCCGAGCGGCGACGTTCACCTCCCGCCTGAGCATCTGAAATTCTATAATGCCCTCGAGTGGATTCATACGAGCCGCGGGTTCATCTTCGTGCATGCGGGCCTGAGGCCGGGCGTTCCCATCGACCGTCAGGACCCGATGGACATGGTCTGGATACGGGAGGAGTTTTTCCATGCGGCATACGATTTCGGCGAGCCCGTCGTCTTCGGGCACACGCCGGGGTGGGAGATAAAGAACGAACTCCCCTTTTACCTGGGAATCGACACGGGCGCCGTAATGGGCGGGCGCCTGACCTGCGTTCAGCTCGCCGAGGGCGAGATAGTGGAATGCCACCAGGTTTCCTCGCAGGAAATGGAATGAGATGAATCGCTTGTGAGGCGAAAACCGGACAAGATTCCAGGCGACAAGAAGATACTCGACCTGATCGCGAAAGAGGACAGGCCGATGGCCGTACGCGAACTCGTGCGCCTGCTGGAAGTATCGCCTGCCGCGCGGCCCGCGCTCAGGAAGCGCCTGCGCACCATGGCGGAAGAGGGTGCGCTCGTTCGCGTTCGCGGGCGATATTCCGCGCCGGGTTCTCTCTCCATCTATCAGGGGCGATTCCGGGGACACGCGCAGGGCTACGGGTTCGTCGCGCCGAATCAGGCCGAGGGAAAAGCCACCGACATCATGATCAAGAAAACGCGAACGCGCGGCGCGATGGACGGCGACACAGTCTCCGCCCGGGTGGAGAAGGTCCATCCCGACGGGAGGCGGGAGGGTAGCGTGCTCGACGTGGTGGAGCGCGCGCACGAAACCCTGGTGGGCAGGCTCTGCGTGGAAGGCCGGAGCGCGTGGGTGGAGCCCCAGGGAGAGCGCATACCGCACTTGGTGGTGCTGGGCGCGGGGAGCCGGGAAGGTGCGAGGCGCGGCGAATGGGTGGAAATCGAGATCACCCGCTATCCGGCCCAGAAAGAGCCCGCCAGAGGGCGCATCCTGAGGTCGTTCGGCTATCCCGAAGACCCCGCCGCCGAGGGGCGGATGGTGCTCGCCAAGCACGGAATACGCGAGGAATTCCCCCCAAAAGTTCTGGAGGAAGAAAAAAGGCTCTCCCCGCCGGGGGAGGACGATCCTTTCCCGGAGGGCGTGGAGGATTTGAGGGGTCTTTGCGCATTCACGATCGATCCTTTCGACGCGCGCGACCGCGACGATGCGGTTTCGATTGAAAAGATCAGAAATGGCCGCCGCCTCGGCGTGCACATCGCCGACGTGGGCCATTACGTGAAAGGCGGCGGCGCGATCGACAAGGAAGCCCGAGACCGGGGGACGAGCGTCTATCTGCCGGACCGGGCGGTGCCGATGCTGCCGCCCCGCTTGACGGGCGAGGTGTGTTCCCTGCGCGAGGGGGCCGTTCGCCGGACCCTGAGCGTCTTCATCGATTTCGACCGCTACGGAAACCAGACGGCGATGCGGCTCACGTTTGCCCGGATTCGCTCGCGCGCCTCTTTGACCTACCGCGGTGCTGCGGCCGTTCTGGAGGGCGGGGAGATTCCGCAAAAAGAAGAGTTCGAACGCGCCCGCGCGCTGGAAGAACCGCTCAGGCAACTATCCGCTCTTGCGGACAAGCTCTTTGCTGAGCGCATGCGTAGGGGGAGCCTCGACTTCGATTTGCCCGAAGCGCAGGTGCTGCTCGATGGGGATGGAATGCCCGTGGGCATCGCTCGCGCGCCGAGAACCTCCGCGCACCGCCTCATCGAGGAGTGTATGCTGGCGGCGAACCGGGCGGTGGCGGAATACCTCGCCGAGGCGGGCGGCGCTTCGGTGTTCCGCGTCCACGAGGCGCCGGCGGAGGAGAATCTGGAGGGCCTGAGGGCGATTCTCTCGAAAGTGGGCCTGAAAGCCCCGCGTATGGAAACGCTCAAGCGTCCGGGCGGGTTTCAGGAGGTTTTCGAGGCCGTGCGCGGATCGGACGTGGAGCGTTATGTAAACCTCGCCGCCTTGAGAAGTATGAAGCTCGCGCGTTATGAGGCGGCTCCCGCCCTTCACTTCGGCCTGGGCTTCGAGCGCTACACGCATTTCACCTCGCCCATACGCCGGTATGCGGACCTGTGCGTCCACAGAAGGCTCGCGCGGCTCATGCGCGGCGACGGCGGAAAGCCGCAAGCGAAGCCGCTCGCCGCCCTTTGCGGCGATATTTCAGAAAGAGATCGGACGGCGGAGGCCGCCTCGCGCGAGATGGTCGATTTCATGAAGGCGCTCTTCATGCGCGATAAAGTGGGCGAGCGCTTTCGCGGCCACGTTTCGGGCGTCGCGAATTTCGGGATTTTCGTGGAACTGGAGGATGTTTTCGTCGAAGGCATGGTCCCCCTCGAATTCATGACGGATGACTATTACGCCTTCATTCCCGAGGAACACGCGGTGCTGGGCCGCAGGACGGGCCGGCGGTTCCGCCTGGGCGATTCCGTCACCGTGCGGGTGGAGGGCGTGGATCTGGCGTCGCGGCGCGTCACGTTCCAGCTGATGGCGGGCGGTACGAGAGAGTTGGTCGGCGATGCGGCGCAGTCGCGCCGCGCGAGTCTCACCGACCGCCGACGCCCCGAGAGAAAGAAACCCTCAAGCCCACGGCGCAAAAAGAGGGGAAAGGCGTCGCCCGGACGGGGGAGACGCCGCTGAGGCTCTGAAGCGGCGTTGTTGGAAAAGCTCCTTTTTAAGGGGTAGAAGGGACGCCCCTCTTGACTGAAAAACCAACCCCCCCTACCC
>CAYTSP010000159.1:0-5860 GCA_964440505.1 uncultured Nitrospinaceae bacterium
CCCCCTTGAGGGGGAGTCGAAGAGGCCGAGCCCTTGGGCGAAGGCCGATTCGGTGGGGGGACATGCCATAGAAAAACTCCCCCCACCGGTTCGGTTTCGGGGGAAAAGCCCCCTCACCTCACCGACTCCCCCTCAAGGGGGGAGTGAATTGCTCTCTCGTCGGACGCCAAGAACCCTCAAGGGGGAGTGGTTGTTGGGCGCTCTGCAAGGGGGGAGAGTAATTCTTCTCCCTCCCCGGTCGGTTACATGCGCCGAATCACGAAATCGGGACTTTTTCAACAGCTCCGGGGAGCGAGGGATTGCCAGGCGGGGAGGCAGCAGAAGCAGGGACAGGTCGCGACCTGTGGGACAGCCCCGAGGAGGGGCTGTCACTACAGGTGAAAACTGATGCCACGGGGGGATAGTTGCAATGCACCCACCACGAAACGCATCAGATATTCCGATAGCCGCTATCGCGATCTTCACGGATGAGGACTTCCGAGGGTATCCGCACGCGGCCTTTCGTCCTCTCCCGGAGTTTTAGAGACATCTCCAGGAAGGATTTACGCTTCGCCGCCATGTATTCCTTAGCGGCGTCGAAACTTGGGCGCGGCGCCTTACTCTCAAACTTGTTCATCACCCCTCCCCCGCCTCGTCGAGATAGGCCTGGAAATCTCCGCTGATCCGCGAGATGAAGGCCACGGCGTAACCGAGGGCGATGAACTCCATGTCGTCTGGGTCGTCGTCCACCTCGTCCCTGAGCCCGGTGAGGACGTCGAGATATTCCTCGGCCCGGGGGCCTGCGGCGGCGTCTTTTTTCTCGGCGGGCGCCTTGTCCGCCTCCACGAAGTCCGCGAACGGGCCCACCTCGTAGGAGATGAAACAGAACATGTGATAGAGCGCCTTCTCCTCGACGCCGCCCTCGCCCTGCGCGTCTTTTCTGAGTTCGTTCAATTTCGCCAAAACGGGTTCGTGCTTCAACGGCTTCTCCTCGTCACGTTCACCATGCTCGGTTGTGCGGCGTTGGTATGCGTTTCAGACAAACTTTCAAGGGCATTATGAAAACAGCCCGTCGTTCCCGGCCATACGGATTCCCATCACAGGTTTCCGCGCAAACCATATCGAAATAACCTCATCATTCAGGCGAAGCGCAGATTCCCCGCGAAGATTTCATAAGGCCGGTTTCGGAGGCCATATTAAAGCGCCCGCGCTTCCACGCCCGCCATGCGCTCGAGCACCTTGACGATGGCGATGTGGTCGAGTTCCCCCTCCCCGTTCGCCACCAGGGAGTTGAAAATCTGCGCGACCAGCGATGCGCCCGGAAGCGCCACCTCGCGCTCGCGCGCCTGATCGAGCGCGTATCGCAAATCCTTCACGTGGCTCGTTATCTTCCCGCCGGGAGAGAAATCGCCCGAGAGGATTTTCGGCGCCTTGACCTCCAGCCCGCCGCAGCGCGCGAGTCCCGCCCCCATGACGTCCACGAGCGCCGCGGGGTCGAGGCCGGCCTTGGCCCCGAACACGAGCGCCTCGCCCACGCCCAGAAACGTCACGGCGACGAGAATCTGGTTCGCGAGCTTGGCGATGCACCCCGAACCCGCCGCCTCGCCCACGTGGACCACCTTCGCGCCCAGCACGTCGAGCAGGGGCTTGCACCGCGCGAAGACGTCCCTGGGGCCGCCGGCCATGATGGCGAGCGCCCCCCCGGCCGCTCCCTCGGGCGCGCCCGATACCGGCGCGTCGAGCATCCCGACGCCCTCCCCGGACAGGGCTTCGGCGACCTCGGCGGAGAAGGCCGGGTCGTTGCTCGTGCAGTCCACGAGCACGCTGCCCGGCTTCATGGCGCCCAGGAGGCCGTTTTCGGCGAACACCACGTCTTTCAGGTTCGGGGCGTCGGGCAGCATGGTGAAGACCACTTCCGAGTGCGCCGCCACATCGGCGGGCGAATCGCACGCCCTCGCGCCCTCCGCCGCGATCTCATCCACCGGCGGGCGGCTGCGGCTCGATACCGCCAGCGGGTACCCCGCCGCCAGAAACCGCCGCGCCATGGGCTTTCCCATCAGGCCCAGGCCCACGAAACCAACAGCCGTCTTGGACATCCATTTCCTCCCGGTTGTGTATGGCGCGCTGTCGCTCCCTAAGCCGTCTCCGGCGGGACGAGCGGCTCGAGGAGGGCGATCAATCCCGGCAAGTCTTCCTGCACTGTCCGCCACACGATATCAAGGTTTACGTCGAAATACGCATGAATGAGCCGATTGCGCATGCTGATGATTTTATCCCACGGAATGGCGGGCAATTGCTCGCGGGCGGCTTCGGATATGCGGGTCGCGGCCTCTCCCAGAATGGCGATATCCATCATCAACGACAAGACCAACTGGCGATCCGTGTTCAAATCGTCTCGCGTTCGGCCACGCGCAAACGACACCGCTTCTTGCGCAGCGTCCATCATGTGCCGCAGACGAATTTCATCCTCCCTGCGCATACTGGACTTCCGCTGCGTCGAGAACATCCTGCCGAAAATAGCGGCTCAAATCCTCAGGTGTCCGCAAGTCCACCTTCCGTCCGCCGAACAGGTCCGACAATTCCTGCTCCATGCCGGCCACGCCCAGCAGCCCCGGCGTACGGCCCGGTTCGAACTCGACGAGCACGTCGACGTCGCTCCCGGGTCCGAAATCCTCGCGCAGCGCCGAGCCGAAAATGGCGAACCGCTTCACGCCATGCGCGCGGCAAAACGCGGCGAGCCGCTCTTTGGGGATGGAAACTTGCGAATTCATTTTCTTGTCCTCATCGCAATGCGCTCTCCTCTGACGATGATAAGGCAAACCGGCCAGACGAAACAAACGGAATCAAACCCTCCCGTCTTAGGGTTGTTGAAAAAGTCCGGGAAGAGGAAATGATGTCCCGAAGAGTGCCGCCCAATGCGGGGAGGTGGTTTTGCTCCTCGCTTTTGATCGTCATTCCGGCGAAAGCCGGAATCCATTTGCGGGTGCGGGTGAATACACGGCGGCGTTTCATTCCCCGACGATGCGCGGGAACCCTGACGAAAGGCAAAAGGCGTAAAAATGGATTCCGGCTTTCGCCGGAATGACGGTGAACACTCTCGATTGGGGGGGATCAGCAACCGCATTGGGGAACTCTTTCAACAACCCCAAAGCGGGAGAGGTTGCCGGAATCCAGAGCAGGGACCGTTCGCGATCGTGGGCCGTTCACAAGAGCGGCCCACTACGGGTCAACCCCGGCCACGCCCACAAAACACCCCTGAATTGACAGATTCCCAAAACCTTTCTATTTTCCTCCACGCTCAGGAGCCGGAAGGCGAAACCAACAGAGGACTCAATCAATGAAAAACAACATCACCGTAAAAATCGCGCTCATCGTCTCTGTACTGCTCCTCGCCGCGCCCGCTTTCGCCAATAAACACAAGCAAAAGCGCGGCACGCCCGCCCAGGCCCAAGCCATGGTGGCGAAAGCCGTCGCCCTGTTCGAGGAGGTGGGCATGGAGGCGGCTTTCGATCGCTTCACGAACCACCCGGGCACGGAATTCAACCACGCCGACCTCTACATCTTCGTGGGAAAGGCGGAGGAGGGTGCGCGCATCGTCGCCCACGCCGTGGACCGTTCACTCATCGGCACGAACGCCACCACGCTCATCGACCCGGGCGGCCTCAATATCGGGCGCGCCTTTCTGGAGAAGGCGAAACCCGAGGGCGCATGGGTGGATTACAGGTGGAAAGACCCCCTTACGGGCCAGGTCGTGTCCAAATCCTCATGGGTCATCCTCCACAAGGGGTACATCTTCGGCTGCGGCGTTCACAAGCCGTGAGTCTGACCCGATCAGTGCGGGAGGGGGTTACCGACCGATGAGGGAGAAATTCTGATTTGCTGGGGTCGCATACGGGGTGGTTGAGAAAGTCCCGCCTGCGACCCCCCGCAAGCCGTCAACGCTTCTTTCCTCACCCTGAGTAGCCGCCGAAGGTCAAACACGACTGAGAAAGGAGCGTTTGTATCGAAGGGTGTGGGGAGTCGAACGTCTCGCGCCGGGCGCCCGTTTGACCCTTCCTCCCCGGTCGGGTCAAACCTTCGATACGCGGCTCCGCCGCTACTCAGGATGAGGCGGAGAGAGGTTTTTCAACAACCCCATATTCGGCCCCTACAACAAGAAACACGGGCGGCTGGTGTTTCACAGGGGCTGCCCCCAGTGTTCACCTGCATTTTCGTCTTTGCTCATCATCCCGAAGGATGTACACCGAACGAACAGACAAACTCCGGACAGGCACGCGGGCCTTTGGGACAGCCCCGAGGCGGGCCTGTCACTACGAGTCAATTTCGAGCGATGAGCACCGCCGAGCCTTCCCCTCCCCGGGAAAGCCTGGCCTAGAACTGCCGCACGAAGCGCAGTTCGGCGCGGGTGCGCTTGTAGTCGTAGAGCTGGGCGTTGGACTCGCGCTCCTCGTTCACCACGATGAGCTGGGGGCTGAAGCCGAAGGTCGTGAAAGCCCGGTTGAAGATGGAGACGCTGAATATGCGGACATCGTCCTCGCGCGACGAGTTGTCGGGGACAAATGGAAACCAGTTGCCCTGGTAGTCCGTCGAGCGAAGCTCCGCGTTCCCTCCCACGGTGAAACCGAAGGGAAGAGCGATCGAGGCGCCCAGGCGTCCCCACCGGCTGCGGTTGCGCCAGGTGCGAGATTGGGGATTCTCGGCCGCGTAGCCGAACCCGCCCCGGATCTGGAGCGTCGGCGTGAGCACCCACGAACCCACCAGCGCGAGATCGAGCTGCGAGCCGTCGAAATGCTTGTCGCGCTCGTAGTCGCGCTCGTGTATGGAGGCGCGCCCGCTCAGGCGGATGCGGCGCGTGAGGCGGTGTTCGAGTTCGAAGCGCGCGCCGGCCTCGTGGCTGTGAACGAAGCCGCCGCTTCGGCGCTGGCGCGCGCTGGCGAGCAGGCTCATCTCGGTGTTGGGGCTGATCCACCAGCGCGGCCCGGCGTGGAGGGAGATCGTCATTTGATCGAAGCGACTCTCCTCGTATTCCCTGCGCGAGATGTCCGTCCCCAGGCGCAGGCGCAGGCGCTCGCCCAGTGGATGCTGATACTCCCACCCGCCCCAGAAGACGAAGCCGAGGCCCGAGTTTTCGCCCTCGAAATTGTTGCGGCGGAAGGGCAGATCGTAGATGTAGATAACCTCCGAATCCGACACCGCGCCGATGTTCGTGTCCGGCGCCAGGGAGAAGCCGAAATGCGCGCTCCAGCGTCTGCGAGCGCGCATGATGCGCAGGAAGCGGTTGATGTTGGCGACCATCGCCTTGGGGGGCTTTCCGGCGAGGACGCGATCGAAATGCCGGCGAGAGAGATCGTCCTCTTTCTTGTAGAAGAACGCCCGCGCGAGTTCGAGCCGCACGCGCACGAGGGCGGGCTTCTCGACGAGGATGGCCCTGAGCGCGGAGATGGCTGCATCGAGAAGCGCCGTCCTCTCCTTCGCCTTCGCCGGAGGCAGGCGCCTGGAAGCCTCGATGGCCGAAAGACCGTAGAGGAAAAGCACGTCCGTCCTGTCGGCGCGGCCCTTCGACTCTCTGGCGACGGGGCCCAGAAGTTTAAGCGCCTCGAAATAGCGGCGCTGCTTGACCAGCCCGCGCGCGGCCCGGACCTTCGGGTCACTGGAAAGGTGAGACTGCGAGGGCGCAGTGGCGGCGTCCCCCGCCGTGAGGTGCGCAAGCGCAAGGAGCATGATGCAGACGATGAGCAGAATGGATTTTTTCATGATTTGCGGAATGAGACGAGCGCGTGCGCTTCTCGTCCGCTACCTCCTTTGGCGACGAAGTTCGCGTTTGCGCCGCCCGGGCGAGGAGGAGCCCCATCCGAACGGACGATGCCGAAGTCTGCTACAT
>CAYTSP010000160.1:0-10852 GCA_964440505.1 uncultured Nitrospinaceae bacterium
GGGACAGGTCGCGACCTGTCCCTGCGGCTAACGCGGTTTTATTCGTCATTCCGGCAATCATTGCCGCTCCTGCTGTAGGTCGGACATATATGTCCGACATACATGCGTCCCATAATCGAAAAAAAGGCCGGGTCGCATATATGCGACCCCTACAGGTGAAAACCCGATTGATGTGGGAGGCTAGCCTCTTCCCCGTCGCCGCCCCCATCCCCCGCTAGTCTCTCTTCGCCCGTCTGGGCTTCATCAGGAACGCGCCCAGGGCGGGCAGGAGCGCGATGGCGCCGATCATGTTGACCAGGAACATGAACGAGAGCACCGTGCCCATGTCGGCCTGGAGCTTGAGCGCCGCGAAAATCCAGGTCACGACACCCACGGCCAGCGTGAAGCCGGTGAGCACCACGCCCGCTCCCGTTGTGGCGAGGGTGCGCTCATAGGCGGCGGCGAAATCGAGGCCCTCTCTCATATAGGCGAGAAGCCGCCCGCAGATGTATATCCCGTAGTCCACGCCGATGCCCACGCCAAGGGCCACCACGGGGAGGGTGGAGACCTTGAGGCCGATCTCCAGAAACGCCATCAGCGCGTAGGCGAGGAGCGAAACGAGCGCCAGGGGCGCGACGATGCAGGCGGTCGCCGCCAGCGAGCGGAAAGACAGCAGGCACAGCAGGATGACCGCTGCGTAGACGTAGCCGAGAATCGGGAACTGCGAAGCCTCTATCTCCTCGTTCGTCGCCGCCATCACCCCGACGTTTCCCGCGGCGAGGCGGAAGGCGGCGCGCTCATCATTTTCCGTCCGGTTGAACGCCTTGACGGCGGCGACAACCCGGTTGATGGTCTGCGCCTTATGGTCGGCCGTGTAGATGAGCACGGGCATCGCCGAGCAGTCGCCGTTCAGCAGTCCCGTGCTCGTCGGCACGAGGGAGACCGATTCGGCGAGCGCGTGGCGGTTGCGCGGGAGTTCGCGCCACTTGAGGTTCCCCTCGTTCCAGCCGGCGTTCAGCTTGCGGACGATCCCGGCGAGCGCGACCACCGAGCGCACGCCCTCCACGTTCCTCATGCGCCACTCGAACTCGTCGATCAGGCGCATCACGCGATAATCCACGCATCCCTGCGGTATGGTTTCCACGATCACCGTCAGCACGTCCACGCCGATGTCGAAGCGCTCGACGATGGCGGCGGTATCACGGTTGTACGTGGAAGTCGCGCGCAGTTCCGGCACGCCCTGGTGCTGGTCGCCCACGCGGACCTCGGGCGCGTAACGCACGCCGAGAAAGAGAAGAACGGCGGCAATGGCTATCGTCACGATTGCGGGGCGCGGCCTGGCCGCCCGCGCGGCGCGCCGCCACAGGGCATCGGCAAGTCCGGCTGACGCCGTGCGCTCCCCGGCCGTCTCCGCTTTGAGATAGGAGAGCGCCACGGGCAGAAGCCCCAGGTTCGTCAGGATGATCGCGGCCACGCCCAGGCTGGCGGTTACGGCGATCTCCTGGATGACGCGCACGGGGATGAGCGCGATGGCCACGAAGCCGATGGCGTCCGACGCAAGCGCCACGGAGCCGGGCAGCAGCAGGCGGCGAAAGCTCGCCCGCGCGGCGTCTACGCCGCCGCCTCCTTCGGCCTGAACCGCGTTCACCATCTGCACCCCGTGGCTGACCCCGATGGCGAACACCAGAAACGGCACCAGGATCGACATCGGGTCGAC
Organism: uncultured Nitrospinaceae bacterium; assembly: GCA_964440505.1. GTDB lineage: Bacteria > UBA8248 > UBA8248 > UBA8248 > UBA8248 > Bin107. Next base: position 1,697 of record CAYTSP010000160.1, read on the forward strand.
GCCGAAGCCGAGACCCGTGAGCGCGCCGAGTTGCCAGATAACCGCGACGAGAGAGCAAGCCAGGGGCATCGCCGTGAGGCGGACCGACCGGGTATAGGCGTACACGAAAAGCGCGGTGATCACGACGGCCAGGCCGAAGAAGAGCAGCACCTGGGCCGCGCCGTCCGCTATCTCTCCCACCACCTTCGCGAACCCGATGATGTGGACTTTCGCGACGCCGCTCGCCTCGGCGTCATGGCGGATGACCTCGAGCGCCCGCGCGACTTCCAGGTAGTCGAGCCGCTCGCCGGTGTCGGGGTGGAATTCCTGGAGTCTCGCGCTCACGAGCGCGCCCGAGAAATCGTTCGCCACAAGCCGGCCCACGATGCCCGCCTTGATGATGTTCTCGCGCACCCGCGCGAAGCCGGCTTTGGTCGGCTTGAAGTCCGGTGGCAGCACGTTGCCGGCGACGATGCCGTCCTCGACCACCTCGTTGTAGCGCACGTTCGGCGTCACCACGGAATAGACCTGGGTGCGATCCACGCCCGGCACGAAGAAAACGGCGTCGTTCACCTTCTGAAGCAAGGCGAAGAACCCGGGCGTGAAGATGTCGCCCTCCCGCGCCACGAGCGCCACCGCCACGCGGTCAGCGCCCCCGAACGCGGCGCGGTGCTTGATGAAGGTGCGCATGTAATCGTGTTCGAGCGGCACCAGCTTGGTGAAGCCCGCATCCACCCGCAGTCCCGCCGCCAGCCAGGCCATCGCCAGCGTGACGATGAGAAACGCTGCGAGCACCCAACGGCGGCGCGAGAACAGCGCGCGCTCCAACCAGGCCGTAACGGAGGATGTCTTTTGAGAGGAGGAGGCGTCCGGCATCCGTGAGAGTCTATTCGGCCCGGGGCAGGCGCCTGGCCCCGAACTCTCCCAGGAGCAGCAGCCCGCCGTCTGGGAGCGCGAGCGCCGTCGAGATTCCCTGGCGGGAGGTCAGCGGCTTGAATGCGGCGTCGATTGACACGCTGCGCCCGCCGTCGCGGCTGACGAGCAGGGTGCCTTCGAGGCCGGTGACGAGCATGAGACCGGGCTTCACCCGGAGCGCTCCCGTCAGGGTCGCTTTCGTCCGCGTGGGCACCCGCGTCCAGCTCGCGCCGCCGTTCTCGGAGCGAAACATGCTGCCCCGAAGGCCCAGCAGCAGCAACCTGTTCGCATCGAGTGCGAGTGCTCCGAACCACGAACCGGCGTAGGGCGAGGAGAGCTTGCGCCAGGTGTCGCCGCCGTCGTCGCTGCGGTAGATCGCGCCCGCTTCTCCGGCGATGAACAACCGCCCCGGTCCTGCGGGAACCAGGGCGTTCAGGTGGAAATCATCCTTGTCGATCGTTCGCGGCTTCCAGGTGCGGCCGCCATCACGCGTGCTCAGAAAATAACCATACGCCCCCACCGCGAAGCCGTTGCGTTCGTCGCGGAACCAGACGTCGAGCAGGGGGCGTTCTTCTTCGGGCGCGTAATGGGCCACCCGCCAGGTCATGCCGCCGTCCCCGGTGCGGAGGATGACGGCGTCGTGCCCGACGGCCCAGCCGATGCGCTCATCGTGCATGTGCACCGCCGTGAGAAGGGAGCGGACGGGAACGCGGGCCTGTTTCCAGCTTGCGCCGCCATCGGCCGAGACCAGCACGTGGCCGCGTTCGCCGACCACCACCAGGCGCGCGCCGGCGGAGGCTCCGTCGAGAAGCAGGGATTTGGGTGCAAGGCGCGCCTGAATGGCCGGTCCGGCGCTCGCTGCTCCAAAGGGCAGCAGACAGGCGACCAGGCCGAGCAGCAGTCGTCTATGCAATCCGCTCAAAGCCCCGGAGGTCGCCGCTATCATCTCCTGCCCATGCGGCGCAGCGCCGAAGGCGTGAAACCCCTGGACGAGTAGTTCGTGCCGAAGACGTTCATGGGATACTCGTTGTTGAGCCCCAGGGCGAGGTAGCGCCCCGCCTGAATATCGGTGTGCACCTCGAGGGTAAAGCCCAGCAAGGGTTTTTCGTAATAGTTGACGGAGTGCCCCTCGGATACGCGCCAGAGTTGATCCCTGTTGTCGTAAATGTCGGCGAGCAGGATCATCCAGGAATCCTCATCCACGTAGAACCGCCGTTTCTTGTAGATGTGGCGGGCTCCTTCCTTGAGCGTCGCCTCCACCACCCAGACCCGGTGCAGCTCGTAGCGCAGATACTTCGGGTTGACGTGCAGCGGCTTCAAAACGTCGGCGAAGGTGATTTTGTCGCTGTGCAGCTTGTAGCTGTTGTAGGGCACGTACATCTCCCGCTTGCCGAGGAGCTTCCAGTCGTAGCGGTCGAGCGCCCCGTTGAACATGTCGAACTGATCGCTCGTCCTGAGCCCGTCCGCAGCGGTTCCCGGGTTGTCGTAGGCGATGTTCGGCGCGCGCCGCACCCGTCGCTGGCCGGGATTGTACACCCAGGCGTGGCGCGGCTCGGCGACCTGGTTGAGCGTCTCGTAGGCCAGCAGAATCCTTCCCGCCAGGCGCGCCGGCGCCGCCACCTTCTGCCTGAAAAGAATCATCCTGTTGTTGAGTTTCGCCTCCGTCATGCCCGGCAGGGAATAGCGTGCGAGGTATGCGTCCTCGAGCCGGACGAGCGTGTAATCGCCCCCCCGGGTGACGGCGGCCTGGCCGATGATGCGCGAGGCGGCTTCGCCCCGGTAGCGCAGCAGGTGATTCCAGATCACCTCAGCGCCGTTTTTGGGAACCGGAAACGGTATCCCTATCACGGCGCCCGTCACGCCGTTGCCGCCCGCGGCGAGTTTCGCGGTGGCGGCGACGCGCCGTGTGGCGTCGTAGATGCGCTTCGGATACGCGGCGCTGCGACGGGTCGGATAGACCGGAAGCCGGAGCGTCGGATACAGTTCCACCATCTTCTGGAGCCCGGCCGAGAGCTTCGCGCGATGCTTATCGAGATTCGCGCGTGTAATGGTGAAAAGCGGCTTATCGCCGGAATAGGGGTCGGGATGGTGATCCCCGACCTTGTAGCCCGCCGGCGCGGTCGTGATGCCGCCCTTCCACTCCGGAATGGTCCCTGCGGCGTTGCCCGCCCGCTGCGCGCCGAGGGGAGTCAGGTCCTTGCCGAGCCGGGCGATCTCACTGGCGGAAATCGCGGCGGAGGCGCTGGTTGCCACGAGGGCGCAAAGCATCGCGACGATGGCTCTCGAAATGATGGTTTTCATGGCGGTTACCCCATTTTCATCGCTGTTGATCAGAACAGGTATTTGACGGTGGCGGAAACGAAGTCGCGGTCGTTCACCTGGTTGTGCCTGCCGGCGCCGCCGAACATGGTGAAGCTCAAGTCGAAATGCCAGCGGTTGAGATAGCTCGCGCCCAGCCCGAGGGTCACGGCGGTCCGATCCTCTATGAACGGTCCGCCCGGACCGGGGCTGGTGCCCTTCACGTCATGCTGGAACGACACGCGCGGCGAGATGTTCACCGCGCCGACGGCGTTGAGATACGACAGGCGCGCCGCCACCCGGTAGCCGTAGGAAGTGGCGCTCGCGAATCGATCCAGCGGATCGGCAGGGAGACCGGCGTGCGCGCCCGTAGGCGTGGAATGAAACGGCTCCCCGCTGGTCTGCGTGCCCGGCCCCTCGAGACGGAGTTCGCTCCTGTCCGGCATGTCGTGCACGTACATGAGCGCCGCTTCGGCGACGAACGCCAGGCTGTCCGCCCCCAGGGTGGGGCCGAAAACCTTGGTGGCCGTGGCCTGAACCTGGCTCACGTCGCGCTCGATATAGCCCTGGATGTAGGTTTCGGGGCCGAAGACGCCGATTTGATTCCGGCAGTAGCTGAAGCTGTTCGAGCAAGGCATGCCGGTCGCGGGGTCGATGGTGAGCGGCGTAAGGGCCGCGAAGAAAAGTTCGGCGTCGTCTATCTGCAGGGGCGCGTCCAGGCGGCGCGAGTATTCGCCCTGGAGCGCCCAGCCCGAGGTTCCGAGCGTTGTGTTGAAGCTCACGCCGAGGAGATGGATGTCTTCGGGGTATTCGACGAAGTAGCCCGCCGTCTTCGAGTAGCGATCGATGGCCAGGAGGCCGGCCATCCTGCTCACGTTGCCGGTGACCTGTCTGGCGACCTCGCCCGGGACTCGGCTGGCAACCTGCTGTTGAATCGCCGCCTGGATGACCGCCGGCGGGGTGCCGGGCGGAAGTTGCGCCGTGACCGCAGCGGTAACGGCTTCGGTGACCGCCTGGGTAACCAGCGGGGTCACCGCCTGCGTCACCGCCCGTGTGGTCACGGAAGTGGGCGAGCCGACCGCCGCCGCCGCAAAGAGGCCGTCCTGTATCCCCTGCACCGTGCCGGTGCGCCCGCTCAGGACAGGCAGGCGGCTGTGGTACTTCACGAAGTAGAAGCCGAATTCGGTATTGTTGAGGCCGTCTGCGAGGTAGCGCAGCGCGAGCCCCCACTGGCCGGAGTCTTCAGGTTCGTTGTCCCCCCCGCGGAATACGTTCAGGAAATGGGGGTCGAAGACTGGCTGCGCTCTCTGGGGCAGGGACACCAGGGTGCCCGGCGCCGCAGGGCTGGGGATCCGGAAACCCTGAAGGTCGGCGTTGACCGCCTGAGTCAGGCCGGGCCCCAACGCCTCGTAACTGAACCCCGTGTCGGGGATGGCCCCCCAGCCGAGCACGGCCCTCCTCCCGCCCGCGCCGGCGATGTCGCTCGTCGAGAAGAAGCTGCCCGGTGGATCGATCTCCGTCTTCTCCCACTTCACCTGGTAGAAACCCTCTATGGAGACGTTCTCGTTCAGCGAAGCCGATGCGGAGACCATCGGAACCGGCACGAGCCCGTCGCGCAGCTCCGCGCCCGGCGTTCTGAGCTTTGTCACGTCGAAGGGGTTGATGACGTTGATGCTGTTCTGGATGAAGGTGCTCTCGCCCCAGCTGATGACGTGATTGCCGAGCCTGAGATCCACCGCCGCGGCGCCCAGGTCGAAAGAGCCTGTGAGGTAGAGATCGAGGACTTCGAAGTCTTTTCCGACGAGATCCTTCGCCTCGTCCGAAAGTCCTTCTTCCCGCGCCCTGTCGCCGTTTTCGTTCTCGAAGTCGAAAAAGCCGTGCACGCGGGCGAAGGCGCCGAAGTTTCGGTAGTTCAAGTCGAGCTCACCGATGAATTTCGAGGCGTTGCTCACGATGCCCGTGTCGTAGTTGAGGTTCCCGTCGTCGCTGTTGACGGAGGTCGCTGCGCCGCCGTTCGTGGTGCCGATCAGGCGGTCGTTGCGATTTCCGCCCCGGAAGGTGACGCCGTGCGAAACCGTGATGTCGAGACTGCCCTCGAGTTCACCTTGACTGAAATCCCATGCCGCCGCCGGCGAGGCGCACAAAGCGAAGGCCAGGACAATCGCGCAGGCCGCAAAACGAAGCAAGCGGGAAATGGATTCGAAAGCGCCCCCCCGGGAGAGGCTGTTCATTGGTCGCCTGACGCGGGTGCGACGGGCGAAGTGGCTGGAGTGGGCTGGATGCATGCCGAAGGCCTCCCCCTCTTTCGGTCAAGTTTTTCTTTCCAGGATGTTCACATGTTCTTTTTTTGATGTGCGCTTTGCAAGATATATTCAACATCTGGACTGAGTCAAGGGAAAATAAGCGGAATACCGCAGAAAACAGCGTCTCGCGGAGAGATTTGCGGATTAAGAGAGAGATGAACGCAGGGGCAGCGGCCAACTCGCGCCGTTACACGGGCGCGAGAGGCGCAAGACTTCTTCTATCCCTTGCGGAGGGGCGTGATTAGCGAATGCGCGTTCCGTCGGGCTCGAAGAGATAGACGTGCTCGGGGTCGAACGTGACGTTCAACTGCTCGCCCGCCTTGAATCGATCGCTCGCCTCGACGACGGCGATGGTCGGGCGCTCGGCGCCGTGCTCGAAGTAGAGCAGCGTATCCTTGCCGAGCGGCTCGACGAGCTGGACGTCGCACGAGAAGGCGGCTTCCTGGCTCCCCACCACCACGTGCTCGGGCCGTATGCCGAGGGTGTACTCCCCCGAAGATACGCCGGAGTAGGCGTCGGGGAGCTTGAACTCGATTCCGGCGCCGGAGAAGGCGGCTGCGCCGTTCGAACCCTCCACCTTGCCCGCGATGAGGTTCATGGACGGGCTGCCGAAGAAATCGGCCACGAAGTAGCTGACCGGGTTGTTGTAGATTTCGAGCGGCGTGCCCACCTGCTCGATCACGCCTTCTCGCATCACCACGATGCGGTCGGCGAGCGTCATGGCCTCTTCCTGATCGTGGGTGACGTAGACGAAGGTTTTCTTGAGTTCCTCGTGGAGCCTGTCGATCTCGGCCCGCATCTCGCGGCGGAGCTTGGCGTCGAGGCTCGAGAGCGGCTCGTCGAGCAGGAAGGCGGCGGGGTCGGTGATGAGGGTGCGGGCAAGGGCTGCGCGCTGCGCCTCGCCGCCCGAGCATTCGACAGGCAGCTTGTGGAGGAGGTGTGTGATACGCACCATGTCGGCCACCTCGCGCACTTTCTGCTTGCGCGTTTCCTCGGGCACCTTCTTCATGCGCGGGCCGAACTCGATGTTCTCGGAAACCGTCTTGTGCGGGAACAGGGCGTGCGTCTGGAAGACCATGCCGACGCCGCGGTCTCCGGGGTCGACATCGTTCACGAGCCGTCCGTCGATTTCGATCTCGCCCGCGGTGGGTTCCTCGAACCCTGCGATCATGCGCAGCGTGGTCGTCTTCCCGCATCCCGAGGGGCCGACGATGACGACGAACTCGCCTTCCTCGATGGTGAAGTCGAGGTTCTTCACGGCCTCGATGTTCCTGCCGAATACCTTGCGTAAACCCTTGAGTTCGATTCTCGCCATTGTCTTATTACCTCTTCACCATTCCGAATGTGAAACCTCGCACCAAGTGTTTTCGAATGAATATGCCGATGATCATGAGCGGCAGGGTGATGCCCACCGCCAGGGCCGCCTGATGGCCGTAGACGCGGCCCTCGTCGGAGCCTTCGTATTTCGCCAACTGGACGGGCAGCGTCACCACGTCCACTTTGGAGAGCATGAGAGAGAGCAGATATTCGCTCCACGTCAGGATGAGGATGAACAGGAACGTCGCCACGATGCCCGAGCGGATGAGCGGGAGAATCACCTCGCGGATCGCCTGCCACTTGGTCGCGCCGAGAATCTCGGCGGCCTGTTCAATCTCGACGGGAACCTCGTCCACGAAGCTCTTCGTCATCCAGACGGAATACGGCAATGTCGTGATGAAATAGACGATAATCAGCCCCAGCGCCGTGTCCATCAGATGGATGGCCGAATAATAGAGCGTCAGCGGTGCCGCCACCACGATGGGCGGAATCATCCTCAGCACAAGGAGCTGGAACATCCGTATCTCCGACAGTATCCGGTAGCGCGAGACCCCGTAGGCCAGAATCGCGCCGAAGGCGACCGAAAGCGCGGTGGCGGTGATGGCGATGTAGAGACTGTTCCAGAGCGCCTGCCAGGGCTTGTTGGCCGAGGCCGACTCATAGCGGGCGGTCTGTGTCTTCTCCTCCGTGGCGGTCCGGGGGCTCTCAGGCCTGCCCCAAACCGCCTGGTAGTTGACCCAGGAGGCCTCCTTCGACCAGTAGACCGGCGGCCATGCGTGCCACTCCCAGTCGGGCTTGAACGAGGTGGAAACGATCCAGAAAATCGGGAACGCCACGATTACGGACCATATAATAAGCATGGCGTAGCGGAATATGGTGAACAGGCGCGCCTTCGTGACTCGGTTCATGTCTAGGCCTCCGTGCGCGACGTTTCATGCAGTGCGTCGAGCGCCCGTTTCTCGCGGCGCAGCACGTAGATCGCCGTGAGAACGATGAATATCATGAGGATCATGACGACGTAGGACATCGCCGCGCCTTTCGATATGTCGAACGACACCCAGGTCGTGAAATAGAGATAGATGGGTATGGTTTCCGTAGCGGTGCCCGGCCCTCCCTGGATGAGGCCCCATGTCTTGGGGAACTCCGCCATCGCCTCCAGGAAACGCAGGATGAGCGCCAGGAATATGACGGGGCGCAGGAGCGGGAGCTGGATCTCCCGGAAAATCTGCAATCGGTTCGCCCCCAGGATGCGGGCAGCCTCCACGGGCTCTGTCGGCAGCGAGGAGAGGCCCGCCAGCATGATGATGAAGACGAATGGCGTCCAGTTCCATATCTCGAGCAGGATGATCGTAAAAATAGCGAAATTGGGATTCGAGAGCCAGGTGAATTTGGATAGATCGCCCGGCAGGAAATAGCTCAGGAACCCGTTGATGGGCCCTTTCTCGTACAGGAGCATGTCGGCGGTGTAGGCGATGACCACGGGCACCGTCAGCATCGGGAGGATGAAGAGAATGTAGAAGAACGCCTGCCCCCGGAAGGGCTTGTACATCAGCAGCGCCAGAATGAAGCCGGAAATGAAGCAGCCCAGCGTCGAGAGGCCCGCGAACAGTAGCGAGCGCCCCATGGCATTCCAGAAACGCCCCTCGGTCAACACCTCCTGGAACAACTCCAGCCCCACGTATTCCGCGTCGAACCAGGTGGAGAGATAGACCGTCCAGGAATGGAACGAAAAATATATCTGCAGGAGAAAAACCGGCATCAGGAACAGGAACAGGAGGATCAGCGGAGAGAGCACGCTCCATTTGAATATGCGCACGCCCCGGGCGCGGGTGGAGCGCCTACCCTTGGGTTGCGCAATCGTGGCTGTCGCCATTCAAAAATACTCCTGCGGTATCGAATGAATCGGAGCTTACGCCGGGAAACATCCGGAAGCGAACATCGCGTCGGCGGCCGCGACCGGATATTCCCCGCCGGCCCCGGTCATCGAAACATGACCCCTCTCCCCGGAGCCGAGCCCCGGGGAGAGAAGGTTCGTTCTTACATAGGTTTGTCGACCTTCGGCATCATGGCCTTGTAGAAGGGAATCTCCTTCTTGAGCTTGCGCTTGCCGACCTTGCGGACGATCTTGGCCCATTCTTTCTGAATGTCGCCCATGACCTTCTTGGCGCCCTTCTTGCGGCCCGCGTAGGCCTCGGAGAGGTTCCGGTCGACGACTTCCTTGAACTCCTGGTAGCCGGTCACATACGGCGGCGGGCAGGTGACGAGGAGGTTGTCCTCCACGGACTTGATTCCCTCTTTAGTGTAGGCCTTGACCACCTGCGGGTCGGTCATGTGCTTGGGATGC
>CAYTSP010000161.1:0-6437 GCA_964440505.1 uncultured Nitrospinaceae bacterium
GAGTAACGCTCCCCCTCCCTCACCCTGAGTAGCGGCGAAGCCGCGTATCGAAGGGCGAGGCCTCGCACACCCGTAGAAAGGAGTTCGTTCCTCCTCCTTCGATACGGCGCGCAAGCGCGCCTACTCAGGATGAGGAGATTGGGGCGTTTGCGCGCCCGCTTTGGACGGGCTCTCGATACGGCCCTTCGACAGGCCTGTCCCTACGGGCGCTGTTCAGGGTTTTTTGAACAACCCCGACACCGCCGGAATGATTTTGCATGGCGGCCTTCTCATAGAATCTCGCCGGTGAAATCCGTTCGCACCCGCTCCTTGAGCGAGCGAACCGCCTTGAGGGACATCTTGAGGACCTGTTTCTCCCTTCGTGACATCGCCGACTTCCTCACGTAGCGCGTCGCCTTCCGAATACGCCTGAAGTCCCTGAGTTGCTGGCGCAGGAGCAGATACGTCAGATGCTCGAGGGCTGCGGTGTAGTCGTCCACCTCATCATCGCTGAAAACCCCCGCCTCATGGAGGAGCCGGATACGCTCGTAGGTGGAGGTCGCCTCGATGCCCTCTTTCAGGGCGAGAAGCCGCACGGCCCCGACCAGGGGGAGTATGCCCCCGTGCTTGATGTTTATCGCCTGCGGCAGGCCCTCTTCCACTTTTTCCGTGCGCAGGATGCCGAACAGGCCGAGTGCGACGTGCCTGTCGTTCTCGGTCTGGAACATCGCCTGGAGCACGGCGGGTTCTTTCTGGACGAACGTCGTGATGTGACTGCGCAACTCGCGGCCCAGGGAGAGATCCCCACAGGCGGTGTCGAAGTCGAAGAAGACGTCGCTCAACTGGACCTGGAACGTGCTCCTCTTCTGGAACCAGCGCAGGGTCTGGAGCTTCCACTCGGAGATCGATTTGCGCCACAGCGGGTTCGTGGCCATCACGTTGCCGTCGCACAGGGGAAAGCCGATGGCCTCGAGGTTCCAGGTCAGCAGTTCCGAGAACCGGATGAAGTAATCATTGACTTCGTTGTGTCGCTCCACGGGATAGTCTTCGAGGATGATGCCGTTGTCCTGATCGGGGTTGATGAAGTTCTCGCCCCGGCCGCTCGAACCCATGACGATCACGGCGTACCGCACGGGCGGCGCGCCTCCGCCGGCCTTTTCGATGGTCGAGACTACTCTTTCGACTACCTGCCGGTAGATGTCGTTGTTGACGTGCGTGAGCAGCGCCTGGATCTCCGGCGCGGGGAGGTTGTCTTCGAGCAGTTCCTGCGCCACGACTGCCTGCACGGCTTTCACCTCTTGCAGGCCGTAGAGCTCGGGGACCTGCGTGAGTGCGTCGATGTGCTCCACCACATGCGCGGCCGCCACGGCCATGGCGTCCTGCAGATCCAGCAGGCCGACGGGGCGGTTCCCCTCATCCACCACGGGCATGTGGCGGTGGCCCAGGCGGCGCATGCGCGCGATGGTGTGATAGAGGTAGTCCCCCTGCTTCGCGGAGTAGACGCGGGACGTCATCAACTGCTCTATCGTCTCCGTACCGTCGCACCGCAAGGCGACGCGGCGCGTCACGTCTTTTTCCGTAAAAATGCCGGTGAGCCTGCCTTCCTCATCCGTCGCGAGAACGCAGCTAGCATTCTTCTCCGCCATCCGGGAGACGACCAGCCTGAGGTTCTCCGATGCCGGGAAAATGAGCGAATCGGGTTTCAGGAAATCATCCACAAGGCAGGAGAAAATTCTCGTCTGGGATTTCATGAGCTTGGGTGTCCGTCTTCGCGGCGGATGTCCGGGAACGCCTCGGGCTCACGGCGCGTCTTTGAAGAATAGTATAGCTCAGTTCTTCATGTGTTTGTCCAAGTAGGCGATGCACTCCCCGATCGCCGCCTCCTGCGTCGCGTCGACGGCGTATTCCCCGTCCTCTCCCCGCTCGGGAAAGATGTAGCCGTGCAGCGGATGATCGTATGAGGTCCACTCGACGTCGCCTCCCGCCTCGACCATCAAATCGTACGTGGCGCGGAAGACGCCCTGGAGGTGATCCGCATCCCGGCCCATGATGAGTATCGGCGTCCGGATGCTCCTCATTCTTTCGAGCGCGAGTTCCTCGTTGATGCGCGCCCGCACCTTCTCGACTTCCCGCATCATCATGCCCTCGATGTTTCTGAGCTGCGTCTCTTCGTTCACGAAGGCGGTATCGTCCGGTGAGAGGTCGAGGAATTCATGGGAGGCCGGCTCGCAGGCCACGCAGGCGCGCGCGCCGCCGTATTCAGACGTAATCTTGAGGATCATCTCGCCCGCGTGGCTCACGCCCATCAGGCCGATGCGCTCCCCGTCCACCTCGGGCAGCGTCTTCATGTATTCGATGATCGCAATTTCGTCTTCATACTCGAGCGGCGAGCGGTTCAGGAGTTGACGGCCCTGCCGCATGTCCTCGATGAGGCGGCCGCCGTTGTTGTAGCCGAGTTCCACTTCGGCGCGGTATCTCAGCCAGGCGCAGGCGTAGCCCGCCTCGAGCAGGCGCTCCTGGATGCAGCCCATGTTCCGGGTCGCCTCGCGCACCCAGGCCATGCCGCCCCCGCCGTTTCCCCGCGCGAGCAGCACGGCGGGGTGCGGCGCAGCACCTGCGGGCGTCCTCAGCCCTATCGGCGCATACACGCCGTCCAGCAGTTCGACGTACATCAGGTGAACCGGGTATTCGGAACCCGGCACGGGCTCCGTGACGACGACGCGCTCGGGGTCGATTTCATATGGCACGGCGGTTGCTCCTCGTTCGTTTCTTTGGTGACAGGATGAGCCCCATCCATCATCCCACGCAATGCGCGAGGGCGAAAAGCGAAGGCGCCGCTTTGCGGAAAAAATACCGAGCGCGTTTCCCCCTCCCCCGCGTTGTGAGAAAATCCCGTTATCATTACAAAAATCTCTTTTTCGCTCACTTGCTTGGAGGAAGAATCGAAGCCATGGCCGAAACCACATGCCCTCACTGCGGAGCTGAAATCCCGGATGACGGCGTCTGCCGGGACTGCGGGGAGGCGCTCGCGCAACCCGCAGGAGGCGACGGCGGCGACAGGCCCCTGAACGTCATCGACGCCAAGGCGATCGTCGTGAAGGTCATGTGGGGCACGGGCGCCTTGATGCTCTGCGGCGGCCTGGGGGCGCTCTCCATAGGTGCTGCGAAGCCCGCCCTCGGCCTTCTGGGCCTGGGCGCCCTTCTCTTCGCCGGCTCCTACGCAGTGGACTGGTGGACTTGAGGGGGCGCTTCTCTGGCTGGGACCCTTCCCCTATTCAAGTTGTTGCAGACTGAGGAGAGAGGAAAATCACTCCTCCCATGAGGGGGTTGTTGAAAAAGACCTCTTTTCAGGGGTAGAGGAGAAGCCCCTCTCGAATGGAAAAGCACCCCCTACCCTCTCCTTGTCAGGAGTGTTGAAAAACCCCGTCTGCGATCTCCTTGCAGAACGCCAACGCCTCTTTCCTCACCCTGAGTAGCCGCCGAAGGCGGCGTATCGAAGGGCGAGAGAAGTTGAGCACCTTGCGCCGGCGCGAGAGGGCATCCTTCGATATGCGGCTTCGTGCTACTCAGGATGAGGCGGAGAGGATTTTTTCAACCGCCCCTTGAGGGTCGGGCATCCCGAGGGGAATGCCGACGATGAAGCCGAGCGATTTGTGCGAAGGCCGATGTGGTGGGGGGACATGCCACAGAAAAACTCCCCCCACCGGTTCGGTTTCGGGCAAAAACCCCTCACCTCACCGACTCCCCCTCAAGGGGGGAGTGAATTCTTTCACTTCTGCGGGAGGTGAGAAGCCCTCAAGGGGGGAGTGGGACTGAAATTCTCGTCGGTTGGAAACGATCTTTGTAGGGGTCGTATGCCGGATTTTTCAACAAGCCCGTCCTGCAGCGACATCAACACCGCTTATGACTCGGCAAACAGGCAGCTTTTCAGAATGGTACCCCCGGCAGGATTCGAACCTGCGGCCTACGGATTAGGAATCCGGCGCTCTATCCTGCTGAGCTACGGGGGCATGGATTCGCGCCCGTTGAGGCGCGCGTCAGTCGTATGTTATCAGAGAGCGCACGGGGTGTGGAGCGAGGCGCTCGCGTCCGTTCAAAAACGCGAGCTCGATGAAGAACGAGAGGCTGTGCACCTCGCCGCCCAGGGATTCCACGAGCGATACGCAGGCGGCGGCACCGCCGCCGGTGGCGAGCAGGTCGTCGGCGATCAGCACCTTCATGCCGGGCGCGACGGCGTCTTTGTGGATTTCGAGCGTATCGGTGCCGTATTCGAGCTCATATGTCGCCTGGGTCTTCTCCCAGGGGAGTTTCCCGTGTTTTCTCACCAGGGCGAAGCCCGCGCCGATCTTGTACGCCAGGGGCGCCCCGATGACGAAGCCGCGCGCCTCGGCGCCCAGGACGACGTCGATCCCCTCCCCCATCAGAGGCTCCGCTGCCATGTCCACCGCCGCCTGGAAGGCCTCGGCGTTCTGGATCATGGGGGTGATGTCCTTGAAGATGATGCCCTCTTTCGGAAAATTGGGCACGTCGCGAATATGTTCCAGAAGGCGGCTGATGTCGGACATGAAATCTACCTCTCGCGGATGAATGGGTTTTTACCGTCCCGTGGCGTTCTCTGCCGGGTCCGCCGCGGCCCCCGCACTGCTTTCTCACTCAGCGGACGAGAAAACCCTACATAGCACCCTCTTCCCGGCATGTCATCACGATGACCGCATGGATTTTAGGGCAGATAGGATAGCGGGTTCCTGGGGCGCGTGCGATGGCGTATCTCGAAATGAAGGCGCGCTGATTTGAAGCGCGGTGTGCGGCCCGTCAGGGCGATGGGCGTGCCGCGCGAGACGTTCTGTCCCTTGCGGACGAGATTCTCGGCGACGTGGGCGTAGATGGAGTGGTACTCGCCTCCGTGGTGGCGCAGGATGATGAGTCGGCCCAGGTTTCCGGGGCCGAAATCAGAATAAATGACGCGGCCGGCGGCGGCGGCGCGAACCTGGCCGCGCTCACGGGCGGCGATGAGGATGCCGTCCGCCTTGTGGCTGCCGCTCCCCTTGAAGCGGCGGATCACGCGCCCGCGCAGGGGCCAGGAGAATCTTGGCCTTTTGCCGTACGTCCTGGGGTACGACGTCCCCCTCTTGTTCACGCGTTGCGTCCGGCCGGAACTTTCGGGCTTCCTGGAGGTTTTCCGCGCCGATCTCACGGGGGCTTTGCGGCGCGGCGGAGCGGCCCAGCGCGGGCGTCGTTCGGGCGGCCGGGAACTGACGTTCTTTCGTACGAGGCGCACGCTCCTGGCGCCCGGTATGAAGAGCCGCGCGCCCGCCTGGAGGTGGTCGGGATTGTCGATGCCGTTCAGGACGGCGATCTGCTCGACCTCCACCCCGTAGGCGCGCCCGATGCGCCAGAGGTTCTCGCCGCGCTTTACGGTGTGGCGGACCCCGCCAACGCCGAGGCTGCTCTTCTTCGGCGGCGGCAACGGGGGTGCGACGAGCGCGCAGCCGGTGAGCAGGCAGAGAAAGAGGAGGCATCCTCTGCGCCGCATTGCGCGCCATCGCCGCATACCTGATGCGTTTGATATGGGCAGAACCACGTCATCCCTCATGAAGATTCGAGCGCCATCCGCACGGCCTCGCGGGCGCTTGCCGCCGGGACGACTCCCGCAGGGCTCCCGTCGCGTCCCAGGGAGATGACCCGCTTGCCGAGTTTGAGGCCGATGGCGATCTCAGAAAGCGTGCCGTGCGCGCCCGGCATGGCGATGAGCGCATGGGCCGTCGCCGCGATGATGACGTTCCGGGCGTGGCCCATGCCCGTGACGACGGGGATGTCGATGAAAGCGTTGGCGGAGTCGGCGTCATACGTGGGCAGGACGCCCACGGTGAGGCCGCCCGCTTCTTTCGCCCCGCGCGCCGCCGCCTGCATGACGCCGCCCAGACCACCGCACACGAGCACGGCGCCCGCCCGCGCAATCTCGGCGCCCGCCTCCTCGGCCAGCGCGGCCGTTTCGGGAGCCGGATCGGAATCGCCGATAACGCCGATGATGGTCTGCATCAGATAATCCCGGGGCGGAATATTTCATTGATTTTAGCGGGCAGGCGCGCCTCGTCAAGTGGCGATGAAGCCCTCCCCCCGCCGGAGCGCAATTCGAGATCGCATCAACGCGCGCTCCAACTCATCCGGGGTTGTCGGCAAAGTCTCCAAAAGGGGTTGTCGCCTCTTCCCAATCGGGAGCGTTCACCGTCATTCCGGCGAATGCCGGAATCCAGAGCAGACGAGAATATCGAATCGCAGGACGACCAAGAAAAACGATAAAGTGAAAAGACAGATTCAAAAACAAAGTCCCTGGATTCCGTCGAACCCTCCCGCCTTGGTCGGCTCCGGCACCGGAATGACGAACGAAACCATATCCACCCGTAGGGACAGGCCGCCGTGCCTGTCCGGGGACGCCCTTCGATACGCGGCTTCGCCGC
>CAYTSP010000162.1:0-3586 GCA_964440505.1 uncultured Nitrospinaceae bacterium
ATCCTCACCAGTTGCGTGAGCAACTCCTCGCGGTCCATCTCCATGCCGACTGAAATATCGATATGGAGATCGAAATAATCTGCCGGTGAGCCGAGGCCATAGATGGAACTCACGCTCGCCACCACGATGACGTCATCGCGCATCAAAGCGGAGCGCGTGGCCGCGTGGCGCAGGCAGTCCAGCTCATCGTTGATGGAGGCGTCTTTTTCGATGAACGTATCCGTGGTGGGGACGTAGGCTTCGGGCTGATAGTAGTCATAATAGCTGACGAAATACTCCACCGCGTTGTTGGGGAAAAACCCCTTGAATTCATTATAAAGCTGCGCGGCCAGGGTTTTGTTATGGGCGATGACGAGCGTGGGTTTCCCCATCTTCGCGATGACGTTCGCCACCGTGAACGTCTTGCCGGAGCCGGTGACGCCCAGCAGAACCTGGTGGTTCTGGCCTTCTTCGAACTGGCGAACGATGGCGTCTATCGCCTCGGGCTGATCGCCCGTGGGAGAGAATTTCGAATGGAGCTCGAAGCTGCTCATGAAGGGTCCTCTGCCTCCGGGTCAGGCGCTCGAAAAAACGAGCGGATAAAGTTTAGCGGATAAAGGAAGGCCGATAAACCTTGCGGGTCAGGCGAGAGGGGTGGGTTGAAGGTATTTTTCCCATACTTGCTGCACTGCGCGAGGAAAACGGTGATTCAGGTGATGGAAGATGAACGATTTCGGTTTATGGGGCTGTTTATTCAGCTTCAGTCCGGCCTCCTCAGGCGTGCGATCCCCTTTTTTCGCATTGCATCTCCGGCAACTGCAAACCACATTCTCCCACGTGGAGCGGCCGCCGCGGGAACGCGGCAAGACATGATCCACCGTTAAATATCCGCCTTTCGCCCCGCAATACTGGCAGGTATTCTCGTCGCGGCGCATCACGTTCTTTTTGCTGAACGGAATCTGGCTTCGGCGCGGAACATACACATACGTTCTCAGCCGTATGACGGCGGGAAGGTGAAACTCCATCGCTTCGCTGCGGACGAGCAAACCGTTCGTCTCAACGGTATCGGCTTTCCCGTTAATCATCATGCGAATCGCACGACGAGCGTTGCAGACATTTATCGGCTCATATGTCTGGTTGAGCACCAGGACGCGTGATTGCTCAATCACCCTATACGCTCCCCTTGAGACAAGTGGGCGACGGGATACACACACGATTTGCGCATCCCTTTATGTAGACCCCGCCCGCCCTTGTCAACGAACGATCGGGTTTTGGTAGTGTCTTTATTAAAACAAATTGAATATAGGGGAGGAATAAAGACGGAAAACTCTTGTTTTTCGCATTTCCCGGCGTGCCGCCACTACGCTTTGCGGTTACGCCTTTGTATACTTTCAGGTTCTTATCGATTATGCGCCAAGATGGGGGGAGGGGAAAAATCGTGGATATATTCGACGGATTTTCTTTATCCTTCCTTGCTTCGGCAATCAGGGTCGTCCGGGCGATCCCGCGTATTATCGCGCTCGCGGCGGCACTCATCTTCTCTCCCGTGCAATCCGACGCATTTGACTGGTTTCTGAAAGACTCCCTGACCGCCGCGGGAAGTTGCGGGACGGCTATCGACGGGACTCTATCGGGCGGGACGAGTTGCCTTCTCGACGGCGGAGCGAATCTGTTGCTGAAAAAAAGCATGGACTCCGCAAATGAATTTGGAAAGAAAGCGTTCGGCGAGAATTTCCGGTTCTTCGGTGATCTTTCTTATCAAAGCGGAACAGGATTTGTGAACGATCTTGACGTCGTGATCCCGCTCGCCTTTAAGGACAAAGATCGGCGGACTCGCTCCTCGTTGTTCTTACAACAAGGCGTCACCCGGTGGCGGGACTCCGGGGGAGATTCCCGCGATGACTTGCGTATCGGCATGGCCTACCGATTCCGGCTCACCGACGAGCCGGATTCTGATGTCGTCGGGATGTCCGCGTTCTCTTTGCACAGTGCGGACTGGGGGCACCAGGTGCTGGCGTCCAGGGTGGACTACGCCGGGCGCTGGGGGACGGGGTCGCTCACGTATTTTCTGCCCGCCACGAGTTGGCGTCCCACGGACCCCGGATACGAGGAGCGCGCCCTCGAAGGGGTGGAACTCGGCCTGGATCTCAAGCTGACGACGACCCTTCGCGCGAACCTCACCGCCTACCGCTGGCAGGCTGAAGACGGCTCAGACGAATGGGACGAGGGCGCGCGCCTCGGCGTCGACTGGCGCCCGCACCCCTGGCTGAATCTCTCCGCCGGTTACGACGGAATCGGTGGCGGCAAAACGTCGTCTTCGTTTCTGGCCAAGGTCTCCGTACCAATCGGAGGTCCGTCGAAGCCGAAACCCAGGTGGGAAGGCCTGGGAACGTTGCCAAGGAACGCGGTGCCCGGTGTCTTTAACCTCTGGCGGCCCGTCGACAAAATCGGCCGCATCAAGGTCGCCAGACGAATCAAGACTTCCGGTTTGTCGGGCTTGGTGAACATCCGGCCGCTGCAAAACAGCATCGTCAGCGGCGAGGCGCTCCGGGTGAAACTCTCGCTTCCGGTGGCGGCGCCGGAAGATGTCCAGGTGAGGGTGCGTCTCGCGCCCGGAGGCGGCGCCAATCCCGCCGTTCCGGGCGTGGATTTTCATGACGGAATCATCACTGCGACGATTCGTGAGGGCGAGAAGGATGCTGTGGTTTCGCTCCCGCTCATACGCAACAATGATATGCGAAAACCCCGCAGCCTGAAAATCATCAAGGTGTCTCGAAATGTCGAGAAATAAAATATTTTTGAAACGCTCTCCCTCCGATAGAGGGATCATGACGCAATGTGAAGATGAGAACGGCCAGTGTGATGTTGCCAACCCGGCTATCAGGATTTCCGGGTACCCCCATCCCGTTTACATCGAATATTATTGTATCCGGGTTCGCAGCGCCGATTATCCGGATCGTCTGTCTACTCGGCCCGTCAATCGGCAAATGAAATTGATCCAAATCAGCAGGTGACTCGATCCCTCCTCTGAGCAGTGCGTCCAGAATGACGGGGACAGAGTCGTCAAAGAGCCGGAATGGTCCAGAGGCGAAGCCGCTCTCTAACGTACCGTTACCGTGAACCTTTGCGAAACAGTGAGGCCACTGGGGTCCGATACCTGTACAGTGATGACCGTCGTACCGGCTCTATGCGTATTCACTAGCAAGAAATTCGGTAATTCCGGGCTCAATATATTTGACCCGACCGAGGCGCTGGCAACGCCTTGATTGCTCGAAGTTGCGCTGTAGCCCAGAGGGTCGAGATCCGGATCCGTAAAATAGGTGTCAAGGCCTTCGGACCTCCATCGTTGCGGGTTGCCGGGTTCATGCGTCAAGGAAAGATTCGAGAAGGTCCGCACGACCGTGGGAGCGCGGTTTGGGGGCCGAATCGTATCCTCATGTACCGTTACCGTGAACCTTTGCGAAACAATGAGGCCACTGGGGTCCGATGCCTGTACAGTGATGACCGTCGTACCGGCTCTATGCGTATTCACTAGCAAGAAATTCGGTAATTCCGGGCTCAATATATTTGACCCGACCGAGGCGCTGGCAACGCCTTGATTGCTCGA
>CAYTSP010000163.1:0-10025 GCA_964440505.1 uncultured Nitrospinaceae bacterium
TTATGGGCCGCATATATGTCGGACATATATGTCCGACCTACACGGAAATCCTTCGTTCGCGGAAGGCGACCTTCGTTCGTCATTCCGGCGAAACAATTTCCTTTTTTTCTGTAGGGATAGGTCGCGACCTGTCCCTACGCCGTCGCCTCGTCCACGAAGCGCATGTCCACGGCCTCGTCATACGAAACGCCCGTGGTGATCAGCCCGCCGCTAAGACAGGCGGCCCGAAGCCACTCGAAGCTCTCCTGCGCGAGGCGGGGATTCCGGTTCCAGAGGCCGAGGCTCTTGTAGCGCGCGACCGCCGCCGTCAGAAGATCGAAGTCCATATCCTCGAACCAGGGCTTCACAAGACCGGCGACCGCCTCCGCGTCGTTCTCCGCGAGCCAGCGCTCGGCCTTCGCCATCGCGCGCGTCATGCCGAGGGCGGACTCAGGCTGCTCCCGCAGGAACGAGGCCGGCGCGTAGAACGCCGTATAGGTGGTGAGTCCCCGCTCCGCCGCCTGATACCAGGCGTGGCCCGCGCCCTCCCGGATCAACGCCTCGGCGAATGGCTGAAACACCTGGATTACCTCCACCTCGCCCGCGCGCAGGGCGTCCGCGTTCTCGCCCATCGTCCGGTCGGAGACCCTGTTCAGGTCTCCCGGCTCCAGCCCCGCCAGGCGCAGGTCGTGCTGCAGGCACATCCAGGGGGTGGGCACCTCGCTCACCGTGGCGACTTTCGGACCCACCAGATCGCTCATTCGGAACGCCGGGTTCGGCTCACGGCCGATGAGGAAAAAAGGGTCGCGGCAGACGACCTCGCAGAACACCTTGAGACCGCAGCCGGGGTTCTTGTCATAAGCCACCATGACGCGCATGGGGCCGCCCCAACTCACCTGTGCGTCACCGGACATGAGCAGTTCCGCGTTACGGGCGGGATCGGGCGAGGTTTCCATGCGGACGTCGGCGCCCGCCTCCTCGTAGGCCCCCAGCGAGAAGGCGGCGTAGAACGGCGTGTAGAAAACGGCCCTGAAATTTTCCAGCAGCGTGATGCTCACGTGAACCTCCTCAAAGAATCGGCGCGAGAGTCTTCGACATCAGCTCGCGCTCGTCGATTTCGAATACCTCAGCGAGCCAGTCGGCGAGAATCTCCTGGCCGATGGTGGGGTTGTCGTGCTGGCAGTGGTCGGCGCCGGTCTCCTCCTCATCGACGAGCCTGAGCGTCACGTCCACCCCCGCGTCTTTGGCGGCCTCGTGCACCTTGCGCGCCTGCGCCACGCCGAGCACGTCGTAGCCCCCGTGGACGATGAAGTAGGGACATTTCATCTTCCCGATGTGGCCTTCCAGCGTATAGGGGGCGAGTTTCTCGACGGCTTCCCGCATGCTCGCAGCACCAAAGACCCACTTGATGGAATCGGCCAGGCGGTGATCCTCGCCCGCGTCGCGCCATGTATCATGGAGGCTCCACCCGGCGGTGTGGGAGAGCGCGGCGGCAAGCCTGTGCTCGTAGCAGGCTGCGCGCGCGGCGAAATGGCCCCCGATGCCCCCGCCGCAGACGGCGATTCGCGAGGTATCCACGTCCCCCCGCGTCTCCAGATAGTCGATGCAGCGGCCCACCGGAACCTCGTAGTCGTGGCGGCTGGTGATGCCTCCTCTTCTTAACGTCCCGCCCTGGCCGGGGCCGTCGATCATGAGGGTCGATATGCCGCGCTGCAGGAAACCCCGCCCCGCCATGAACCACATCTCGTCCTTGTAGGCGTCCAGGCCGCCGAAGCAGATGATAGTGGGCTGCCTCTCCACGCGGAAGGGCGCAGGCACGAAATAGGCGTCCAGGTGCGCGCCGTTCTCGTAAGGGACCCGCACCACTTCGCCGGGAGGGGTGAGGTGGCTCAAGAACGCTTTCGAACAGGCTTCCACCTTCTCGAAGGTCTCTAATCTTCGCGGATCGCCGGACTCAAGCCAGAACTCCGCACTCCGGTAGTAATCGGCCGCGCGCAGCCAGCAGTTGCGCGCCGTCTGAACCCTTCCCGCGGCGGCCGCCTCATCCCCGCGCGAGCGGTTGCGATCGCCCACGCGGGTCCACTCGGCGTACCAGCTCTCGTTGTCGCCGGGCGTCATGCGGCTCGCCGCCAGGAAGCACTCGCTGATTGATCCGCCGCCCTCCTGCGTTTCGCCCAGGGCGCGCCTGAACTGATAGGACATCCATGGATGCTCGGGCCAGTGGTGCCAGCCGTAGGGTTCGTAGTGCGGCCCCCGGGATTCGTCGATCCGGTCGATCGCTTTTTCTTCCATGAGAAAACCCTCCCCTGCGGTATGCCTGGAATGGTGGAGCGTCCGCCCGGTCGGCGGATGAAAGAGACGACCCCCGCGCGAGCGGAAGTGAAATCAGTTGGTGAGCGATACCACCCTTGCCCCCATGCGAAACGCGCAACCGAACGAGTGACTCGCTGCGTCTTCACCCCTACGCGGAAGCGGCGCCTCCGGCCACGGGGGCGGGCGTGGGCTCTCCCTCCTCGGCGAGGCGTCTTCTCTGCAGGATGAACACCGCGCCCAGCATGATCGCACCCGCCAGGTGGTTCAGGTAGCCCGGCCAGAACAGAAGCCCCGCCGCCAGGAACAAATACCCGCGCATCGGGGTCGAGAAGCGGAAATACATGAACCCGACCATGGCGGCGGCCAGGGCCTGGAAGCCGAGAAGCCCCGCGGCGAACGTCTCCAGCGAGAGCCAGGGCTGGCGGATGAGCAGAATCGGCGTGAAGGCGAACATCAGGGGCACGATGTACATGCCCTTCGCCGTGCGGAAAGACGCCCAGGCGGCTTTCGCCGGGTTGGCGTCCGCTATGCCCGCCGCCGTGTAGGCGGGCACGCATACAGGGGGCGTGAAGCAACTGTCCAGGCTGTACCAGAACACGATGAGATGCGCACCGAGCAGCGAGAGCTTGAACGGCTCTCCGAGTTCCAGGAGCGCGGGCACGGCCATGACCGATAAAACGATATAGGCCGCGCTCGTCGGCAGCCCCATGCCGAGCACGAACGAGGCGATGCCCACCAGGAGGATGCCCAGGAACAGGCTGTCGCCCGCCATGTTCGTGACCAGAGAGGAGAACTTGAGGCCCAGGCCGGTCTGGAACAGCGCCCCCATGATGATGCCCACCGCCCCCACCGCTGCGCATATGGGCAGCGACTGGATGGCGCCCTTCTCGAGCGCGAGGACGATGTTCCAAAGGCCGCGGCTCACCTCGCCCACCACTTCCTGTAGACTCGTGCCCTCCCTCCTGGCTTTTTCCAGTAACACCAGAGCGCCCTTGAGCCCCGCCAGGAACACGACGGAGAGAATACCGGCGAGACCCGCCAGGGGCACGGTTCGGCCCGTCATGAGAATCCCCAGGATTACCATGGGGGGAAGGAGGTAGAACCATCCGTCCTTCATGATGGGTCCCAGAGGGGGTATCAACTCTCTGGGCATGCCGACCAGTCCGCCTTTCCTGGCTTCCAGGTGCACGGTCGCGTAGACGGAGAAGAAGTACAAAATGGCCGGCAGGACGGATACCTTCACGATCTCCCAATACGATATGCCTGTGAACTCCACGATCAGGAACGCCGACGCCCCCATGACGGGCGGCATAATTTGCCCGCCCGTTGAAGCCGCCGTCTCGATGGCCGCTGCCGTCTCAGGCTTGAAGCCGGTGCGCTTCATCATCGGGATGGTGAACGAACCCGTGGTGACCACGTTCGCGTTCGCGCTGCCCATGATGGTACCCGTCATGGCGCTGGCGAAAACCGCCGCCTTCGCCGGTCCGCCGCGCAGCCTCCCGGCGATCGACACGGAGAGCTTCACGTAGAAATCCGCAGCCCCCATGCGGTCGAGAAACGCGCCGAACAGGATAAACAGGAAGATGTAGACCGAAAATACGCTCAAAGGCGCCGTCCACAGGCCGTCGTAGGTGAAGTACTGGTGATCGATGATGTGCATATAGGGGGCCCCCTTGTGCGCCAGATACCCGGGGAAATAGGGGCCAAAATACGAATATACGAAGAAGAAAAGCGATATCAACGGCAACGCCAGGTTGATGGTCCTGCGCGCCGCCTCCCAGGTGAGCAACATGATCACCGTGCCCAGGAACAAATCCATGGGCTCGAGCGGGTCGACGTAATAGAGGCGATCCAGAAAATAATCGGTATAGAGTATCGGATAGGAGATAGAGGCGACCGCCAGGAGGCAGATGGCGGCCGACACGACGGCGCGCCACCCGCCTCCCGCGGGTTTACGGTAGACGATGAAAATCAGGGTCATCCCGAACAGATACGAGAGCGCTCTCTGGTACAGCGGCTCATACCCTCCCGTGTAGGCTATCTGGATATGATAGAAGGACATCCCGACCGCTATCGCCAGGACGAGCCAGTCCAGAGGGGCCCTTTCCTTGATATCGTTCACGCTCTCGCCTCTTTCCCGGGATGGCTACATCGAACCCCCGACTTCCTTGTAGAAGCGCTTGGCGCCCTCATGCAGGGGGATCCCGACGTTCTTGCCCGCCTTCTTGGGGTCCCACCTCTTGTAGATCTTGTGGACACCGCCCAGGAACTTCTTCTCGGTGCTCGCTATCTTGAGGATCGAGTAGACCACGTCGGCGCTCATCTTGGTCGTGGTGAACAGGACGCCTGAAAGCCCCATCGAGTCCTTGGGCTTGGGGTTGCCCTTGTACATGCCGCCCGGAATCTGACAGGGAGTGAAGCCGTGGCTCGCCAGCAGCTTCTTCACGTCATCCGCCATGTCCAGGAACACGAGGTTCCGGCCCAGGGCCGCCTGGATGCCCGCGCCGTTGGGGTCGCCCGAATTGTGGAAGTAGAAATCGATCTGGCGCGCCCTGATCGCGCGCGACATGCCGCCCGCGCCCGGGAAGGTGAGTTTGTAGCCGCGCTTGGTGAGCTCCTTGTAGCTCGTCCCATAATGCTTGACGATCATGCTCGCGATGTACTCCGTGCTGGTTCCCTTCTTGGCCGGGGCAAGCTTCATCGGCTTTTTCGACTTGATGATGTCGCCCCAGGTCTTGATGCCGGCGTCATAGAGTTCCTTGGCGGCGTACTGGTGGTAGCACGAATCCCAGAAAGCGGCGATGCCCCGGAGGTTCTTGTAGGACTTCTTGTAAGGAGTCTTTCCGGCCATGGCGGCGCCGGCGAAGTTCGAGAACGAATAACCGAAATCCGCACCTCCGCCTCCCACGCGCGCCGGGTTCGCGCGCCCGCCGCCGGGCGCCACGTTGAGGATGATCTTTTTCTGTTTCCTGTTGACGATTTCGCTGAGGCCCGCGCCCAGCCTGCCCATCGTGCCGCCCAGGCTGCCGACCGCGAGGTCGTATTTCGCAGGCGCGGCGTAGGCGTCGCCCACCGTCAGAAACGGCAGGGTCAGGGCCAGAATTCCGAACATCATGACGATTCTCTTCATTTTTCCTCTCCCTGATGAAGTGATGAAAAACTTCGACGAAGCGCTTCAAAAAACTCCCGTTCAACAAGAGACGCTCATGTGAGAACAAACCCTTCCTCTGCGTTCTCAACGAGCGCTCTTTTCTGTATGCTTGGGCGTGAATCTTACAGACGGGAGCGTTTCGCTGTCAATGAATCTCAGGACTAGAGCGAGCGTTTCCGCCTGGCTATCTGAAACGACCCGTTAAACCGTTTTCTTCGATAAGGAGCAGAAACATGCCGTTTTACCGTTGGGACGAGATGAAGCGAAAAAACCTGGCGAGACCGTCCGATTCCGAAGGAAGCATCATCATCGGCGAGCACGTTACGCTCAACCGCTCGGTGAGCCAGCCCGGCAAGCTGGCCCGGCCGCACACGCACGACTGCGAGCAGCTCATCAACGTCGTCGAGGGGACGGCCTGGTTCCGGGTGGGCGATGAGGAGAAAACCGTAACGGCAGGCGACATCATCCACATCCCCGAAGGCACCGAGCACGAGTTCAAGAACGATGGAGACGGCGAATTCATCTACCTCTCGTTCAAGAACAAATCGGAGGGCTGGCCGCCGCCGACGGCGACGATGGATTAGTTTTTCGCTTTCAGACCTGCTTCTAACTCCCGGGGGTAAAATCCGACTAAAGAGTGAGAGGAATCACTCCCCCCTTGAAGAGGTTGTTGAAAAAGACCAATGCGGGAGAATTTACGTTTGTTGTAGGGACAGGTCGCGACCTGTCCCTACGGTAGGCGGTGGTTCTTCCCTCTTCGGTCGAAACCGACTTCTCTGGACCCACGACGAATTTGATTTTCGTTCGTCATTCCGGCGAAAGCCGGAATCCATTTTACGCCTTTTGATTTTCGTCAGGGTTCCCGCACATCGGCGGGGGAGTGAAACACCGCCGTTCATTCACCCACATCCGCAAATGGATTCCGGCTTTCGCCGGAATGACGGCTGTGGTCAATTCCGATTGGGGAAGGGTTTTTCAACAGCCCCTTGAGGAAGAAGTTGAAAAGCTATCCTCAAAAGGATACTGCCTGTGGCGCATTCGCCGCCCTTGCCCGTAGTACCTTCCTCATCCCGAGTAGGCGCGCTTGCGCGCCGTATCGAGGGAGCGCCCCTTCGACAGACTCAGGGTGAGGCAGATATGAGGGCACGCAAGACGAGGGTTTGACACGACCGATAAGGGAGGGTCAAACACGCGCGGTCCTAGAACTGATTTTTTCAACAGCGGGATGGACTAGGCTCTCGCCTTGAGGCCCGCTTCGAGTTCTTCGGCGTCCATGGGGAGCTTCACGGCCTGCTTTCGCTTGGCGGCCAGGTCGCACGCCATGCAGAGCATGAGGTTTCTGTGTCCCTCGGCCCCCGTGGCGTGGGGCATGTCGACGCCCGTGTAGAGGTGCGAGAGCCAGGCGATGGATTCATCGCGCATCGGACCCCAGAACTGGCCTTTGGACATATCCCCCGCCGGGTAGCTTTCGAGCATGTGCACGTGGCGCTCCTCCCCCCGGTGGGAGGCGAGCGGGTTCTCCGACGCCATGATGAAATCGGCATGGGTGTCGTCGATGGTGAGCGCGCCCTCCGTCCCCACCACGCTGATGGTGACGCCGTAGGTCGAGGCGGGCCAGATGGTGGGCATCCCCCAGTTGCACTCCATGCTCCAGATGGTCCCGTCATCGAAGGTGAAGATGCTGAAGGTGGCGTCCTGCGTGCCGATGCCCGTCATGACGCGAGAAATGGAGCGCGAGACGACCTCGACGGGCTTCTTCTCGGGCCCCATGACGAACAGCATGACGTCCAGAGCGTGGGTTCCCGAAATCACCATCGGCGTCAGCATCGAACGATCCTCGTTCTTCGACAGCCGCGTGATGCCGACCTGGCGGTTCAGCAGCGCGCGCGTCGTGGCGGAGGTGACCTCGCCCAATATGCCCGACTGCACGTGCTCACGCGCCGTGAGCCAGCGCCTCCTGAAGCGCTGGGTGTAGCCAACGAGCAACTCCACGCCCGCCTCCTCGGCGGCCTCCACGATCTTGGCCGATTCCACCACGCTCGTGGCCAGCGGCTTTTCCACCAGAATCCGGTGGCCCTGCGCTATCGCCTCCCGGAGCGGCTTCGCGTGCCACTCCTCGTCCGTGGCGATGATGACGGCGTTGACCTCGGGCCGCTTGATGAGTTCGGCGAAATCGGTCGTGAAAAAATCGGCCCCGAACTCCCCGGCCATGGCTTTTCCTTTTTTCTCGTCGATGTCGCACAACCCGAGCCACTCCGTGCCCGGGTACTCCCTGGCGCACCGTGCGCGAATGCGGCCCACGCGACCGCAGCCGACCACGGCCAGACCAATCGGATTTTTCTCAGCTTCCGAATCCGCCATCATCCTCTCCTATGAAACCGTCATGACACATAAAAAGCGCCGGAGCCTCATCCGGCATCGTTTGGATTTCCCTTCATACCAGCTTCGGGAGATGGGTGCATCTTTGGCCGCGTATTTGCGCGGAGAGATTTTCGAACGATGGAAGGAGTTGCGCCTTCGCATCGGACGGGACAACACGCCGTAGGGACAGGCCCCCGTGCCTGTCCTATGGTGGAGCGGGTGACACGAAACCGGGCGGACACACCGGTCCGCCCCTACGATGCCCCGCAAATCGTAATGAACCCGTAGAGACGGCCCCCGTGGCCGCCCGTATCGAAGGCCTCGGACAGGCACGGGGGCCTGTCCCTACTTATCCCAAATCCTCAGGCTTGACCGGAAGCGGAACCGCCTGTCCGGTTTTCGCCGAATGGTCCATCGCCAGGCACAGCATCAGGTTCTCGTGCGCTTCGCGCGCCGTGGTGTGCGGCGTGGGGACGCCCAGATAGATCCTGTCGAACCACGAGCGCGTCTCCTCGCGCATCGGGCCCCAGAGCTGGTCGAACACCAAGTCCCCCGGCGGGTAGCTGGTCAGAAAACTCACGTTGCGCTCCTGCTTCAGGCGCGCTGATTCGTGCGGCTCCGCCGTGGCGAAGACGATGTCGCGGTGCGTGTCGTCTATCGTGAGAACACCCCCCGTACCCACGATACCCAGTTCGAGCGAATAGACCTCCGCCGGCCAGACGCTCGGCAGCGCCCAGCTCACGTTCATGCTCCAAATCGTTCCGTCCTCGTAGGTGACGATGGCGAACGTGGAATCCTTCGTGAGATATGGCGCCATCGCCTTGTCCACCGAGCGCGCGTATACCTCGACGGGACGCCTCCCCTCCAGAAGCCAGGAGCACAGATCCACGCTGTGGGTGCCGGAGATGACCATGGGGGTGAATTTCGTCGGGAATTCCGTCTTGGTGGAATTCGCCACCGGGTTCATGCGGTTCAGGAAGGCGCGGCCCGTTACGGAGGAGACCTCTCCCAACTCGCCCGAGCGAATCTTCTCCTTCGCCACCAGAAAGCGGCGGCGGAAGCGCTGCGTATAGCCCAAAACGGCGTCTATGCCCGCCTCGTCGACCGCATGCGCCAGTTTCTCGGATACGTCGGCGTCCACCGCCAGGGGCTTTTCGATCAGCATCCGGTGGCCGCGCTCCACACCGATGAGGATGGGTTCGAGCCGCTCGTTCGCGTAGGTGGCCAGAACGGTGGCGTTCACCTCATCGCGCTTCAGGAGTTCGCGGTAATCGGTCGTGAAAAAATCGGCGGATACGTCTTCGGCCAGTTTTCGGCCCACCTTCTCGTCGATATCGCACAGGCCCATCCACTCGACCGCCGCGTTCTGCCGCGCGAATTCCGCGCGGATGCGACCGATCTTGCCGCATCCCACCACCGCGAGGCCGATGGGCTTTCTCGTCTCGTTCGTTGCGTTCATGAACATTCCTTTGTCCGGAGAGTTCCGTTTTCAAAACGGGCGCATCTTCCCACCGGGGCCCTTCGCGGCGCAAGCCGGAGCTCGATTCAAGCGGGAACGCGGTAGATGCGACTTTGAAGATCTCCGGACAAGACGGCGATTACTTCGGGTAGGGATTGTTGAATTATACCTGATCTCGTGATTTGGTTCGACGGATGTGAAGTTGTAGGGGTCGCATAGTATGCGACCCGGCCTTTTGCGCCTGCCGACCATGGGCCGCATACTATGCGGCCCCTACACTCCCTCCGGCAAGGCGCTATCCTGTCACTGCAATGCCGGCATCGCAGGGTTTTTTAACAACTCCGATTTGCATCTCCTCCAACCGGTTCCGGCGAGCGCTCATGATAATGATGAAGATACCGGATTAGCGTTCGAGCGCTTCGAGCGCCTGCTCTCGCGACACTGTCGGGAAGTCTTCCAGAAAATCGTCGAGCCGGTCGCCCGCTTCGAGATGCTCCATCAGGGTGCGCACGGGAACCCTGGTGCCTGAGAATACGGGCGTCCCGCCGAGGATATCCGGGTTCCTCTCGATAAGCGTATCGGACATCTCTCACCCCTTGAGTCACCCCTTGAGCGCGGCGCATCAGTGAGAATCAAAAGGTGCTCACGGATTCTATTGTTCAACAAACCTCCTCCCTGCACAACTGGCGCCAAAGAACGGCATCGCGGGGGAGCAAAGGCCCTCGTGGTTCCAAAAATCCGCGTTTCATCGGAAAATGGGTC
>CAYTSP010000164.1:0-8598 GCA_964440505.1 uncultured Nitrospinaceae bacterium
GAGCACGGTGGGGGCGGCGCAGAAGTGGGAGACCCGCTCCTCGCGGATCAGGCGGAATATCTCGGCCGGCTGGACGGCGCGCAGGCAGACGTGTCGTCCGCCA
Source organism: uncultured Nitrospinaceae bacterium (assembly GCA_964440505.1). Lineage (GTDB taxonomy): Bacteria > UBA8248 > UBA8248 > UBA8248 > UBA8248 > Bin107. Next base: position 104 of record CAYTSP010000164.1, read on the forward strand.
ACCGCCGTCACACCCCAGGTGTAGCACCAGCCGTTGCAGTGGAACATCGGAAGGGTCCAGAGGTAGTTCATGTAGACCGAGCCGCCCACCTCGGTGATCTCGCCCAGGGCGTTCAGATAGGCGCCCCGATGGGTATACATCACTCCCTTGGGGCGGCCCGTAGTCCCGCTGGTGTAGTTGATCGAGAGGGGCGCGCCCTCCTCGCCGATCTTCCAGGGAAGTTTCTCGTTCTGCGCCGAGGCGATGAACGCCTCGTACTCCGGCCCATCGAAGACGGCGTCGGAAGGACCGAAGCCCGCGGCGTCGTCCACCACGTTCACGAAGGTCCGGACCCCCGGGAATTTGCTCCGCTGATCAGCTAGGGGCTTCGCCCATTCGCAGTCGGCGACGAGCGCCTTGGCGCCCGAGTGCTCGCAGATGTAGGCGATCTCCTCCGGAGAGAGGCGGATGTTGATCGCCACCAGGAGCGCGCCCAGCAGGGGAACCGCGAAGTGGGCCTCGAGCATGGCCGGCACGTTGGGGACGACGTAGGCGACCCGGTCACCCTCCCCGACTCCCACCGCCTTCAAGGCGGCCGCGCAGCGTTGGACGCGATCGGCGAATTGCGCGTAGGAGTAGCGGCGGCTCCCGTAGACGACGGCTTCCTTGTCTTTGTAGACCCAGTGGTTGCGCTCCATGAAGTTGAGCGGGCTTAAGGGCGCGAAATTGGCGGACAACTCGGGCATGACATGTCTCCTCAAGAAGGCCCGACACAGGCCGCGCCGGCGAACGGCGGCGCCCGGAACGAGGACGACTTTAAAAATGAGAGGCGTATTGTAGCAAAGCGCCCGAAGCCCGGCAGCCGCGAACCGGAGGAACTTGCTACAGGGCCTCGGACTGCTCCGCGTTGGAGTTCTGTTTCGAAGCTGCTTGAATATCTTGAAACATGACGGAATCGACACCTCGAAACCGCATGTGCATTTGCTGGTTGTTCTCTTCGTAAACCTTTACATTGCAAAGCTATCCGCTCGGTTTAACTCGCTTCTGCCCATTTATATTATTTTTAACCACACATGATGGGTTTTTCAAAACCCCCACAAGAGCGAGCGGCGGGACCTCCCTATTCCCCCAGATACGCCTCGCGCACGGCGGGAGAGTCGCGCAGGACGCCGGGCTCATCGCCCATGATGATCCGCCCCGTCTCCATCACGTAGGCCCAGTCCGAGAAATTGAGCGCCAGGTGCGCGTTTTGCTCGACGAGAAAAATGCCCGTCCCCTCCTCCCGAATCCGTGTCAGAACCTCGAAGATGGTCTCGATGATCCTGGGCGCGAGGCCGAGGGAGGGTTCATCGAGCAGGAGGAGTCTGGGCCTCGACATCAAGGCGCGCGCGATGGCCAGCATCTGCTGCTCCCCGCCCGAGAGCGTGCCGCCCCTCTGCCCGCGCCGCTCGTGCAGGACGGGAAACAGGGAGCAGACGTAATCGAGATCTTCTTTCACGCCTGCGGCGTCGCTTCTCAGAAAAGCGCCCATCTCCAGGTTTTCGAGCACGGTCAGGTGCGGAAAGATGCGCCTGCCCTCGGGCACCTGGCAGATGCCGCGCTTCACGATGTCGTCCGGCTCCCGGGCGTGGATGGCCTCGCCCTCGAGGAGTATCTCGCCCCGTGAGACGGCGTTGACGCCGCAGATCGCCATCAGGGTGGAGGATTTGCCCGCCCCGTTGCTGCCGATGAGACAGACCACCTGTCCCGAGCGCACCTCCAGGGACACGCCCTGGAGCGCATGGATGTGGCCGTAGTAGAAATGAATATCCTTAAGCTCAAGCATTGGAAGTCCCCAGATAGGCTTCCAGCACCCTGGGGTCGCGCCGCACCTCGGCCGGGGTTCCGTCCGCAATCTTCTCCCCGTGATCGAGAACCACCACGCGGTCCGAGATGCCCATGACCACCTTCATGTCGTGTTCGATCAGCAATATGGTGACGCCGCGCTCGCGAATCGCCAGTATCAACTCGTTCAGCACGCTCTTCTCGCGCGGGTTCATGCCGGCGGCGGGCTCGTCGAGCAGCAAGAGGCTGGGCTCGCTCGCCAGGGCGCGTGCGATTTCGAGCCTTCTCTGGTCTCCGTAGGAGAGCGCCTCCGCCACCCCCGAGGCGTAGGCGTCGATGCCCGTGAACTCGAGCAGTTCCATGGCCTCGGCCACCGCCCGGCGCTCCTCGGCCACCATGCCGGGGAGTCTGAAAATCGCGCCTATCGGGCCGGTGCGCATCTTGCAGTGGCGGCCCACCAGGACGTTTTCGAGCACCGTCATCCCCCGGAAGAGGCGAATGTTCTGGAACGTGCGCGCGATGCCCCGGCTCGCCACGGCGCTGGGCTTGAGCCCCACGAGGTTTTTGCCCTTGAACACGACGTCGCCCTCGGTGGGCGCGTAGAGGCCCGTCACCACGTTGAAGGCCGTCGTCTTGCCGGCGCCGTTCGGGCCGATGAGGCCGAGCACCTCGCCTTCGTGCAATATCAGGTCCAGAGAATCGAGCGCCACCACGCCGCCGAAACGCCGCGTGAGATTTTTGAGCAGCAAAAGACGCACTTTTGCGTTCATTTCCCCGCCTCCGCCCGGCTTTCAGGTTCATCGCGCTCGAGATGATAGCGCTGTCCCCTGGCCTGCAGCAGCCCCTGGGGTCTCAGCACCATCATCAGCACCATGGCGCCGCCCAGCAGCATGGGCCGGAAAAGCGTGAGTTCCCTGAGCGCCTCGGGCAGTACGGTGAGAATGAACGCGCCGAGCATCACGCCCGGTATGCTCGCCATGCCGCCCAGCACCACCATGCACAGGATGATGACGGACTCGAAAAACGTGAAACTCTCCGGCGAGATGAACGTCTGCTTCGCGGAGAAAACGACGCCTCCGAACCCGGCCCAGGCGGCTCCGAAGGCGAAGGCGGAGAGCTTCGTGTAGACGATGTTGATGCCCATGCACTCGGCCACCGTCTCGTCCTCGCGCATGGCCGCCCAGGCGCGGCCCAGGCGGCTCTTGTCGAGCCGGTTCACGATGAAGACGGTGACGATGCACAAGATGACCACGAGGTAGTAGAAGTGCATGGGCTTGTAGAGGCGCATATCGCCCAGATAGGGGCGTCCGATGCCCAGGATGCCGTTCGGACCCTGGGTCACGTTGTCCCAGTTGTTGAGAACGAGGCGGATGATCTCGCCGAAGCCGAGCGTGACGATGGCGAGATAATCGCCCCTGAGCCGCAGGACGGGGATTCCCAGTATGATCCCGAACAGGGCGGAACTGGCCACGCCCACCCCTAAGGCCGGCCAGAAGGAAAGCCCGTACCAGCTGTTCAGGAGAGCGTAGGAATACGCCCCTACGGCGTAGAAGGCCACATAGCCCAGATCCAGAAGACCGGCGAAGCCGACCACGACGTTGAGCCCAAGCGCCAGCATGATGTAGATGCCGGTGATGACGAGCACGTCGGTGGAATAGCGGTCGAGTGTCCAGGGCAGCGCGATGATGAGAAGCAGGAACAGGCTGAAATATCGCTTGTCGCAGGATTTCTCCTCGATGATGCCCCAGGCGGATACGAACTTCTCCTTCACCCGGGCGGCCGGCCCCGCCAGCGAGCCTGTCTGCACGCTCGCCCGCGTCGCGCTCACCACGAAGACGACGGCGGCGCAGCCCAGCCCGATCCAGAGGCTGTTCTTCCACCCCGCAAGGGGCAGCGCCAGGAAGGCGAACCAAAGGCCGATGAGCGGGACTCTCGCGTATGTGCTCATGTTCTGTCCGCCTCGCCGGAGCCGCCCAGGATACCCTCGGGACGGAAGATGAGAACGACGACCAGCACCATGAACGCGAAGACGTCCTTATAGACCGCAGAGACGTATCCCGCCCAGAAACTCTCCAGAAGCGCCAGCAGAAAGCCGCCCAGGAACGCTCCCGTCACGTTGCCGATGCCGCCCAGGACGGCGGCGGTGAACGCCTTCATGCCCGCGACGAAGCCGATGTGGTGGTTCACGATTCCGTAGTACATGCCCACCATCACCCCGGCCACGGCGGCCAGCACCGAGCCGATGGCGAACGTGACCGCGATCACCCGGTTCACGTTCACCCCGACGAGCGAGGCCATCGTCCTGTCCTGCGCGGTGGCGCGCATGGCCTTTCCGAGCTTCGTCTTCTTGATGAACAACTGGAGAGCGGCCATGAGGCCCAGGGCCAGAATGAGGATGAATATCTGCAGGCCGTTCACGTAGGCGCCGAAAAGCTGGAAGCTCCCGAGTTCGAGCAGGTTGGGAAACGCCTTGTCGCGCGCTCCCTGCACCACCTGCACGTAGTTCTGGAGAAACAGGCTCATGCCTATCGCGCTGATGAGCGGGGAGAGCCTCGGCGCGCCCCGCAGCGGACGATAGGCGACGCGCTCCAGGGTGATGCCGTACGCGGCGCAATAGATCATCGGGATGAGAAAGACGAGAACGATGCTCAGCGCCAGGCTCGTCTGCGTGAGGCCCATCGTCCCCAGCACCGTCAGGACGGCGATGCCCACATACGCGCCTATCATGTAGATTTCGCCGTGGGCGAAATTGATGAGCTGCAGAATGCCGTAGACGAGCGTGTAGCCCAGGGCGATCAGGGCGTAAACCGCGCCGACGACGAGTCCGTTCACCAGCTGTTGCGCAAACATAGAGAAATCTTTACATGGTTATGGTTATGAGGCAAAAAAGAAGGGGAGGCTTTCGCCTCCCCTCTCGAGATTCAACACGGCAATGCGCGCCCTAATTGATCTGGACGAACTTCGCCCCCTTTACCTGCCAGAGCACGTAGGGGCTCTCCAGAACGTCTCCTTTCTTGTTGAACTGGAGTTTGCCCAAAGACGTGTTCCAGGGCTTGCTGCGCAGGTGGGCGGCCAGCTTGGACCCCTTCGTGCTGCCCGTGGCCTGGATGGCGCCCAGAATCATGTTCGTGGCCACGTAGCTGTAAATCGTGTAGGCGCCCACTTCCTTGCCGAAGCGCTTGCGGTGTTTCTTGATGATGCTCTGCGCCGCCGCGAGTTTCGTCTGATCCGGCGTGAACGTGATATAGGTGCCCTCGGCGGATTTGCCGGCGATCTTGTAGTACTCGTCCGTGACGATGCCGTCGCCGCTCATGAAATGCGCCTTCATGCCGAGGCGCTCGCGCATCTGCTTCACCAGAAGGATGGCTTCGGGGTGGATGCCGCCGAAATAGACGAGTTCGGGCTTCTTCTGTTTCGCGGCCGTGAGAACCGGCGTGTAGTCCTTATCCCCCTGCACGACGCCGCTGTAGAAGACGGGCTTGACGCCTCTTTTCTCCAGGAACCGCTTCGTCTCATCGGCGAGGCCCTGGCCGTAGGTGGTCTTGTCGTGGAGGATGGCGATGCGCTTCAGCTTGAGGGTATCGACGATATAGTTAGCCGCCACCTCTCCTTGCTGATCGTCGCGCCCGCAGACGCGGAACACCGTCGAGAAGCCCTGCTCGGTGAGCTTGGGGTTCGTGGACGCCGGCGTGATCTGGACGACGCCCGCCTCCGCATACACGGTGGACGCCGGAATGGAGACCGAACTGTTGAAATGGCCGACGATGCCGGCGGCGCCCGAGTTCACGAACTTGTGGGCGATGGATACCCCTTCCCTGGGATCGTGGCGATCGTCGCCCCAGAGAATGTCCACCTTCATCTTCTTTTTGCCGACTTTCACGCCGCCCTTGGCGTTCCATTCCTCGACGGCGAGCGTGGCCCCGTTTTTCAGCATCTCGCCGAACGCCGCCTGATCGCCCGTGAGCGGACCGGCCACGCCGATCTTCAAGGTCGCGGCGTGCGCGGCCGAACCCAGAAATACGGCGGCTGTGAGAATGATCAGTACGGAATACAGCTTCTTGCGCATGTTGAGTCTCCTTCAGGCAACTGGGATGATTGAGAACCAAAGGTTTCATGCACGCTACAAGGCAACTTTAATCCTGTGATCGCCCCTCGCGGCAACCACGACTTTTCCGGTACCGTGAAATTCGCTTCTTCATAAGATACGCAAAGAGAAAGAGCCTTTCAAGATTTTTTTTGACGGGCGCTCCAGCTAGGCCGTCCTCACGCGCTCGATATATTCCCCCGTCCGCGTGTCGATTTTGAGCACGTCGCCCTCGTTCAGGAACAAGGGCACGGTGACCACCGCGCCCGTCTCGAGTTCAGCCTGCTTTGTCGCGCCCGTCGCCGTATCCCCTCGCACGCCGGGTTCGGTCTTCCTGATGGCCAGTTCCACGAACGTGGGCATCTCGACCGAAATCGCGTCACCCTTGTGAAAGAGGATATCGACTATCGTCTCCTCGCGCAGGAGCTTCACGCTCTCGCCTAATTTCTCCTCGCCCAGCCCGGTCTGATCGTAAGTTTGCGTGTCCATGAAATAGAAGATGTCGCCGTCGCGGTAGAGATACTGCATTTGTTTCTGCTCGATCCCGGGGTCGCCGACGGATTCTCCGGAGCGGAACGTCTTTTCCAGGACGCGGCCGGTTCTCAGATTCTTGAGCTTCGTGCGAACGAAAGCTCCGCCCTTGCCGGGCTTCACATGCTGGAACTCCACGATGATGAACGGCTCGTTATCGAGCTCGATTTTCAGTCCGTTTCGAAAATCACTTGTCGAGGGCATCGGTTCAAAAAACCTCCTGATGGTGAAAATAACTACAAGACAACCAGTTCCTTAGGTATCGAGCGGGTAAGGACCTCCTTCCCCCGCTCGGTGACGAGCACCATATCCTCTATTCTCACGCCCCCCCAGCGGGGCAGATAGATGCCGGGCTCCACCGTGACCACCATGCCGGGCCTGAGTTCCTCCTTCACGCCGGGGCCGAGCCTGGGGGCTTCGTGGATGTCGAGTCCCACGCCGTGGCCCGTCCCGTGCCCGAAGGCCTCGCCATAGCCGTGGGACCTGATGACGTCGCGGGCCGCCTTGTCCACGTCTCCGCATCGGGCGCCCGGTTTCACGGCCTCGAGCGCCGTCATCTGGGCTTCCAGAACAATCTGGTAGATCTTCTCCCCCTTGGGCGTGGGCCTGCCGAGGGAGAACACGCGCGTCGTATCCGCATGGTAGCCCGACACCACGGCGCCGAAATCGATGGTGATGAGGTCGCCTTTTTTGAGTTTTCTCGAGGAGGCGATTCCGTGCGGAAGTGCGGAGCGCGGGCCGGAGGCGACGATGGTGTCGAAGGAGGCGCCGGAAGCTCCCCTTCTCCTCATCGCGGTCTCGAGGTCGAGCGCGACGTCCGCCTCGGCGCGTCCGGGACGAATCGACGCCAAAATCTCGCGCAGCGCGTCCCCGTTCACTCTGGCGCCACGCCCCAGTTTTCGAACTTCGCCCGGGTCCTTGCAAAGCCTCAAACCCTCCACGAGGCCCGAGACGGGTTTCAGGCGCACCCCCTTGGCGAGTTTTCGCATCTGCCGGTAAACCCCGTGCGTGACGTGCGACTCCTCGAAGGCGAGGGTCTTCGCTCTCGTCTTTTTCAACTCTTTGGCTATCCCCTGAACCGGGGAGGGGTGCTCGGCGCGGCGAAAATCGGGCGGCACCTGCTTCGCCGCCTGCGAGCGGTAACGGAAATCCGTGATGAAGACGGCGCTTCCCGGGGAGATCAGGCAAGCGCCGGCCGAGCCGGTGAACCCGGTGAGATAGTGGACGTTCTTCCGGTTCGTCACGGCAAGGGCGGCGAGGCCTTCGCGCCGCATCGCCTTTCTCACCGCGCGCAGACGCTGCTTCATTCTTTTTCCAGTGGAAACGTCAGCCCCTTGACGTGGCAATCGACCGCCGCGCGCAGGGCCAGGGCGTAGCCCGCCATGCCGAACCCGATGACGCTTCCCGCCGCCACGGGCCCGATCATCGAGCGATGCCTGAAATCCTCGCGCTTCATGACGTTGGAGATGTGCACCTCGTAGACCGGCAAGTCCAGGCCGCCTATCGCGTCCCGGAGCGCAACGCTGGTATGCGTGTATCCTCCCGGATTGAAGATGCAGGCGACGCATTCGCCCGAGGGGGCCACATCCGTCAAGGGCGGCTTGACACCCGCCGCGCGCTGGAGCGCGTCGATGAGCTCTCCCTCGACGTTGGACTGGCAGCACTCCAGGTCCGCACCCTCATCCGCCGCCATCCGGGTGAGGGCCGCCTCGAGTTCCGCCAGCGTGGTCTCCCCGTACACGCCGGGCTCGCGGGTTCCCAGCAGATTGAGGTTCGGGCCGTTCAAAAGCAGTATTCTCATATGCTCACTCAAAGAGGGTGCGTCGCATCACATCCGCATGAAATCCGACAGGGATGGTAGAAAACACGGGCGGCGGCGTCAATGAACGGGAGTGATTGAACCCGTGATTAACAGGGTTATTGAAAAAGACCCGTGAAGCGATTTCAGTTGCGCGTAAGCTTTTGAAGTTCACTCCCCCTTGAGGGGGCTGTTGAAAAAGCATGCAATGGCGGGATTGCCGTTTCTGTTGTAGGTCGGACATATATGTCCGACATATCATGCGGCCCTCCCCGTTCG
>CAYTSP010000165.1:0-6321 GCA_964440505.1 uncultured Nitrospinaceae bacterium
ACAAGGGGGGGTAGGGGGGGTTGGTTTTATATTCGAGAGGAGCGTCTCCTCTACCCCTGAATACGGGTCTTTTATACTAAACCCCCAGACTCATGCACCCGGCGCATGCCGACCCGGCGCTTCGTTGTCCGAAGGATGAGATTATGCCATTATCACCGGAGCGCAAAACCCAAGGCCCGGTATTCGCATCAACGAAAACCATTCCCGAAGGGCGCTCGTTTTGGACAACACCTTCATCATCGTGTTCTTCCCGTTCGCAGCCGCCCTCATCATCCCCTGGTTCGCAGAGCGTTTCCGCAAGCACGCCGCATGGTTCGCCATGGCCGCGCCCGTGGTGAGCACCTGGGCGCTCTTTGATCTCTACGGCGAATGGGCGGCGGGCGGCCAGCAGACCTTCACGCGCGCCATCGCCTGGGTGCCCGCGGCGAACGTCGAAATCTCCTTCATGGTGGACGGGCTGAGCCTCATGTGGGGCCTCCTCGTGGCGGGCATGGGCGCGCTCATCGTCCTCTATTCCCACTGGTATCTCCACGAACACGAGGCGCTCGGGCGCTACTACGGCTTCCTCATCGCGTTCATGGGCTCGATGCTCGGCGTCGTGTTCGCAGACCACCTGATATCGCTGTTCATCTTCTGGGAGCTCACGAGCATCACCTCGTTCTTCCTGATCGGCTTCTGGTCGGACAGGGACGCTTCGAACTACGGCGCGACCAAGGCGATCCTCATCACGGGCAGCGGCGGCCTCGCCATGCTGGGGGGATTCCTGCTCCTGGGCGACTTAAGCGGCGAGTGGCGGCTATCGCAACTCGTGCTCATGCCGGACATCGCGAGCCAGGTATCGCTCGGCGTCTTTTTGCTCATCATCCTGGGCGCGGCGACCAAGAGCGCGCAGTGGCCCTTCCACATCTGGCTGCCGAACGCGATGGAAGCGCCCACGCCCATCAGCGCGTTCCTGCACTCGGCCACCATGGTGAAGGCGGGCATCTATCTCCTCTCGCGCTTCTACCCGATCCTGGGCGCGCACCCCGCCTGGGGCTACGTGGTGACGGGCTTCGGCATGACGACGATGATTGCGGGGGGGATGCTCTCGCTCAGAGCCTATGACCTGAAGGCGATTCTCGCATACGGCACCATCAGCCAGCTCGGCCTCATCGTCACCTTCCTGGGCTACGGCGGGAAGGGGGCGATCATTGGTGCTACGCTTCACCTCTACAACCACGCGGCGGCCAAGGCGGCGATGTTCATGACGGTGGGCATCATCGACCACGAGGCGGGTACGCGCGACGTGCGGCTGCTGGGCAACCTGAAAAAACTCATGCCCAAAACGCACATACTCGCCGTCATCGCCGCGCTGAGCCTGATCGGCATACCGCCCATGGGCGGCTTCATCACCAAGGAGATGCTCTACGAAGTCAGCTTACACCCCGGCGGTCCCGGAAGCTGGGCGTGGTTCTGGCCGTATCTCACCGTATTCGCGGGGGTGTTCACGGCGCTCTATCACCTGCGGTTCCTGAGCGAGCCCTACTGGCAGGCGGCGGAGGGCGAAGCGCCCAAACATCCCCACGACCCGCCCCTGGGGATGCTGGCGGCGCCCGCGATCCTCGTGCTTCTCGCTCTCGCGTTCGGCCTCGCGCCGGGCTTGATCGAGAACGCCATCGTGGCGCCCGCCGCATCCGCCACCCTGGGCGGCGGGGCGAGCCTCGAACTCCACCTCGGCCTCTGGCACGGAATAAACACCCCGCTCATCATGTCGGTCATCACCATGGCGCTGGGGCTCGCGCTTTATTTCGGCTTCGCGCATGTGAAGAAAGTGCTGGACGCCTGCACCCGCGCCTGGGGGAAGGCGCCCACGCCCGACAGAATCTACGACGGCTTCGTTACGTGGCTTAGAAACGGCACCTGGGAGATTCTCCTGCTGATCCAGGACGGGAACCTGAGACGCTACATGCGCTATATGATGGTCCTGCCCACCGCCGCCGCTCTCTATCTCGTCTGGCGGATGGACTGGGGGGCGAAGGTCTTTCCCGATAATTTCGCGGGCGCGTCGTTCCTGCTCGTCGTCATCGCGCTCATGATCATGGGCGCGGCGCTCGCCACCGCGCTCTTCCGGCGCAGGATCCCGGCCATCCTCGCTCTCGGCACGATGGGCTACGGCATCGCGGGGCTGTACCTGCTCCTGAAAGCCCCCGATCTGGCGCTCACCCAGATCATGGTGGAATCCGCTTCGGTCGTGCTCTTCCTGCTGGTGTTCTACTACCTGCCCGAACTCAAGCCCGTGCCCGCTTCGGCGGCGAAGAAGGTGCGGGACTGGGGGATCGCGGTCGGTCTCGGCGTGTGCACGACGCTCGTCATGGCCGCCGCCATGAACACGCACAAGTTCCGCACGATCGCGGACTACTTCATGCGCACGAGCAAGCCCGTGGCGGGCTTCAAGAACGTGGTCAACGCCATCATCGTCGATTACCGGGGATACGACACGCTGGGCGAGATCACCGTGCTCGTCATCGCAGGCATCGCCGTCTACGCGATGCTGCGGCTGGTAGAGGGATTCAAATGCGATCACTGATCCTGCGGACGATAGCGCCCGTCGTGCTGCACCTGACGCTGCTGTTTTCCATGTTCCTGCTCATCTACGGCCACAACCAGCCGGGCGGCGGCTTCATCGCGGGCCTGATGACCTCAGTGGGCATCGTGCTCCAGTGGATAGCGGTGGACGAGGAGGAAGGCCGCAGGCGGTTCAATTGGCCGTATGAGGGAATCTTCCTGGCGGGGCTCGCGCTCTCCACCCTCACGGGGGTGTGGGGCTACATCAAGGGCGCGTATCTCAAGAGCTCGATCTACCGCTTCGAGGTGCCCTTCATCGGCGACGTGGAGCTGTTCACCGCGTTCATCTTCGACGTAGGCGTGTACGGCGTGGTGGTCGGGGTGATCATGTGCATCTTCACCAACCTGTGCGAGAAGGAGACGCAGGAAACGGAGGCGGAGGGTGAATAGTTTCAGGGAGGCGATTTTGGGTTCTACGCACGCTTTTGAAGTTCACTCCCCCCTTGAGGGGGAGTCGATAAAGCCGAGCGGTTTGTGCGAAGGCTGAATCGGTGGGGGGTAAAATGCATTTTATGGCCATCCGAATTATACCCCCCACCGACTCGCTTGCGGGCTTACGCCCTTACCTCACCGACTCCCCCTCAAGGGGGGAGTGATTGTCTATCTCGCGAGGGACGAGATTCTCCCTCAAGGGCGGAGTAACAAGGAGACCATAACGTGGTCTGGACACTGGCGATAATCATCGGCGTTCTGGTGACGGTGGCTTCTTACCTCATCATGCAGCGCCGGATCATCCAGGTGGTGCTCGGCATGGCGGTTCTGAGCCACGCCGCGAACCTGATGATCGTCGCTTCGGGCTGGGTGGGGGACGGCAAAGCGCCCATCGTCCCCAAAACAGGCGGCCCGCTCGACCCGTTCGCCTACGTCGACCCCCTGCCACAGGCCATGGTGCTGACGGCCATCGTCATCAGCCTCGCCGTGACGGCGTTCCTGCTCGTGCTCGCGTTCTTCACCTATAAAAAATTCGGCACCGACGACATCGACGAGATCAGGAGGCTCAAGGGATGAACGCCATATTCCCGCTCTTCGTCGTCCTGCCGCTGGCTGCCGGCACGTTCCTCTTCCTGGTGCGCAAGAACCGCGCCCTGCAGGAATCGGTGAGCATGATCGCCCTGCTCGTGAACCTCATCCTCGCGGGCATACTCCTGAGCGCGACGGCGGACGGGACGATTTTCGTCCACAGGATGGGCCTGTGGCCCTTCCCCTACGCCATCGTCCTGGCGGCGGACAGGCTCACCGCCACGCTGCTCTGCCTCTCCTCCTCCATCGTGGGGGCGTGCGCCGTCTTCGCGGGGAGCTATCTCACGGATGAGCAGCGAAAAGAGGCTTTTCACCCGCTGCTGCATTTCCTCCTGATGGGGATGCAGGGCTGCTTCATCACGGGCGACCTGTTCAACCTCTTCGTCTTCTTCGAGGTCATGCTCATGGCCACCTACGCGCTGCTGGGGTTTTACTACAACCTCGACCAGCTCGAGATGGCCTTCAAGTACACCTGCATGAACCTGATAGCCTCGGCGCTCTTCCTGCTCGGCGTCGCTCTCCTCTACGCACAGGTGGGTACGGTGAACATGGCCGACCTGGCCGTGAAGATTAAGCTCCTGGGACCGACGCCCCTGATGGTGGTGACGGCCCTGGTGTTCGTCTTCGTCTTCAGCGTGAAGGCGGCGATATTCCCCATGCACCTGTGGCTGCCCTCCGCGCACTCGATATCGCCCACCCCCATCAGCGCGATCCTGGCGGGCGTGCTCGTCAAGGTGGGCATCTACTCGATCATCCGCTGCGCCACGCTCATCTTCCCGGCGGCGTTCCTGATACTGCAACCGGGACTCATCGCCCTGTGCCTCCTGACCATCGCCATGGGCGCGCTCGGCACCCTGCCCCAGACGAGCATCAAGCGCATCCTGGCCTACAGCACCATCAACCAGCTGGGCTACATCGCCTTCGGCATCGCCCTGCTCTCTCAAGCCGGCCTCGCGGCGGCGGTCTTCTACATCGTCGGCCACGCGTACTTGAAAAGCGCGATGCTGCTCGGCGCGGGGCTGAACCAGAAGCTCACCGGCACGGTCGACCTGGACGAGATGGGCGGCATGATGGGCAAGGCGCCCTTCGCGAGCCTCCTGATGCTGGTGGGGTTCCTCTCGCTGGCGGGCTTCCCGCCGTTCACGGGCTTTTTCGCCAAACTCTTCGTGCTCCAGGCGGGATTCTCACAGGGCGCGGTGCTCGCCACGGGGATCGCCCTGGGATTCGGCGTCATATCGCTTTATTATAATTTCACGACGTACCAGCGCTACGCCTGGGGGACGGGCGGCGGCGAGGTCGGGACGGCGGGAGCGGGCATCTACGGCTCGGTCGCCTTCCTCTCGGCCTTCGCGGTCATCTTCGGACTCGGCGCCTACTGGCTCTTCGAGTGGGCGCAGCTCGTGGCCGCCCAGATCACGAATCCCGAACTCTACATCGCCGCCATGCGGGATTTGGGATAGGAGAGACGCCTGATGCCGCTCGCCACGCTCGCATTCACCATCGCCACCATCTGGATATTCCTGCACGGGAGCGCCACGCCGGGCCACTTCTTCGTAGGCCTTGTGCTGGCGCTCTTCATCATCCGGTTCTTAAAGAAATCCTACTACCAGGACAGGACGTTCTTCCGCATCGGCAGCTATTTCCGGTTCTTGAGAAGCTTCGTCTGGGAGCTGTTCATCGCCAACGTCCAGGTGCTGAAAATCGTGCTCGCCCCCCGGCTGTCGATCCGCCCGGGCATCATCCCCTACAAGACGGTGTGTAAGACGCCCCTGGGCGTGACGATGCTGGCGAATTCCATCACGCTCACGCCCGGCACGCTGAGCATCGACGTGTCGGACGATGATGAGACGATTTTCGTCCACACGCTGGACATCGACCACCCCGACGAGGTCGCCGAGGGCATCCGCAAGGGGCTGGAAGAACCCATCGTGGGAGCCGTGGAATGATAGAGACGGCCGTTCAGATAAGCCTCGTCATGCTGGGCGCGTCGGTGATCCTGGCGTTCATCCGGCTTATAAAGGGGCCCACGACGTCGGACCGCGTGGTGGCGGCGGACACCCTCGCCACGAACGTGCTCGGCGTCATCGCGCTGTTCGCCATCCAGACGCACAACAAGCTGTTCATCATCGCCGTGCTCGCCCTGGCCATCCTGAGCTTCGTGGGCACGACGGTGTACGCGAAGTTCCTGGAGAGGGGGAAGATCATTGAGTGACGCACTCGCCGCCGTCCTGCTGCTGGGAGGCTCGTTCTTCATGCTGGTCGCAAGCATCGGCCTCATCCGCCTGCCCGACGTCTACTGCCGCATGCACGCGGCCACCAAGGCGACGACCTTCGGCATGGGCGGCATCCTCCTGGGCGCGAGCCTCATCTTCCAGAGCACCACCGTCACGACGCAGGCGCTCCTGGCCGTTTTCTTCCTGTTCCTGACCGCGCCCGTCGCCGCGCACCTGATATCGAGGGCGGCCTACAAGCGCGGCCCCGATCTTTGCGCCGAGACGGCGCACGATGAATACGGAAAGTACCTGGAGGGGCAAAAGACGGAGGAGGAGTCCCCGGGCCAGTACGGGGACGCGTAACAGATCATCGCGAATCAGGGCTGTTGAAAAAGCCTCCTTTTCAAGGAGTAAAGGGGGCGCCTCTCTCGACTGGAAAAGCAACCCCCCCTACCCCCCCTTGTCAGGGGGGCAAGAAAAAGCA
>CAYTSP010000166.1:0-5225 GCA_964440505.1 uncultured Nitrospinaceae bacterium
GGGGTTGATCTTCTCCTGACAGTAGGGGCGGTTCGCGAACCGCCCCTACTGTCAGGAGAAGATCAACCCCTACGGATATTCATGCAGCGAGCCGAATGAAGTGAATTCACTCCGAAAAATAGCGCTCCATCCACTGCTCGACGTCGAAGCTCCATGTGTCGACGCCTTCTTCACGGAAAATGCTCTGGAACACCGGCTTCGAATCTCCAGGTCTGATGACCCGGAAACCCCAGCGAACCTGATAATCCGCATCGCCCACGTCGTCTCCCTCGTCCGCCTCACCTCCCCAGCTGTCGCCGCTCACGAGCACGAACCTGGTGAACCGACTCGACAGCAAGGGGCGCAGATCGACCACGTCGTATTCTATCTGAACGGCGTAATCGGGTTTCTCCAGTGGCGCGCCAGCCTCGTTCATCCGAACGCAGCGGAACCGGGGCGTGAACGACAATCCCCGGCAGGCGGCCTCTTGCACTTCGGCTACCTTGGGGGTGAGGGGTGATATGACGTGCTCATCGGTGGGGATCAGCCTGGCCTCAACGGCCACGAGATAACTCTCCTTCGGCTGGGCGCGGGTAATTCTTTGGAACGGGGAATCGGTGAGTTCAATACCCCCGCATCCGCTCATGAAAACCAGTATGGTGAGGCAAAAGGCAAGACGTTTCATTTCTCATCCTTAAGCTGGCGGCGAATGTAAAACCTTTTCCTGCTGCGCGGCGGCGTATTCGATCTTCGGCCATAAATCCCACGCGCGGGCGTGCACGCGCGCCTCGCCCTGATCGAGCAGGCTCACGCGCACGCCGCGCGACTGGTTCACGAGTTTCTTGTAGAGAATCGGCACGTCGAGGTCGCCCACGGCCTCATCCACCTCGCGGAAGCGCTCGAGGCCTTTCTTCAGATTGGCGAGCGCGCCCTTGTGGTGGCGCTGCTGAAGCTTCACGTAGCCCGCGGCAATCTGGATGAGGCCCTGGTAGAATTTCTTGGGCACAGGCTCCGCGTGCATCCAGATGCCCTCCCACGCCTCGTGCGCGCACCAGTATTCCCCCTGATTGAACAGGAAAACGCCCGCGTCGCTTCGCGCCTCCCAGGGAATGGGGAACAATGTCTTTCCTCCGTGAAAGCGGGGAACTCCTAAGTCTCGCCCGGTATTCGCGCCTACTTGCGTGACGGTGAAAACCTCATGCTGCGGGGCGATTCGTCCGCCGCCCAGAGCGGTCGCCCTTCTCTATAACATAATCCCCTTTTCACGGGGACGCTACTGAAAAATCATCCGTTTTGGCGCCAAAAATAGTAGGGACAGGCCCCTGTGCCTGTCCGAGGTCGCGACCTGTCCCTACGTTCTGCTGCACAACCCCTCTTTCATTTATGGGGTTCGAGTCTCATCGGCGCAAAAAACCGGCGACCGCCAAGAAGGCCGGCCGCCGGTTGTCCTGCAAGGTCGCACCTGTATGAAGCGCAGGCTTAAGGCGCGTTGCTCTTTGTCATCACGAAAGCCTGGATGACGTGGGACTTGGGCAGCTTCTCGCCTTTTGCCAGCTTGACACCGTTTCGCACGGACACGCGGCCCTCCTCGTCGAAGGGAATGGCGAGGGTGGCCGTCATCTCGCCGCGCTTGATGGCCTGCACCGCGTCCTTGATGGCGTCCATGCCGAAGACGTTGATGCCCTTGCGGCCCGAGGCGCGGATGGCGCCGAGAACGCCCATCGCCATCGAGTCGTTGTAGCAGAACACCCAGTCGATCTTCTTGTTCTTCTGGAGGATGTTCTCCATCACCTCGAGCGCCTTGACGCGGTTGTACATGCCCGTCTGGTGGGCGACGACCTTGATGCCCTTGTTCTTCGCCCATACGGCGTCCGAACCCGTCTTGCGATCATCCGAGGAGGCGGCTCCCGGGATGCCCGACATCACGACGAGGTTGCCCTTGCCCTTCATCCGCTTGACGACCCACTCGGCGCCGATGCGGCCCATCTCCTTGTTGTCGGTGCCGACGAAGTGGACGACGGCGGGGTCGCTGTTCCAGCGCTGAACGGCAACGACCTTGATGCCCTTGGCCGCAGCCTTTCTGAGGGTGGGCTCGGTTCCCTTCGAGACCGTGTTCACGAAGAGCACGTCCACACCCTTGGTGATCATGTCTTCGAGGTCGTTGATCTGCTTGGCGAGCTTGTCCTGGCTGTCGGTGATGATGATGTCGACGCCGAGTTTCTTCGCCTCCGAGCGCATGTGCTTGGCCACGGTGGCGTAGGCAGGGTGGTGAAGGCCCGAGAAGGACGCCCCGAACCGGAGCTTCTTCATCGCCGCCTGGGCCGGCAGCGCCCCCGCAACGGCCAGCACGACCGCGAGGGCTAGAACACCGAGAGTTCTCTTCATGGCTTTCTCCTCCTTTGGTTAGGGTTACTCGCTTAGACTCCGTTGCCCGATTCATCGGCTCCCATCATGAGCCGCAATACTTGCTCCTGAGTGGCCTCCTCGCGGGAGAGTTCCCCCGCGACGCTCCCGTTCCTGATGACGATGACCCGGTTGCTGATCCTGAGCACCTCGGGCAGGTCCGAACTGATCATCAAGATGGCGACACCTCGCTTTTGCAACTCCCGGATGAGGGCGTATATCTCCGCCTTGGCGCCCACGTCCACCCCGCGCGTCGGTTCGTCGAAAATGAGCGCGCGCGCTCCCGTGTCCATCCAGCGCGAGAGGATGACCTTCTGCTGGTTGCCCCCGCTCAGCGCCTTGACCGGCTGGCGCGGGCCGCGCGTGGCGATGCGAAGCTCCGCGATGATCTCCCGCACGCGGGATTCGTGGGCGGGGCGGCGGATGAATCCTCCGCTGGTGTATTTCCCGAGCGTGGCGAGCGTGCTGTTCTCCTTGACGAGAAGCTGCATCACCAGACCCTGTAGCTTGCGATCCTCGGGCACCATGCCGAGTCCCGCTTCGATCCGCTGGGGAACGCCCCCGCTCAGCGTCTCCCCCATGAGGCGCGCCTCGCCGCCCGCCGCGGATTCTGAGCCGAAGAGCAGATGCGCGAACTCGCTGCGCCCCGAGCCGATGAGGCCTGCGAGTCCTACCACCTCGCCCTCCCGCACCTGAAGGGAGATATCGCGGACCACCCGGCCATCGGCCAACGCTTCCGCCTCGAGCACCACGGGAGCATCTTCCGGCACTTCGATCGGGGGTTCTTCCTCGGCGAGGCGGCGTCCCACCATGGCGAGGACGAGTTGATCGATTTGCGTCTCGGACACCTCGCTCGAATGCACCCGTTCGCCGTCGCGCAGCACGGTGACGCGATCCGCGATCTGGAAAACCTCGTCGAGGCGGTGCGAGATGTAGATGATTCCCAGCCCCTGTTCTTTCAGTCCCGCGATGACGCGGAAGAGAACCTCGATTTCGCTCTGCGTGAGGGGAGCGGTGGGCTCGTCCATCACCAGGATGCGCGAGGCGCGCGACAGGGCTTTGGCGATTTCGACCATCTGTTTCTGTGCGACGCCGAGTTCTTCGACCGGGGTGCGCGGGTCGATGGATATCCCGAGCTCTCCCAGAATTTCCCCGGCGCGCGCGTTCATCTCGCGCGTCGCGACGAAGCCCGCCCTGCGCAGGGGTTCGTGGCCCAGAAAGATGTTCTGCGCCACCGTGAGCTTCTGGACGAGGTTCAACTCCTGGTAGATGACGGCCACGCCCATCGCGAGCGCCTCGTGTGGGTTGGCGACGCGGTAGTCGTTGCCCTCGAAGCGTATCGCGCCTGCGTCACGCCGGTGGACGCCGGCGAGTATCTTGATGAGCGTGGACTTGCCCGCTCCGTTTTCTCCGATCAAGGCGTGCGCTTCGCCGGGCACGACCTCGAAGTCGACTTTGGAAAGCGCCTGAACGCCCGGGAAGGCCTTGGATATCCCCTCCATCGTCAACAGCGCCGGCATCTGCTCACTGCCTGTGCACGAGTTGGCGGTCGATGATGACGGCGAGCGCGATGACGACGCCCTTGGCCACGAGCTGCCAGTGCGCACTGATATCGTGGAGGTTCAGGCCGTTGTTCAGGACGCCGATGGTGAAGGCGCCCGCAAGGGTCCCGAACACGCGCCCCTCCCCGCCTGCGAGGCTCGTGCCGCCGATAACCACGGCGGCGATGGCGTCGAGCTCCGCCTGGATGCCCATGTTCGCCTGCGCGGACTGGAGACGTCCGATGATGAGAAGCGAGGCGATACCCACCCCGAAGCCGCAGATGGTGAAGACGGACGTGCGGATGCGCTCGACGTTGATGCCCGAAAGACGGGCGGCCTCCTCGTTTCCGCCCACGGCGTAGACCGAGGTGCCGAAAGCCGTGCGCGTCAGCACGATGTGGGCCACGACGTAGACGATGATGAGAACGTAGATGGGTATCGGCAGCCCGAAGAGGTGCCCCTGGCCGAAGTTGCGGTACCAGCCGCCGAAGCGCGTGACGGGAAACGAATCCGTCACCACGAGGGCGATGCCGTGGTAGATGGTCATCCCGGCGAGGGTGGCCACGAAGGCGTTGATGCGCGCGAAGGCGACGAGGAGGCCGTTCCAAAGCCCGCAGGACAGGGCGACGGCCAGCATGATGAGGATGCCCGCGGCGTCGCCGAAGGCGTTCATCGCCATGATGCCCACGACGCCCGCCAGGGCCATGACGGAGCCGACCGAGAGGTCGAACCCGCCCGAGATCATGACGAACGTCATGCCGGCGGCGATGATGGCGTTGATGGAGACCTGGCGCGCGACGTTGATGAGGTTCGCCGGGTTCAGGAAGGCTTCGGAAGTAACGGAGAGGACGAGGCATAAAAAGGCAAGACCGATGACCGGCCCGAAGCGGACCAGAACACCATACACCGCGCGCCCGCCGGCGGGGGCGGCACCTTCGCTCGATGCGTGAGCCTCTTGCGTCATGACGGTCTTCCATCGGTTGCAAGATTGCGGCTTACAAATTTTTTACGAGTATGAGCGGGAGTATACACCAAAGCGGCGAATAAATCATCGGTTACGCCCGGGAACATTTATGATCGGATAGGGTAGTCTGTCGTAGGGGCGGACACATCGATCCTGGCCCTGCAGGTCAATTTCTTCCACATCGCGCGCGAACCACTCCCCCTTGAAAGGGTAATCTCCATAAAGGCAACCCCCCCCTACCCCCCTTGACAGGGGGGCAAGAAAAAGCAAAGCCCCCTCTGCCAGGCGGAGGCCATTGCTTTGGCGGGGGCGTATCGCCTTTTTATATCCCCCTGTCA
>CAYTSP010000167.1:0-20126 GCA_964440505.1 uncultured Nitrospinaceae bacterium
TTTTCCAGTCGAAAGGGGCGTCCCCTTTATGCCCCCCCCAAAGGGGCTTTTCAACAAGCCCGAACTGGTAAGGTGAAACTGTCCCCCTAAAGCTTGCAGGCCCCTTCGGTCTTCGCCATATCCTTCGCGACCGACTTCAGGAGATCCGTATAGACGAATTCTCTCATGTTCGGCGTTCTCTTGAGCTTCCTGCCGACCCTCTTCATGCTGTCGGCCACCGCCTGCTCGGCGTTCACCATTTCATCCGTAATCTCAAGCCTGTAGAAAGTGTTGTCAAGAATGGGTTTCATCGCGGGAGTGGACATCTTGTACGCCTTTCCCAGGATACTGAGAAACTCGGCGCGATTTCCCGAATCGTTCATGAACCGGTAGGACTTCAGCATCGCGCGCATATACGCCTTCATGGCGTCCGGCTTGTTCTTCAGGGCCGCTTTCCGCGCGCTGATGAGGGTGAAGGAAAGATGGATGTTGGCGGGCTTCGCCATTTTGCCGAACTTGTTGAGCAGCTGGGAATGCGCAAAATGCGTCGGGCGTACCTGTTCCGCCGTCGTCAGATGCGGATACCAGACCACCCCGCCGTCCACGTCCTTGTTCTTGAAGGCGGCGATGAGATCGTTCGGCGTCAGATTCACCACCCGGATCTTTTTGGCGTCCAGTTTGTATCTTTCAATAAAGTTGATCCACAGGATGTGGGCCGCGGACGCGAACCGCAAACCGATCTTCTTCCCGTAGAAATCGCTGGGTTTCGTCATCCCCAGGTCCTTGCCGACGAAAATCTCGAGGTAGTCCTTGTCCTGCCCGTTCTGGGCGATAATGCAGGCGGGCACGTTGGCGGCGGCCAGCGAGACGAACGGCAGATCCCCGGAGTGGCCCAGTTCGACTCCGCCCGCCGCGAGCGCCTCGACCATGGCCGCGCCGGAGGAGAATATCTTGTGATCGATCGCAAGGTTCTCCTGCGTGAAGTAGCCCTTCACCCTGGCGACGTGGATGGGCGCCCCGATGTTGCCGCCGCCCGAGCCCACGACGAGTTTGTGCTTGGCCGCTTCCGAGACGCCGGCGCCCGACCCGAAGGCCCAGACCGCTACAACCGCAACGAGCATGAAAATATGGAATCGTTTCCACGCGCTCTTCATATCGCAAGCCCTCCTATTGACTGCGTTTTGGCGAGTAAAAACCCTCAAGCATGCACTCACCCCACGAACCCGGAGACGGCTCGACGCGGACGCGCAACTCCGTTCTCCGGATCCAGAAAATGCTTTTAGCCGATAAAAAGAGAGCCGATAAGATGAGAAATGTTATCTAAGTTGCCAATGAAGCGCAAGATTGGAAAATCCGCCGGGGCCGGGGCGGCCCTTCCCCCCGACGGTTTCGAGCGCCACGTCGGCCCCCGCGCCGTCCGTCATGTCGAGGATGGCCTGGGCGGGATCGCTTCGGCGGCAGTGACGGTTTAGGCGGCCCCGGCTCCCGCGCCTTTTCGGATCCGCAACCGGGTTCTTGCCTCCCACGGGTAGTTCTCAGATTGAAATATTTGGCAATTCGTACTTGTTAATATCCCCGTTACTTTGAATGCCGGCAATGAATGGCGGATCGTTTAATTCCAAGAAATTCTCTATTTTATTTTTCCCTTTTACAAGAGAATGTAGAATGTAATCTGAATGAGCATTTCTCATTCTCGCTATAAACACCCGACTTGAATAAATTTGCACGTAGGACAAAAAGGTTCTTCTGTGCCTGGCGCTATTGTCTCTTGTAAGAATTACCCAATTTCTCTTTGAGGCAAATTCGATCCATTCTTCATCCGGTGCATCTTGTTCAAAAAGATCGTCATGAACCACACACCTATATCCAGCCGCTTTCATGCCGTTTGCGAGATAAATCCCACCAATACATCGATCAATGAAGAAAATGGGACTTTCAGTATTTTGGTTTGGAATATAACTCAAATCGGAGGGCTTCTTTGATGGCTTTGACACTACATTTATAATCACGCGAAAGCCTTATTTCCGACTCTCCGTACTGATACCTTTCCGCAACGATGCTTATTGGTGCTCCAGTGCCGCGAATGACTGGACGCCCAAAAGAAACCCTGGGGTCTATGACTATGTTTTTGGTAGAATCAGGTGTCGCCTCGTCTCCCATGAATGGATAGAGTCTTGTCGGAATACCAAACTCATCGAATTCGATTCGACGTAAAACCAACCCCAAAAGATCGTGCATGGTTGTCTGGCCCGATTTGCTCGCATTTATAACAAGGCCGAGTTCTTTCACGAATATGTGCCTCTGATCTGCGTCCACATAGATTCTTTTTGAGGCCAGAGGATACATTCGCTCATCTTCATTTGTCGCACGTTGCTTCAAGTACTTGATGGCTAAATGAATGTTTTTGGGTTTGATATGATGATTTTTTCTGATCGTATTAAGTAAATATAACTCCGTTAGGTGCAAGAAAGATAAGGACCTGTTGGTTTTTTTGTCAATTTGAAAAATTGGGTACTTCGGATCCCCTTTCACCCAACCTAAAATCGTTGTATAAGGCGCACGGATATACTTGGAGGCTTCTGGGATGGTATAATTACCCATCTTGCGAGGTTCAACTTTCACAGTCATAAATACCCCAACCATTTTCCTGGAACACTCTTTCCCCTAGATGAATGCTAGCATGGCTTCGATTGCTTCTCAAACAAACCTAAGATCCACTCCATTCAGTAGAGCCATTGCACGAGTCCCGCAGTCAGTACGAAGATTCAAACTGAGACACTGTCCTCCCTCGCGATCGTTTGCTTCGGCGGGGTCCCGGTGGTACCATGCGGTATCCATATCGGCTTTTTAATCCATCGTGCGGAGCGTAACGAACCGCCCGGCGTTTGAATTGCGGCGTGAGGAGTCGTCTTCTCGCGACAGCGCCCGTTCGAACGCCCGTCGGGGATGGCCCGCAAAGCGTAACGGTCCGATTGCACCCATTAGGGAGGAACAGAAATGTCCAAGAGCACGATCACGAGACGCGAGTTCCTGAAGTATTCGACCGCTGGTTCACTGGCCGGCCTCGGCTCCCTGGCGGCGCCGGGAATCCTGACGTCGGCCCGCGCCGCGAAGCCCATCAAGATCGGCTGCCCGATGCCGCTCACCGGGCGGTATTCCCGCGAGGCGCTCTACTGCGTCGAGGGCTACAAGTTATGGGCCAAGCACATCAACGAGAAGGGGTACAGCTACGGCAACGAGAAGCTTCCTCACAGCGGACCCGGGCTCATCGACGGGCGCAAGGTCGAGCTGACCGTTCTCGACGATACGAGCGACCCCACCCAGGGCGCGCGGCTCATGCTTCATCTCATCCATAACCAGAAGGTCGACCTGTTGCTCGGCCCCTACGCCAGCTCCATCAACCTGGCGGTGCGGCCCATCATCGCCGCGGCGAAGATTCCTACCGTCAGCGCCACCGCCTCCAGCCAGAAGATATGGCTGGGCCAGAAACTCAACTGGCAGGTGCAGCTCATGGTCCCGAGCCGCGACCGATTCGCCGGCATGGAGGTGATGTGCAAGAACGCCGGGATGAAGAAGGTCGCCCTGCTTCACATCGACGACGCGATGCCGATCGCCGCGGCGGAGGGCGTGCGAAAGCGGATCAAGGCCGCGGGCCTCGACCTCGTTCTCGACGAGGCCTATCCCATCGGGATTCAGGACATGGTGCCGCTGGTCCGCAAGGCCCGCGACGCCGGCGCCGAAGTGCTCTGCGGCGGCGGCTACTCGGCCGACTCCATCCTGATCGCCAAGGCCGCCCTGTCGTTGAAATGGGCGCCCAAGGCGATCTGGTACATGTCCGCCCTCGGCCACGTGGATTTCAATCAGGCGCTCGGCAAGAACGCGGCCTGGCATTGCAGCGATACCGAATGGCTCCCGACGGCCGACTGGCCCGGCAACAAGAAGTTCGTCGACGCCTTCGCCAAGGAGTACAAAAAGGCGCCCGACTGGCTCGCAGCGGCCGGATACGGCGGCTGTCAGATTCTCGAGGAGGCGGTCAAACGGGCCGGCTCGGTGGAGAATCGCTCGGCTATCCGCGACGCCATGTTCTCGCTCGACCGCGCCACCGTGTTCGGACGATTCAGGGTGAACCCGTTGGGCCATCCCGACTCAGGGTTGCAGGTCGGCGGCACGCGACTGGCTCTGCAGAACCAGATCAAGAACGGCAAGGTGGTGCCCGAGGTGATTTACCCGAGCAAGATCGCCTCCGCCAAGTTCGTACACCCGTTCAAGTGGGAAGCCATGTAGGCGCAGGCGTCCCCCGGCGGAACCTTTGCAGGCCGCCGGGAGTCCGCCTCGATGCGGGCTCCCGGCGGCTTTGCCGAGTCGCCGGCTTCGGCTGACCACCCTTCGTTTGGGAAACCCGGCATGATCGAAACCCTCGGCGCCCTCGGTGAGTTGATCGCGTTCGGGATCATCCTGGGGACGATGTACGCACTGGTGGCCATCGGCCTGAGCCTGATCTTCGGCGTCTGCGGGGTCGTCAACGCGGCCCACGGCGAATTCGTGATGCTCGGCGCCTTCATCACCTTCGGCGCCTGGGCCTTCCTCGGCCTGAACCCGCTGTTGGCGCTGCCCCTCAGTATGGCGCTGCTCTTCGCCGTCGGTTTCGGGCTGGGGCATTTCCTGATCAACGTCGTCGCCGTCCGCGGGCTGATGCCGCCGATGATGCTGACCTTCGGGATCTCCATGATCCTGTGGAACACGGCGGAGGTGGTCTTCACGCCGACCTTTCGCTCGGTCGACTATCTGGGCGAGCCGGTGACGGTCGGGTTTCTCACCACCAGCAAGATATACCTCGTCGCCTTCGCGCTGGCGCTGCTTCTGCTCGCCGCTTTCTTCGCCCTGCTCCGGTTCACGGCATACGGCGAGGCCATCCGCGCCACCGCGCAGAACAGGAGCCTGGCGCAAGCCTGCGGCATCGACGTCAAGCAGGTCATGGCGGTGACCTTCGGCCTCGGCATCGCGCTCGCGGGCGCCTGCGGGACCATGGTGGCGATGGTGTGGACGATATATCCGCAAATGGGGTTGATCTACGTGGCCAAGGCCTTCGCCATCGTCGTCATCGGCGGTCTCGGGAGTCTGCCCGGCGCGTTTCTGGGGGCCTACATTTTCGGCATCGTCGAGAGCGTCGGCACCCATTTCCTGACGACGCGCATGGCGCAGGTGCTGCCATACCTGATCATCGTGCTGATTCTGGCCGTCCGGCGACGCGGTTTGCTCGGCCACGGGATAGAGGATTGATCCGGCCATGACCTGGAGACGCGCGATTCCCGTCGTCGGCGCCGTGGCCCTGATCGCCTACGCGGTCCTTGCGGGTACCGCGCCGCTCTATCTGAGCCCGGCGGCGCTCTCCCTGCTGTTCCTGACCCTCTACTACGTCTGCCTCGCCGGCGCCTGGAACTTCTTCTCCGGCTTTTCCGGCTATATCAATTTCGGTTTCGTCCTGTTCGTCGGGCTCGGCATGTACGGCTCGGTGATCGGCTTCGTCGACTACAAGATGGGACTGATCCCGGGCTACCTGACGGGCGGGCTCGTCTCCGCCCTCGTCGCGGCGGTGATAGGCTATCCGCTACTGCGCATTCGCGGGGCCTATTTCGCGATCTCCATGCTGGCCCTGGCCGAGGGAGCCCGGGTGCTCATATCCACCAAGTACCTGACGCCGTTCACGCGCGGCGGCGCCGGCATGCCCGTCCTCGCGGGAACCCTGACCCAGAAGTACTACGCCATCTTCCTGCTCGCGGTCTGCATCGTGCTGGCGACCATGTTCTTCGCCCGCTCGTACTTCGGCCTGTCGCTGATCGCCGTACGCGAAGACGAGTCCGCGGCGAGCGGTCTCGCGGTCAATACCACCGCCGTGAAGGTCAGCGTGTTCGTCGTCAGCGCCTTCTTCGCCGGAACGGCCGGCGGCATCCAGGCCACTTTTCTGCACTACATCGAACCGTTCGCGGCTTTCGACATCAAGTACACCATGCTGTCCATCGTGATGGCCATGTTCGGTGGGCTGGGAACCGTTCTCGGCGCGGTGATCGGCGCGGTCACGCTCCAGCTCATCAGCGACTACGTCTGGCTGCACCTCGGCCAGGCCAACATCACCGTCTTCGGTCTCGTGATGGTCTGCCTGGTCATCTGGATGCCCGACGGCGTCCTGGTCCGTCTCAAGGAGATGGGGATTCTGCCGAAAACGAGGTGGATCTGACAATGGAGGCGAAAAACCGCCGCGCCGCGCGACACCGCTCGAGCCCACCCGGGAGAAGAGCATGACCAGCGACAGGCCGATCCTGGAGATCCACGACGTCCGGAAAAGCTTCGGGGGCGTCCACGCGCTCGCCGGGTGCGGCTTTTCCGTCGGAGAGGGCGAGATCGTCGGCCTGATCGGCCCCAACGGCTCCGGCAAGACGACCTTGTTCAATACCATCGTGGGATATCTGCCGCTGGACGGCGGGCGCATCCTCTACCGCGGAGAGAACGTGACGGGACTGCCGCCCTACCAGATCGCCCGCAAGGGCATCGGCCGCACCTTCCAGGTGACGCGCATCTTCCCCAAGATGACGCTGCTGGAGAACGTCACCCTGCCGACGGGAAACGCCGCCGCAAACGAGAGGGCCCATGAACTTCTCGAGTTCGTCGGCCTGGCCGACCTGCGGGACGAATACGCGAGCGACCTCTCCTTCGGCCAGCAACGCCTGCTCTCCATCATCCAGGTCCTGATGCTCGATCCGGGGCTGATCCTGCTCGACGAGCCGGCCGCCGGCGTCAGTCCCGTCATGCAGAAAAAATTGCTGGAGCTGATCCATTACCTGAATGAGGATGGCAGGACCTTTCTGATCATCGAGCACAACATGGACGTGGTCATGAACAACTGCGAACGCGTCGTCGTCCTGAGCATGGGTGAGAAGATCTCCGAAGGAACGCCGGATGAAGTCCGGCGGGACGAGGCGGTCCTCACCGCCTATTTCGGAGCTTGAGCCATGGCCGGGGATACGCTGCTGAAGGTCGAGGGGATCGCCTCCGGCTACGGCAAGAAGCAAATCCTGCACGGCGTCTCGCTCGAAGTCAGCCGCGGCGAGACGATCGCTCTCATCGGGCCGAACGGCGCCGGCAAGTCCACCGTGCTGCTGACCATCCTGGGCTACCTGAAGCCGACGGAGGGGAAGGTCGTCCTCGAGGGAGAGGACATCACCGGGATCGAGCCGCACCTGATCATCCAGCACGGAGTCGCGTATTGCCCCCAGGGTCGCAACATCTTCCCCCAGATGACGGTGAACGAGCACCTCAACCTCGGCGCCTGGACGGTGGGCGACGCCGAGGAGCGACGCCGCGCGCGCGAGGGGGTATTCGGCCTGTTCCCCATCCTGAAGGAGAAGGAGAGCAGCAAGGCCCGGACCCTAAGCGGCGGCCAGCGGCAAATGCTCAGTTTCGGGATGGCCATGGTTACCAGGCCGACTCTCATCCTGCTCGACGAGCCGACGATCGGACTCGCGCCCACGGTGATGGAGACCATCTTCGAGAGCATCGAGCGGATTCACCGCGACGGCGTATCGATCCTGGTCGTGGAGCAGAACTCGGCCAAGGCCCTGGAGAATTCCGACCGGGGATACGTGCTGGACATGGGCCGGAATCGCCGCGAGGGAGACTCGGCGGAGCTTCTTCTTGACCCGAACATCCGCCAGATGTACCTTGGCATGTAGTCTGACAAATGTTTCTTGGCATGTAGTCGCCGGGGCGCCCGCCACGACAGGCCGAGGCGTCCGTGGAGCCATGGATCGCGCGAACCGAGGAGGGACGAACGATGAGCATGGTTGAAGACGCACTGGCATACGTCGACGAGGAAGCTATATCCCAGCTGACCATGGAGATGGTCGACATCCCCAGCCCCCAGGGCGGCGAGAAGGCGCTCGCCGAGTATCTCGCCGACCGCTTCCGGGCGGCGGGCCTGCAGACCTGGATGCAGGAGGTCGAGCCGGATCGATATAACGTCTACGGCCAGCTCGAGGGCACGGGCGACGGCCCGACACTGATGTACTGCGGCCACCTGGACACGACCTACGGCGGCGACGAGGAGGGCATCCGCGATCTCGGGCCGGGGTATCAGCCGAAATCCTGGCGCGAGGGCGAGTGGATCTACGGCATGGGCACCTACAACATGAAGAGCGGTCACGCGTCGGCCATCCTCGCCGTGGAGGCCATGGCCCGCTCGAAGGCGAAGCTGCGCGGCAACCTGATGATCGCCGGCGTCGTCGGCGAGACCTGCCACACGCCGGTGGGGCGTTACCAGGGCAAGCGCTACCGGGGCTGCGGAATCGGCGCCCGCTTCATGGTCAACAACGGCATCACCGCCGACATGGTGGTCATACCCGAGCCGACGTCCAACCGGATTTCGGTGGCCACGGGCGGGTACGTGTTCATGGAACTCATGACCCGGGGCAACCCGGCCGCCACCTACGCCCGCGGCGGCAATACGGTGAAGATCAAGCCCGGCGAAGACGCCATCGAGAAGATGCTGAACGCCATACCCGCCCTCAAGAGCTGGGGCGAGGACTACCTGAGCAGGACCCGATACAAGGGGGAGCAGGCCGGGAACGTCAACATCATCGCCATCGAAGGGGGGCATCCGTTCCGGGCGAGCAAGCTGCCGTGCTTCTGCCGGCTCTATCTGGAAGTCGGGATCATGCCGGGCCAGCTGCACGGCGATATCATCGCCGAAGTGGATCAGGTCATCCGGGGGCTGCGGGAGCGCGACCCCGCCATCGAGATCGAACTGCAGGTCATCCAGACGGCGTACGCGGCCGAAATATCGCCCGAGGAATACGTCGTGCGCAGCATCTCCGCCTCGCACGACCTCGTCTGGGGCGAGCGCCCCGAGATCACCTGGGACGGCTGGTACGCCGACACCGCACCGCTGACCCGCGCCGGAATTCCGGCGATCTGCTACGGCCCCCAGGGCCGCGCCAGCGGAGGCGGCACGGGCTACTACCCGAAGGAGGGAGAGCACGCATCGGTCCATGATCTCACCAAAGGCACCCACGTGTTCGTCAACGCCGCCCATGACATCTGCATGAAGGATCGCCTCGAGATACGAAAGCCCGACGTCGCCGGGACAATCGTGCGCTGAGGCGTCCCCGCAAGAAGCGGGAACCGCCCCTCCCGCCGGGGAGCGGAGCAAGCCGGACACCCCCGGGACAATCTGCGAGCCGGGGCGGCTTCACCCGGAATTCGACTTTCCGGGCATCCCGTCTCCTCTATGGCGGCGGAATGCCGCCTGCCTTTGATGCGAGCGCTCGTTGCGCCCTGTTTGCCCGAGGCAGTTTCCGCCGACATTCTTTTCGATTCTTCCCCGCGCGAGTTCCAGGTGGAGACATAGAGGTGCTCCATACGCCGGGCCGGACGAATAACAGCGTCTGCTGCCGCTACCGCTCGCCCCACGGCAAGACGTATCTCTTAACGGAAGACGCGATCTGCCCGGGCGATGGAGAGTGGAAGACCATCGTCGTCACCGACGACGGGGCGATGAGGCGGAACTGGCGGACAGCCTCGCAATCCTCGGGGACCTCGAGGTCGGCGTCGTGATCTGAAGCGTCTCGACAGGCGAGACGGAGAACGCGGGAGCCACGCGCGATGCGTGGTGAGGCATTATCGACGGGCTGGGCAGGGGTCAATTCCGAGCGGAGGAAGGAGGAATGGCGAATCGATATTTTCTTCACGTCCGGCAAACTCTCTCTGATCGGTCGATAAACCCTCCCTCATGGGTCAGGTATTATCCTGAGCTTTACCAACGCATTTCCCCGCATTTGCAGTCACGGGTTTTACGGGACGATTGGGGTTGCCCGGAAGGCCGCCCGCCGTCCTGCGTTTTTCAGGCGGCGGAGACGGTGCGGACTGCAGGAGCAAGGCGACCGCTCCGGCGAGGCGCAGAACCCGAAAAATGCAAAAAATAATATCCGTAAATTCCCGTAAAATTAGATAAATTCACGGGGTTTTTCGACAAATTTCGGTAAATAAAATTCCTGGGAAATGACGACGCGGTATCGCGGCGCAGGGGAATACTGCCATGGAACGAGACCCCTGCGATAACATAAAATGCGCGGAAATACGGGGAGTTGCGGGTGTTTTTGTGTGCTTGCCATTGTTTCAGACTTCCACAGCGCCCGACCGGGTCCCGGATTGACATTTTGTCAGACCCGAACCGCCCATTCCCGAAAAATAGTCAAATGAGAAGCTGGACGCCGCAACCGAGCGGGTTCCTCCGGGTTGTTGCGCCTTTGGAAGGTCTTTTATCGCGTTGATATATTTAAGCTTAAAGGAAAGGTCTAGTTTGGAACGGCGGATTCCTTATTTTGGCATGATTATTGCTTCATATGAGGGTGTGAACCTTTTGCCCTCAATGGGCGCCTTTCATAGAGGAGCCTTTTCTCCCCGGTGGTCAGTTGAAGGGTCCCCCGATGCTGATTCACTGACACCCCACCAAAAGATTCGCCGAAAGTATTGGCGGATTCCTTCCATCATGGGGCATGTCCCACAAGGGCGTGCCCCAAGTCTTTATTTATCAAGGAGTTGATCGAGAAGGGCGGGCGCCTCCCGGAGGGTGCGAAGGGTCAGGTCACTGGGAATCGAGGAGCGTTCCGCTAGGTGGACGGACAGCATCCCGGCCGCTTCGGCGGCCATCATGTCGTACTTGCCGTCCCCGATGACGACGCATCTTCCGGGCGGTACGCCGATGGCTTCGGCCCCCGCGAACATCGGCCTCGGGTCCGGTTTCCAGTAGCCGATATCGCGGGTGATCAGGACCTCGAACGAAACGTTGATCTTTTCCACCATTTTCAGAACATGCCGCTCCGCGTTGTTCGTCACGACCCCGAAGGGGATTCTTTTCGTTCTCAGGTAAGCGAGCAAATCATGCGCGCCGTCGTTGGCTTCGGCCATGTCGGCGGCCATAAGTTCATGTTTTTCAAGGATATTCGATATCTCATGCGCGCGTTCAGGAGAGAGTGTGGGGAGGTGATCCAGAATGGATATATCCCCGTCGAGCAATCCCATCTCCTCTTTCATCGCGGGCCAGTCGAAGGCGGGTTTCGTGAGCGTGCCGTCAAAATCGAGCAGCACGCCCTCCATGGCTCGTTTCATTTTACTTCCTCACAGCACTTTCGAGATTTCATCGGAATCAAAGCGCTTCAGGGGAGAAGTTTTCCCGCCGCTGTTCATGCTCACCCCAAATTCAGGAGCGCATAATTTGCCTATGCGAACGCCCATCGCGCCCGTCGCCATGAGCGTTTCCCGCACGATTTCTTCCCCTTCGGCTGGAACCGCCAGCAAGAGCGCCCCCGAGGTAATGACGCCCAAGGGATTGAGATTCAACGCTTTACAAATCGTTCCACCTTCGACAGATATGGGAATATTACTCTCTTCCACGATTGCCCCCAAACCTGCAGCATCCGCCATTTCATGGATGCCGGTGGCGAGGCCACCCTCGGTCGGGTCGTGCATCGCGTGTACGGAGCCCGTTCCGGCCGCCGCCAGAGCTTGCGCCACCACGCTGAGCCCGGGAGATTCCACGTATCTTTTCGCATTCTCCAGTATCTCGACATCCATGATGCTTTTCAGATAATCGTATTTTGCATCCGCCAGGATCGCCGTTCCCTCGACGGGTATCGCGCGCGTAAGCAGAATCAAATCATCCGCCTGCGCGCCCGCGCCGCGTATCAGATTCTCCTTGGAGACTTCACCCAGCATGTGGCCCGAAAGAATCGGAAATCCCAGTCCCGATGTAACCTCCGTATGACCGCCGCATAAGGTGATGTCCAAATCGGCGCATGCATCTTCCACCTCTTCCCAAATACGGCTTATCATCGCCTCATCAGCGCGTCCTTCCGGCAGAAGCAGGGTCATCAGGAACCACTGAGGAGTGGCTCCCATACAGGCGATGTCGTTTGCGTTCACGTGTACGGCATAGCGGCCGATATGATGCTCCACAAACGTGATGGGGTCAGATTTCGCGACAAGGTAGCGATCTCCCATGTCGATGACGGCCGCGTCTTCTCCAACCTGTGGACCCACGATGAGGCGCGGGTGAGAAGTCGTGTTCTTGAGCAGAGTGCTCAGCACATCCGGGGGAAGCTTGCCCACGGGAAATGGAGACCGTTTCACCATTCTCTCACCATAAGGAGGAGACTGTATAACACCAAGAGCACAAGACGTTTCTATGTTGACGCCCGGGTTGGGGCGTTTTAGAATCCCGGCTTCCTGGTAAAGGCATGGAAACACTTGCCTTTTACGGGAAATGGGCCGATAAGCAACAACCCTTGGTTGTCTGTCGATTGCTCCACATACTGCCACGGTAGCTCAGTCGGTAGAGCAGAGGACTGAAAATCCTCGTGTCGGCGGTTCAATTCCGTCCCGTGGCACCAGATACCATCCCGTACGCTTCAAGCGGGATTCGTGATTCCCTCCAGTTCGATGCTTTTCCCGTTTAGTTCAACCGTGCTCGTGAGTGGAACCGCTGTCTGAACCATCTGCTCGGCATAACAGCCTTTTTTCGCCAACCGGATGATGTTCAGGATTTTCTCTTCCGCTTCGCTCGATTCCACCTTGAAGTGCGTACGCACCATTCTGCACCCTGAGTTCACGTCGCCCTTGAGGACGGAACCCTTTAGAAAATAATCGAATTCCACGCGGCAGGTGGCCTTCTCGAAGGTCGTTTTCGTCATATGGGCGTACCGCCCAAGCTGGGTCAACAGTCAGAACCCGACCCCCATGGCGATATACGTGAGAGGTTGCGGATACCTGTCCTCCCCTCCGATGCGGGGCGGTTCGTCGCTGAACACCTCGAAATGCCGGAAGCGCCCGATTTTGAGCTGCCCATCGTCCATCGTCTCGGTCTCTGCGAGCATGGTGATCTCATAACCGTCTTGGGGGAGTTCGGGCTTGTCGATAGGCCGCTCGCCGGGCACGGTGCTCTCATGCCAGGGATAATTGATGCTTTCCACCATGTTTGTCTGTCCTCCAGGGTTTGGATGCGAATGATTTTATTCCCATAAATGGTTGTTTATATGGATATTATTCCCATTTCAGCACAAGTAGATAACCTTCTTGCGGAATCTGGGCGAGCGGCTCCAGGCGCTCCTCTATTTTGTGCATCTGGATGGTTTTGAGATGCGCGTACGCCTCCCAGAGCATGTGGCGGAACGTGTATTCGAGGTTGAAATGAAAGAGCTCCGTATCCTCGGGGTCGATCCACACGCCGGTGCGGTGGGCCTTGAGGGTGACGTTTTCGCGCCACCTGCGCACGTCCTCGCCGGTTCCGGGCCGTATCATGCCGTGCGGCACGCGCTCTGATATCTTTCTCCCGTCGCGGATCGATTCGGCCGTCTCCGCCCCCAGCACCTCCCAGGCGAGGGCGAACGAATCCCGCATGACGCCGATAAGGTCTTGAATTTGCGGGTAATACTCGTTTTTCATCATTCGCCTATCGAAGTGCTCGAACAACGCCTCATCGCGCGGAAGCGCATCGCCGAAGAGGATTGCGCCCCAGCGAATGAGCAGCCACCGGTAGGGCAGGGACGCCACGTGGCTCACCTGGTCCCGGATGGACCACAGCCCCCAGCTCTTCTCCTCTCTCGTTCTTCTCAAAACCTCCTCGGACAGGCCTCGCGTTTCTTTCTCATATAAATCAACGACTTGGCGTATTTCGGGGAAAAGCGCCCGCGCTGGATTTTCTCGGTCCCGCATCTTCTGGATTCCTCCGGTCGAACGTGCAATTCCCCGCATTTCCGCGCATTTGCCGTTATCGCGGGAGTGGCGGGCCATGGCAGAATTCCCCTGCGCCCCGATGTGGCGGCGTCTATTCGACCCTCTAAAAATGATTCATTTAATTTATCGAAAAACCCCGTGAATTTATCTAAATTTATCTGAATTTATCGTATTTTACGGAAATTCATTTTTCAGCTCGATTTCTTTGCGCACCGCCACCATACCCGACCCGGAACTTCGCCGCCACGGGCAACTGCGATGAAATGCGCGCATCGGCCACGCTGGTTCGTTTCGAGTCCATCAGCACTACGACGGGCAAATGCGGGCAAATGCGGAATCAATCCCGAGCGAGGAGGGGCTGTTGAAAAACCCGGTTTTGGGAGTGGGGACGTTCCTCTCGCCCCGCTTCGCCGCCGTATCGTCCTCACCCTGAGTAGCCGTCGAAGGCGGCGTATCGAAGGGCGAGGGCAGTCGAACGCCTCGCGCCGCGGGAGGGAGAGGGCATCCTTCGATACGCGGCTTCGCCGCTACTCAGGATGAGGCAGAGAGGACTTTTTCAACGACCCCGAAGAGGGAGGGATTGTGCGCCCCTGCTCACCGGGTTCACCGGAGTGGAGGGGCGTTCTTCGACCCGGTCCGCCGGTCGAGGGGGTCTGTTTTTTCAGCCGCCGAACGCGCGGGAGGCGAGGTAGGCGCCCAAGGCGAGGAGGGAGAGGAAGAATACCTTCCGGAACAGCTGCTCGGAGAGCCTGCTCCGGATTCGCTGCCCGACGACCATTCCCGCCATCGCGGGCAGGAGCGCCATGGTGGAAAGGACGCCGTGCTCCATCCGCAGCAGGTCGTTGGCCTGTAGCGCGAACCCGAGCGCCAGCGTCGATACCGTGAAGAGCATTCCCATCGCCTGGATCAGCGCGTCGCGCGGGAGGCCGAGCGCTTGTAAGTACATCACTCCCGGTACGACGAAAGACCCCGTCATGCCCGTCAGTACGCCGTTCACGAGTCCGACGAGCGCGCCGGCCCACTTTTCATGACGCGCCTGGATCTCGAATCTCAAGCCGAGCAGGTTCGCGGCGGCGTACGCCACGAGCAGCAGGCCGAGGAGCGCGGTCAGCAGCGAGGAATCGACGCGCGTCAGCGCGGACGCTCCCAGCCGCACGGTGACCGCCGCCACCAGCAGGAACAGCCATATCCGGCGCAGGAGAGCCCGCCCGTGGCCGCCGACCACTGCCTGCCAGACGTTGGTCACGAAAGACGGCGCGAGGAGCAGGGCCATCGCGTTCGTCAGGTTGAGCGCCACCGCCAGAACGGCGAGGCTGACCGTCGGCAGGCCTAAGCCGATGACCCCCTTGACCGCGCCCGCGAGCAGGAAGGTCCCGGCGATGGCGAGGATGGTGGCGGCGTCGAACATCTCGTCGTTCCCCGGTCGGCGTTCGTCGGTGCGCCCGATGCGCTCCGTTCTTCACGCCAGGTTGTAGCTGAATCGCCAAGTATTGCACAGCCGAAGCGGCGGCGCTCCTCTTGCGCGGTTACGATTTTCGCGGGTATGATCCGCCTCAACACGAGGAACACGCCCGGAAAAGCAGGCGGAAACGGAAGGCCCAGCCACCGGCGCGACCGCAGCCGGTGAGACCGTTTTGCCCTTCGACTCGTCCATCCGACGAACGTTTCCCCACGGTACATTCGAACGCATGTCCTCGTTCACGGTGCGAGCCGATCCGCAGGCTCCGATGAAGTGAGGACCAAAACTTCGGGAGAAGTTGTAGTACATTTCTCGATCATCAGGGCCAAAGCAGGTGACGTATTACCAGCGGGGAGGAACTTGAGTTATGGCCATTATAAGGTTCTCACAAGAACCCAAAATGTTTACTAGAATCATTCTCACAGTTGCTGCCTGCGGTGCGCTTACATTTCTGGTCGCCTGCAGTGGAACGATCGACGGCGTGGTAAGGGGTGAGGGAAGTCGCGTAATGTTCCTGTACAAACAGGGCATGGATCGCGACTTCTACGAGGCGACAATTGACGGTGAGCATTTCAAGGGACAAGCAATCCAGGCTGACGCGCGAAGTGGTTCAGGTGTCGGTTTTTTCCGCGGAACAACGGTCCCGGTCATTACATCGTCAACCAGCGGCAATATCGTCGCCGTAATGTTTGGGAACAGAGGATCCACGATACGCTGCAAAATGAACTATGCAGACAGCTCCGGGTTCACTCCGATGGGAGGGGTCGGGATTTGTCAACACAGCGATGGTCGCATAATTGATGTAATGTGGTAATAAAGGATTCAAAATAACTACCCACTCGTTTGATGAAACCTTCGTAGCCTCGATATTGGGAAATACCATACTCGGTGGAGGCATCGGTGTTTTGATCGATGCTGCAAGTGGTGTTGCGCCGGAATGACGGTTCTTTTCCTCCATCAAGGGACTTTTTCACCAGCCCCTCCTCAGTAAGGTTTGACCCCCGCAAACCGCCAACGCCTCTTTCCTCACCCTGAGTAGCCGCCGAAGGCGCGTATCGAAGGGCGAGGGGAGTCGAGAGCCTCGCGCCGGGCGAGAGAGCATCCTTCGATACGCGGTTTCGCCGCTACTCAGGATGAAGCGGGTAGGGGTTTTTCAACAGCCTCTTCTCACGAGGTTTTTCAGGCGGCCCCGGTTCGGCGGCGCCGACGTCAATTGTTCGCGTGGTTGCGTTCTCCGGGTTCTTCGAGTCGATCATCCCGGCGGTACCATTCGATCCCTTGCATTCGGATATGCCGACGCAGCGCCGGATTGTCCAGGGAGTCGTAGAGAACGAGGTCGACCGACTGGGCCATGGGAATTTCTTCGATGTCGGCCGCGAGGCGGGCCTGGTCGGTGAGGGTGAGGCGATTGCCGAACAGCGCGATGTCCACGTCCGAGGTATCGGTGTTGGTTCCCGTGGCCCTGGAGCCGAACAGCACAGCTCGCTCCACCTTTTCGTTGGTGGCGATGGCGGCGGTGATCGCAGCGCGATGCCTGTCCTTGAGGCCGTCGGTCATCGCTGCCGTCTCGCGTTCAAGGCGGCGTGAAGACGCAACAGGGCAGGGTGGTAGTGGTTCTTGATAAGCGCTTCCGCTTCGAGCGCAAGCTCCTTGCGATAGGTATGGCTCAGCAGATTCCTCTTGTCCAGGGCGTCGAGCAAGGACTCGCAATCGTCCTCGCCGAGATATCCGGCCTCGAAACTCCTCCGGATTATCGAACGAGGGACCTTCTCTTCGTAACCCTCGTAGAACAGCAAATCCTTCAGGGTGTTCCAGGCAAGTTCGAAACTGAACCCGAACGTCTGCACAAGTCCCGCCCGCTCCAGATCGGTATACTTCGCAATGGCGCAGGCGTCCGTAAGCTGTGAGAGTGCGTTTTCGAAACTTTGAAGCCTCTGCATCCACCTGGTTTCTTCGGAATTGCTCATCAACAAGGCCTTCCCGTTGCCGCCGCTTTTCCCGGCGTCGGTTCGTCGCTCGGTTCGCCTTTCATGGCCGCGCCACCCGGTTTCCACGGAAGGCGGGCGTAGCCTGAGACGTATCATTTCCGCCGGGCAGTTTACAAACCGGGGCGATTGTTGTCATCCAGTGAGCCGACTTGTGGGACGACTGCTCGGAGAGTCGTTGCCGGATTTGTCGCACGATGACAATTCCCGCCAGAGTGGATGGCTCCATGCCGACCGGACGAAGTACGGGGATAGCCCGATCTCCCCATTTCATGGACAAACGACGCCCGAGCATGTAGATTGACGGCGCATTCATCGACTCTCGTTTTCTCGGTTCTCTTCTCATTGGGAGTGTGCCATGGCGGAAGCCAAAGACATGGGCGGCGCCGTGATCGGCGAGTCCCTTCCCTTTCTGGACGACCCCGAAAAGGCGGCCGGCGCCGCGGATTATCTCGACGACCTCCAGCTTCCGGGGATGCTGGTCGGCAAGGCGCTTCGCAGCGAACACGCGCACGCCGAGATAGTATTGGTCGACGCGGGCGAGGCCCGTCGCGTCCCCGGCGTCGTCACCGTTCTCACGGGAGAGGACCTGCCGGACCACCCCTGCATCACAGCGCATGACCGGGCCATGCCCCTCATCGCCCACGACAGGGTGCGCTACATGGGCGAGGTGGTCGCCCTCGTCGCGGCGGAAACGCCCGAAGCGGCCGAGGCGGCGACGCGGCTGATACAGGTCGAATACCGGCCCCGGCGCGTCGTCTCCTGTCCGCGCGAAGCAATGGAAGAGGGTGCCGAGATCATCTTCCCCGGCGGGAACGTGCTCAACCAGTCGAAGATACGGAAAGGGGACGTCGAGGAGGGTTTCGGGAAGGCCGACGTTATTATTGAAAACGAATACTCGACGCCCTCCGTCGATCACCTCTATCTCGAAGTGGAGGCGGCCTGCGCGAGCCCGAACCCCGGCGGCGGGGTTCAAATCTGGGGTTCGACCCAGCAGCCCTTCCTTGTGAGGCAGAACGTCGCCCGCATATTGGGCCTCAAGGGCGAGAGCTCGGTTCGTTTCGTCCAGACGACCACCGGCGGGGCTTTCGGCGGGAAGAGCGAGGCGAGCCTGGACGTATGCCTGCGCGTAGCCGTCCTCGCCCGCGCCGCCGGCAGGCCCGTGAAGCTCGTGTATTCGCGCGAGGAGAGCATGATCGCCTCCACCAAGCGCCACGCCGCGTTCATCCGCTCCAAAACGGGAGCGACGAAGGACGGACGCCTCGTGGCCGTCGAGGTGGAAGTCTGGCTCGACAAGGGGGCGTACGTGGCCAACGGGGGGGACAACCCGCCCGCTTTCAAGCGCGCGACCTACCATGCCGCGGGCCCCTACCAGGCGCCGAACGCGAAGGTGGACGTCCACTGCGTGCACACGAACCACCCCTACGGGGGCCAGATGCGCGGTCCGGGGTGCCCCCAGGTGCACTTCGCGGGCGAGCAGCAGATGGACGAACTCGCCAGGGCGCTTAAGATGGATCCCATCGAGATCAGGCGCGTGAACGGGCTGCGCGTCGGCGCCCGGACGGCCTGGAACCAGCATCTGCCCGAGAGCGTCGGTTTTCTCGATACGCTGAAGGAAGTGGAAAAGGCTTCCTCCTGGGGAAGAGACGCAGACGGAAACGGAAGAGCCGCGGACGGCCGCTTGCGCGGGCGCGGCGTGGCGAGCTGCCTCTACGGAACGGGCAACGCCTATTCCCCGGCGGAGGCGCACGTCTTCCTCACGGCGGAGGGCAAGGTACAGGTGGCCGCGGGCGTCGTGGATTTCGGCCAGGGCAGCAAGACGGTGCTCTGCCAGATCGCCGCCGAGACGCTGGACATTCCCTATTCCGAGTTCCTGATGGAGAGCGTGGATACCGCCATCGATCCGTTCGGCGGCACGAGTTCGAGCTCGCGCATCACCATGCAGGGCGGCAAGGCGGTATACAACGCCGCCGTCAAGGCGCGCGAGGAACTGCTGCGCCTCGGCGGGATCCTGCTGGAGGCGGACCCCGAAGAC
Organism: uncultured Nitrospinaceae bacterium; assembly: GCA_964440505.1. Taxonomy (GTDB): domain Bacteria; phylum UBA8248; class UBA8248; order UBA8248; family UBA8248; genus Bin107. The sequence continues at coordinate 19,241 of CAYTSP010000167.1, forward strand.
CTGGAGCTTCGGGGCGGCGTGGTTCGCTCGCGCTCTCATGCGGAAACCCGGATCACGCTCGCCGAGATAGCGAAGGCGTATGTCGCCGATGAACTCAAGCAGATCGGCGCCGCGGACAGCATTCCGCCACCGGCCAGGACCGACAAGGAAACCGGCCAGGGCGAGCCGTATGAAATCTACGGGTTCGGCAGCCAGGTGGCCGAGGTGCTCGTGGACGAGGAGACGGGCGAGGTGGAGGTCACCGGCGTCTGGGCCGCTCACGACGTGGGCCGGGCCATCAGCCCCATGGGCGTGGAGCAGCAGATCGAGGGCGGCGTCTACATGGGCATCGGCTTCTGCATGATGGAGGAGGTCGTTCAGCGCGAGGGCCAGATGCTGAACCCCGACATGCACGGCTACCTCGCTCCCACGGTGGAGGACGTGCCGGACCGGGTGGCGTCCCTCATCGTGGAGGATTCCTATTCGAACGGCCCTTACGGGGCGAAGGGCGTCGGGGAGCAGGTGACCGTGCCCACGGCGGCTGCCATCGCCAATGCGATCTACGACGCCACGGGCGTGCGGTTCCACGACCTGCCCCTGACGCCGGACAGGGTCGCGATGGCGCTCCTGAAAGCGAGGTCGTAGCTTCCCGCTCCAAAGCCACTTCCTCAAGCTTGGTTTTTTCTCACTCCCTTGAGGATCATTTCCGACCAATAGAGAGGAATTGCCGCTCTGGAAGTAGGGACAGGTCGCGACTTGTCCCTACAGACTGTTGAAAAGCCCCTCTCGGAGTAGCGAACGCTCCCTCCCCGGGGTTGTTAAAAAAAACCCCTTTGTAGGGGGTAGAGGAAACGCCCCTTTCGACTGGAAAAGCAACCCCCCCTACCCCCCCTTAACAGGGGGGCAA
>CAYTSP010000168.1:0-23913 GCA_964440505.1 uncultured Nitrospinaceae bacterium
GGGATTTCCCTTTCAAGGGGGTTGACTTTGCCCTCTCAGGAACTTTTTCAACCACCTCGAGAGCCGCCCCCTTGCGCGGTGGTTTCGCGCCCTAGTATCATCCGCCGGAATCTTGAGAAAAAACTTTCCGTGTTTGCCGAAACCATGAGGAGAGGAAGATGAGAAAAATCATTCTGGCGGCTGTGATCCTGAGCCTTTGCCTCACCCTGGGCGTCGGCGTGAATACGGCCCGCGCGATGGACGACGCCGTATCGAAGCACATGGTGGCGCAAGCCAAGCTGGCGGCGCACTTCATCGCCGCGGCCATCAAGGCGGGCATGAGTAAAAAAGAGATCAACGCCGCTCTCGCCAAGGTGGCGAAAGAATCGGCGATATCCGAATTCTGGGTCAGCGACGAGAAGGGCCGGATAGCGTTCACCAACATGCCGGGGGTAAACTTCCAGTTCCCCACCGACGTGAACGCCAAGTCGCAGGCGGCGCCCTTCGCCGCGCTTTTGAGCGGTGCGAAGAAGGTCGTCGTCCAGGGCTTTCAGCCGCGCGAATTCGACGGCAAGTCCTTCAAGTACGTGGGCGTCGCCGGCGTGGACAAGGCCCGCATCGTGCAGGTCGGCGTGGCGGGGGAGAAATAGGGGTTCTCAATGGGGCTGTTGAAAAAGTACTGATAAATAAGGATTGGACGCGACCGATGAAAGAACAAGAATCACTCCCCCCTTGAGGGGGAGTCGAAGAGCTGAGGGCGTAAGCCCGAAAGCGATTCGGTGGGGGGTAGAATTCGGAATGGCAAAAAGACGCGATTTACCCCCCACCGATTCAGCCTTCGCACAAAACGCTCGGCTTCATCGACTCCCCCTCAAGGGGGGAGTGAATTGCTTTCTCGTCGGACGGCAAGAACCCACAAGAAGGCGCCATTTCATAAGCGTGTGGCGATTGAGAAGTCCATTCTCTGTTTTTGGGGACTCCTTCAACACCCCTGAATCCGCCGCCTGACCGAGCATTGAATGATGAATGAAATGGATGAAAATTTAATCCGGGAGATGGCGGCGGAAGCCTTGGACGTCGCGAGCGTCGACAGCGACCCCATGATTCAATTCCGCCGCTGGTACGCGCAGGCAAAGAATGCGGGGATTCCCCGCGAGGACGCGATGACGCTCGCCACGCTCGGGCCGGACGGCGCGCCCGCCGCCCGCATCGTGCTGTATAAAGACCTCGCAGACCTCGGCTACGCGGAGCCGGATTTCCCCTTCTTCACGAACTACGAGAGCGACAAGAGCGAGCAGCTTGCGCGCGACGCGAGGGCCGCCCTCGTCTTCCACTGGAAACCCCCTGCCCGGCAGGTGCGCGTAGAGGGCGCCGTGGAAAAACTACCCGAAGAGTTTTCTGACGCCTATTTCGCCACCCGCCCGCGCGCGAGCCAGATAGGCGCGTGGGCGTCGCCCCAAAGCCGCGTGGTCCCCTCCCGCGCCTCTCTGGAAGAAAACGAGCGCGCCCTGGAAACCGAATACGCGGGCCGCGAGGTACCGCGCCCCCCCCACTGGGGCGGCTACGTCCTGAAGCCCCACACCATCGAGTTCTGGCAGCACAGAGACAGCCGCCTCCACGACCGCGTGCGCTACACGCTGGAAGCGGGCGGTGAATGGCGCATCGAGAGACTGGGGCCGTAGCACTCACTGGATTATCACGAAAGGAACTACACCATGCCCATGAAGAACCCGCCCCATCCGGGGCCTTCTGTTCGTTACGACTGCCTGGAGCCGCTGGGTTTGAGCGTAACGGAGGCCGCGCGAAAGCTCGGCGTGAGCCGCAAGCAGTTATCGAGCCTCGTCAACGGCCGTTCGGGCATTTCTCCAGAAATGGCGATTCGCCTGGACAAGGCCTTCGGCGGGGGAGCCGAGGTGTGGTACCGCCTCCAGACGGCCTACGACTTCGCGCAGGCGATGAAAAGGGCTGATTAGAGCGTATGAGGAGGTGGAACAGAAGTCCTTTCTGCTTTAATTCGTTGCATTTCTATAATCGTTTGCCGATACAAAACGAATGTATCGTAGAGCGCAAAGCTAAATAAGACAATTCTAAATATGCTATAAGCGTTCATTGCACCTACACCACATATTGTGGTACTAATATTGATATCGAACGGATACTCCCTCAACGGAGTATCCATTTTTTTGGCACTGTGGTGTGTGCGGTGAGATGGGCCGAAATCTAGCGAAAACGTGATGAAAGGATAGAAAAATTTAGGACCATTACCCGCCCATAACGTAGTTTAACGCACTGTTTGTTGTTCTGGGCAAGGAAGAAGGAGGTGCATTAATGCCGATAAAACACACTTCCATGGCAATCGCTTACGACTTCGACGGCACCCTCGCCCCTGGAAACATGCAGGAACGCCAGTTCATACCAGATATTGGCATGAAACCCAAGAAATTCTGGGACGAGGTCACTAGTTGGACCAAGAAGCACCAAGCCGATGGAGTTCTCGTCTACATGAACTTAATGCTGAGAAAAGCTGCGGCGGCGGGCGTTCCTGTCCGGCGAGAGGATTTCAAGAAACACGGTCAAGGAATTAAGCTCTTTGAAGGCGTTGATGAATGGTTCGACCGGATTACTCAATATGGCCGTACCAAGAGCGTAAACGTAGAACATTATCTGATTTCCTCCGGCAATGCCGAGATTTTTGCGGGCACGAAAATCGCATCGAAATTCAAAGAAGTCTACGCCTCAAAGTTTATATTTGATGAAAATGGTGTAGCCGAGTGGCCAGCGTTAGCCATCAACTATACGACGAAGACCCAGTACCTCTTCCGCATCAACAAGGGTGCACACGACCTCAGCGACGACGGGAAGGTCAACCAGTTTGTCGAAAAGCATAAGCGCCCAATACCGTTCGAAAACATGATCTTCATTGGTGATGGGGAGACAGATATTCCTTGTTTTCGATTGGTCAAGGAGGAAGGTGGTTTGTCCGTAGCAGTGTACAAGCCAAAAACCAAGGGTGCCCAAAACAAAGCACATCGATACTACACGGAAGGCCGTGTTAATTGTGTGGCCCCGGCTATATATACTAACGAGAGCGAACTCGACCAAATTGTGAAAGCAAATATCGACACTGTGTCTGCGCGTGCGGCACTTGCTCAGGTGACTAAGAAATCTACTCCAAATATCACCAAGCAGAAAAAAACCGTAGCCGCGACAAACGGCAGAAGTGAAACCAAAATAAGAGTAGCGTGAATCTCAGTCTCTCCCCCCTACACCCTAATCCCCTGAATGCCCCACGAGGTGTCCTTGGCCGTCACGAAGACGTAGTCCTCATCGCCCAGTATTTCGACCGAGTGGACGACGTTCGCGGGCATGTGGACGATGTCGCCCGCGGTGACGGTCGCGGTCTCGCCGCCGATGGTCGCGCGGCAGGCGCCCGACAAGACGATGGCGAACTGCTCGTTGGGGTGTGAATGCGGCTCGGCCACCCCGCCCGCGGGGATGCGCATCTTCCCGAAGATGATGCGCTCGCCCGTCACCCACGCGCCCTCAGTCGGGCTGTAGGCCTCGCCCGCGAGGCCCTTCTCCATCGCCTCGGTGTCGTAGAAATAGGGAACGTGATCGGCGGTTTGTTTCATCTCGGTGGGCGTGCCCTCGATGCTCGTCGCCGTGTCTTTCGCCACGATGAACTCGTAATCCGTATCGCCCAGCACCTCAGCCTCGTGCACGGCGTTCGCGGGCCGGTAGGCGATGTGGCCGGGTGTGAGGACATGCACGTCGCCCTCGATGTTCAGACGGGTGGAGCCGGCGAGGCAGTAGCCGAACTGCTCGTTCGCGTGGGCGTGGGCGCTCGAGCGCGTGCCGGCGGGCATCCGCATCTTGCCGAAGATGAGCCGCTCGCCCGTCACCCACGCGCCCGCCGCCGAACTGTAGGCCGCGCCCGCGAGGTTTTTTTCCATCTCGTCCGTCTTGTAGAAATACGTCATCGCGTTTTTCCTTTCCCTTGAATGATCATCCGCAACGCATAAAGCGGGGACTATCGCCCATCCGCGCGCAGCGGGCAAGCTGGGGCGGCCACGGGGGGTTGTTGAAAAAGCCCACGGAAGCGTTTTGTGTTGCACCCACGCCTTTGAATTTCACTCCCCCCTTGAGGGGGTCGGGCTTCCCGAGGGGAAAGCCCGACAGAGGCCGAGCGGTTTGTGCGAAGGCCGATGTGGTGGGGGGACGGTTCTAAATGAAAAGCTCCCCCCACCGATTCGCTTGCGGGCTTACGCCCTTAGCTCATCGACTCCCCCTCAAGGGGGGAGTGAAATTCAAAATCGCTTCCCGGGAACTTTTTCAACAACCCCTGTCAGGGGGGCTTTCTCAACAACCACACATCCCCGCCCGGCCCGACCGAAGAGACAGCCGAGCCGCATCAAGGGAGCTGCGAACGCCCTGCCCCTCTCTCCGGATTGACGGGCGGCGGAGTCCATAATAGGTTTCCGCAAGAGGGCGGCCCCCCAAGGGCCGCGCGCAAACCCTTCACGCCCGAGGGGAACTCCCATGCCGAACCGCACCCCCGCCGCCGCGCCGAGGCGGTGGATGATTCTCCCGCTCCTCATGGCGGCGCTCCTGCTTTCCTGCGCCTCCGCCCGTGCGGAGGGGTTCTACGTCCGCGCCGCCCTGGGCGTCGACTGGACGCGGGAGACGCGCTTTCGCGACGTCGACCCCACGCGCGGGGACGTCGCCGCCCTCTACGGCGGCGTGACCGGGATCGACGGGAAACCGACGCAGACGGTGGGCGACTTCGGCGCCGGGGCGGGCTTCTCCCTCGGCCTGGGCCGCGTCCTCACGCCCGCCCTGCGCCTCGAGGCCGCCCTCGCGTATCATCCCAAGCTCGCCTTCGAGGGCAACGCCAACTACCGCAGGACCCCGGGCCGCCAGTCCGTCACCGCCGACCTCTCGACGACATCGGCCATCCTGACGGCTTTTCTGGACCTGCCGCGAATCGGCGGCCTGCGCCCGTTCATCGGGCTGGGCGGGGGCCTGTCGTACGCCCGCATCGGCCGGACGCTCATGCGTTTCCCGGGCCTCTCGCAGACGACCACCGTCCCGGGCGGGCGAAGCCTCAACTTCGCCTGGACCGCCTCGGCGGGCGTCGCAAAACCGCTCACCGAGCGGCTCACCCTCGACGTCGCCTGGCGCTACGCGGATTCGGGCGACGTGGAGACCGCCCAGGGGAACATCCGCGTCCTGCGCCCGGACCGCGACCTCTCGATCCTCATCGGAGAGACGCGCGCGCGCCTCACCGGCCACGGCGTATGGATTTCCCTGCGCTACGCCTTCTAGAACGGGGGGAGGCCGGGCGCGCGGGGCGCGTCGTGAAGGTTCCGTAGGTGGCGCATAGGGGGCTGTTAAAAAAGCCATCCCCGGTCAGAATTCACCGCTCCCTCATCCCGAGTAGGCGCGCTTGCGCGCCGTATCGAGGGAGCGCCCTTCGATACGCCGCCTTCGGCGGCTACTCAGGGTGAGGAAAGAGGCGTTGGCGGTTTGCGGGAGTCGCAGACGGAGGGTTTTCAACAGCCTCTTGACAGGAGGGTGGGGGGGTTGGTTCCGGCGAGGGAGGTCGCGGGCGCGCGCCTCACCGGCCACGGCTTATGGATTTCCTGCGCTACGCCTTCTAGAACAGGGGGAAGCGGCCCGCGCCGTCATGGTTCCGTAGGGGTCGCATACCATGCGACCCGTGTTTCCACGGCAAAAAGCAGGGACGCATGTATGCGTCCCCTACAGGGGTTGTTGAAAACGTCCCCCGAAGCAGTCGGGGTAAACGCTTTTCGTGATCCGAATTCATCAAACAATAAAAAGGAACCGCAGCGATGACCCGGACCAGCGACGAGATACCGCAAGGCGAACACAACGAACACCGCATGCGCAGAGCGCGCAGCTGGCTCGGGCAGAGCGGAAACGTCGAGTCGGATGAGGAGAAATTCATCTGTCTGTGGATCGCCTTCAACGCGGCCTACGGAGGCGAGCCGAGCGGCGCGGATGGCGACGGCCCAAATGAGACCCAAAGGATCAATGCGTTTTTGAAAAAGATCATTCACCACGATGAACGGAACGAGAAAAAGATAAAAGCCATTCTTCTGGAGACATATCACAAACAGATCGAAGATCTTCTTAATAACCGATACGCCTTCAAAGCGTTCTGGCAATACGTGCGGGGCGAGCCGAAGGGCGATAACTGGGACGCGCAACTTGAACGGAAAAACGACGGCTTCTGGATAGCCCTGGAAAAGGAAAACGTATTCGACATATTCAGGGAAGTCTTCTGGCGGCTGTATCAACTGCGCAACCAGGTCTTCCACGGGGGCATGACGTTCGCCGAAGGCTGGGGGCGGACGCAACTCGCGCAGGGCCGCCTCATCATGGAGGACATCGTTCCGGCGATTCTCAAGATCATGGAAGAAAACCCCAAGTCGGATTGGGGCAAGGTCGCCTACCCCCGGGTCGGCGATAACCCGGATTAGGGGTCGTTCACGAACGCTTCATGCAGCAGGATGAGCGGCGCCGGGGCCGCATACGGGGTTGTTGGAAAAGCCTCGCTTCGCCTGGGGTTGACCTTCGCCTTTGCTCGTCATTCCGGCCTTGAGCCGGAATCCATCTTTGACTTTGTCCTTGGCCCTTCGCCCGGACGTCCTCGCTCCCGGCCGGGGAAGATACGGACGCCGCCATATATATCCACCTCATCCGCTCCGGATTCGGGCGCGGCGCTGCCCCTCGCGAGTCGGAATCAAATGCGAAAGAAAAAATCATAAAATGGATTCCGTCGAACCCTCATTGATCAATCGGGTTCGACCTCCCTCCCCGGTCGGCTTCAAGGCCGGAATGACGGTGGTCTTTGCGCATCGGGGGACTTTTTCAACAACCCCTTGCGGGTCGGGGTTGGCTTTCCTTCGGCGGCAATGGTCTGCACGCATTTCCCCGCAATCGTCGTCGCCGGGTTTTCGCGTCGATGGGGTATGCCGGAGAGGCCGCCCGTCGGCCTTCGGTTTTCAGGCGGTGGAGCGAGTGCTGACCGCTGAAATGGGGGAGTTGCTCGGGCGAGGCGCAGAACCTGAATAATGCAAATAATAATTCCCGTAAAATTGGATAAAATTCGATAAATTCACGGGGTTTTCCGGTACATTTCCGGATAATTTCGAGGGGAATTTGCGGGGTTGGAATGCGCTCGAATGCGGGCAGATGGGCACGCGAAAACCGGGTCCGACGGCCGGATTCCGCCGCCGTACCCAGGCGCAGGGGAATTCTGCCATGGCCCATGAGTCCGGCGGCGACGGAAAATGCGCGGATGTGCGGGCAGTTGCGGGGATAATGGGCGGAAATTTCGTGAATCGGCGGTTTTGTCGTAGAATCGGGGGCGGTTTTCTTGCCGGAGGAGCGCCATGAACGTATCCAGACGCCATCTGTTGCGGGTTGCGGGGCGAATCGCGCCCCTCGCCGTCATCGGAATCCCGCGCGACGCGCAAGCCTCCATGATGGGCCGCCTGTTCGACTGGCTGAACAGCCGCCCCGTGGAGACGCCCAGACCCGGTGAGGACATTCTCGAGTTCGCCGCGCGCGTCGTTCCCGAAGTCACGGCGAACGATAAATTCTATGTGCAGAGCATCGGCCATTCATCGCCGAGACTCTCCCACAGGAAATGGCGGCTGAACGTCAAGGGTGAGGTAACCGAGCCTCTTTCCGTTACTTATGCGGAGTTGAGCGCGCTCAGGCAGCAGAAAACATGGGCGACGATGACCTGCATCGGGAACCCCGTGGGCGGCGGGCAGATAGGAAACGCCTTATGGGAGGGAGTACCGCTCAGAACTCTCATCGAGCGTGCGGGCGTCTTGGAAAGCGTGCGCCAATCAGTATCCGCCAGGGTCATTTTTCGCGCGACGGACGGGTATCATGATTCCATATCCTTGGAGCAGGCCCTGGATTCGAGAACGCTACTCTGCATCAGAATGAACGGGGAATATCTTCCGCGAGACCATGGCGCTCCTCTCAGGCTTCTCGTGCCGGGGACCTATGGCCTCAAGAACGTGAAGTGGATTGAATCCATTGAGGTTACGACAAAAGGGCATGGCGGCTATTGGCAAAGGCGCGGCTGGTCGGATGAGGCGATTGTCGAGACGTTCAGCCGCTTCGAGGCCCCCAGGAGACGCGTTGAGGTTCAAGCTTCCAAAGTCTGGCTCGTTGGTTCGGCTTTCGCGGGCGACCGGGGAATCCACAAGGTGGAAGTAACCTACGGGCAGGGCGAGCGTTTGCGGCCCTGGTCACCTGCTTTGCTCAAGAAACCCTTGGGGCCTCTCGCCTGGAGCGTCTGGGCGCTGCCCATGCATTTTGAGGGAAACGGGTTCTATCCGGTGACTGTGCGGGCCGTGGATAGCACTGGAGAAGTGCAGACGGATAAGATCTCGGATCCACAACCCGGCGGGTCGACGGGGCGGATGGGGCTCAGCATCTATGTGAAAGGGTTGTAGGCGAGACAAGGTGACTTACGAAAAAGCCCCGCCGGGCAACCGACGGGGCTTTTTTAACTTCAGTGGTGATGATGCTTAACGGCGTTTGCCGCCTACGATGTTCGCCGCGCGTTTTTGGCGTTTGATCATCCAATTTTTGGGCGCTTCGATGCCGCTTCGATCCAGAATGTCGAGGTTGTGCTTATAGGCCATGTAATTCTGGATATAGCTGAGCGTGCCGCCTCGGTGGGGCGCGCCGGGGGGCTGCCGTCCCTCAATCAAATCAATCACGTTGAAAACAGCTTCTCTCGCCATGGCGATTTGCTCGGCCAGGACTGCCGCATGCACCCAGCCGTCACGAATGTCTTTCTCGATGCCGACGACGAGGTTGTGCGTCACGATCTTGATCTGGCCGGGCTTGTAGCCGGCGGCTTTCACGGCGTCCACCGTGCCGCGGGCAATGAGCGTCGCCCAGGGGTAAATACCTTTCACGTCCGGATGTTTCTTAAGCAGGTCTTCCGCCGTCTGGTATGCATGCTGCACGTTGGACTTGGTGAATTCCTTGGCCACAATCTTGATTTTCGGGTAGTGGCTCATGTACTCCTCAAAGCCTTTGGCCATTGAGGTCACCATTTCGATGCCGCTGGGTCCGGGCAGCATCATGACTTTGCCTTGGTAGTCGATGGCATGCGCCATGGTAGCGCCGATGAGAAGGCCCAGCTCATAGCTGTTTTTCATGACACGGTTCTTGACGCGAGCGCTGTCGAGGTCGATGTTGTCCACGACGATCTTGATGCCCTTGTCCATCGCCTTATGGACTGCGTCCACCATGCCCTTGGTGCTGATGGGGCAGATGATCATCCCGTCGTATTTCGCCGCGATGATGTCCTCCACGTGGGCCACCTGTTTGGGCAGGAACTCATAGCCGCCCGCGTCGAACATGGTCACGGTCACGCCGGCTTCTTTGGCCGCCTGGACGCTTCCGTACCATTTCGAGAAGAAATAGGGGTCGACGCCGTTCGGCACGACGACGGCGATCTTGTATTTCTTCTTCGCCTTCACGCGGGCATCGGTGTCAGGGGCTGCCGCCATCGACACAAACAAGAATGTGACGACGGAAGCGAGGATCATGAAAGTGCGGAACAGTTTTTTCATCTTGAATCTCCTCGTCGCAGAATGGGTTTCACGGACGAAGCGCTCTCCTCCGCGAAAGGGAAAAATGACTGCCGAATGAACATATTTCCTATTCCCGACGCTTGCGGGAACTCAAAACCACTGCTGTGATAAGTAAAACGCCTACCACTACCTCCCTTGCGAATGTGCCCACACCCAAGAGAATCAGGCCATTGAGCAAAAATGTCAGGAACAGCGTCCCGATTGCAGCTTGCGTCACGCCACCCTCGCCACCGTGAAACGTCGTGCCTCCCACGACGGTGGCCGCCAAGGATTGGAATTCAAGCTGGAATCCCGCAAGGCCGTTTGTGGCCGGGAGCCTCGCCAAATAAAGGAACGAGGTGATGCCTACACAGATACCGCTGATCAAATAGCAAATGAGTTTCACTTTGCCGGTGTCTATGCCTGAGAGCCGTGCGGCCTCTTCGTTCCCGCCGGTTAAATAGATTGCCCGGCCGAGCACCGTACGTTTCGTCAGCAGGTAGAGAATGATGAAGAAGAAAATGGCGATGAACAGTGTTCCTGGGATATGGAAGAAATCCGTGAGGCCGATGGTCTGTAATATATCTTTTTGCTCACCCGTGAATTGGTGAATGGTGCGTCCGCCCGTGAATACCAAAGCGATTCCGGCGCAGATGAAAAGCATACTCAATGTGACGATGAAAGGCTGTATTTTCACGCGGCCCACGAGGTAGCCATTGATGAAACCGAACATCGTCGCCATTCCAATGCCCATCAACACACCCACGGCAAGGCCGAAGTCTAATATGCCCTGCGCCATCACTACGCTCGATAGACTGAGCAAGGAGCCCTGACTCAAATCAATGCCTGAAACCAGAAGGACCATACTTTGTCCAGCGACGATGAAGAACAGGAGAGAAGCGTTTCTGAGCTGGTTGGTCAGGTTATGGGCTTCGATAAAATTATTCACGTAGCCCATCAACTGGAGAATGTAAAATATGATCATCATCATGATGAACACGACGAGCAAACCATATTTCTCGTAATTGAAGCTGGCCAAGAAGGAGGCAGAAGGTCTGACCGGAGCCTCCGTTACGTTCGCCATGATTTTGAATCTCCCCTAGTTTTTTTGCTCGCGCAGGGTGCTGACCCAGATGGAGGCTAGAATCACCAAGCCGACGACAATCTGTTGCCGGTAGGTGTCGATTCCCATGATGTTCAGTCCATTCACCAGGAATATAATTAGGAAAACACCCAGCGTAGTACCCAACACGCCGCCTCGCCCGCCAAAAATATGCGTGCCGCCGATAATGGTCGCTCCGATCGATTGAAGCAGTTGATCGCCTCCGCCCAGTCTCGGTTCGCCCGCCGCGCTGACGTTCGCTGAAAGAAGAAGTCCTGCGAAACCGCACAGAAGACCGCCTATACCGAAAATGGCGATCTTCATGGCGGGAAAGTTGATTCCCGCGGATATCGCTGTTTGTTCGTTTCCGCCCAATGCATACACATAAGTGCCGAAGCGGGTGTATTTGAGCAGATACCACATGGTGCCCAGTGCGATGAGTATCCAGATGAAGGTGAAGGGGACGGGACCCAGGTTTCCTTTAGCCAAAAGGACATAAGCATCTTCGACGTGTTTGGGCAGCGTTGCGCCCTCCCGCGCACCCCCCATTTGAAGGCCGCCGGTCCAAAGCTGGGCCGCGCCACTGCCGATGAAGAGCATCCCCAGTGTCGCGATGAACGGCTGCACCCTTGCCACGCCGACGAAAAACCCATTGATGACGCCGCACAGCAGACCGATACCGAGGCCGGCGATGAGGCCAACGAAAAACCCGAAGTGCAACATCGCACTCCAGGCCATGACGCTCACCACGCTCATGATTGAGCCTTGTGAAAGATCAAATCCTGCCGAAACGATGACCAATGTTTGGGCATAGGCCAAGAAGAAGAGCCAAGCGTCACGGCGCACTACATTCACGAAGTTTTCGAGGGTGAGGAAATTTTCGGTCGCGAAAGTATAGAAAATCATCAAGACAATAAACGCGGAAATGAGGAGTAAACGCTCCCAGGGAATATCCTTGACCGAATAGCCCAGAAAGACTTTCTCATTGCCCGTTGAAGCTGCGGCGCTCATTAAACCTACCTCCAAACGCGGCTCAATCCGCGGTCATGGCGTAACGCAGAATTTGTTCCTGTGTCGCTTCGTTTCTATCGATATCTGCGGTGAGTTGTCCTTCGCGCATTACCAAAATACGGTCGCTCATTCCAAGAATCTCGGGTAGTTCACTCGAGATCATCATGACGGCGGCGCCGTCTTTCGCAAGTTGAAGCATCTGCGAGTGAACTTCGAATTTCGCACCTATGTCGATTCCTCGAGTCGGTTCATCAAAGATGAGTACGTTGGCGCGCCTGAAGAGCCATTTTGCGAGAACGACTTTTTGCTGATTGCCGCCCGAGAGAAAGCGTATTTGTGTCTCCTGATCCGGCGTCATGATTTTTAGTTGATCGATGTGCTCATCGACCAAGTCTTTTTCCATTGTCAGGTTGAGCAGCCATCGTTTGATGAGGCGACGGAGATTTGCGCTTGTGGTGTTAAAGGCAACCGATAGAACCTGGGTGAGGCCCTGGGTCTTTCTATCCTCGGGCAATAGCCCCAGCCCGCGTCTAATGGCCAAGGTCGGAGTCCAATTGCGCTCATGGGTGAGGATTGTCAGAAATCGAATCGCAACCATAGCGACGCCACCCCAGATCATAACCCATTCAAGAACGAAATTTTGGGTGAACAAACTCGAAATGACCATCGCGCCAATCGCCAGGGCGTACCAGCTTGCAAAGTCGATGACCAGCGTGCGCCAACGATACTGCCTATCGAGAAACCAAAGTCCCACCTGCCTTAAAATCGCTAATCCGGCGGCGACGAGATAGGGGATAGGGCCGTTCGGTATGTTGTATAACGGCCCACCAAGGATCCATTCATAGAACCACTTGCCACTGAACAGGGGTGGTGGTGAATTCATGTTGAGTGTGAAAGGATCGTAAATTCCCTGGAAGATGACAGTGAACAACGGCAAAGCCAAGATAAAGACAGCTATATCCAAAAGTGCAATCCAAATCGGATAGTGCGGGAGCTTTTGTATTTCTTCTTTCTCTTTTGTCGCACGGGTCATCTCTACGGTGCCGCTATCCACGGGGTCCGCGCCCATGACGGCCCGCGCCACTTCGGTTCTCCCCGCACCGACGAGACCCGAGAGACCGACGATTTCGCCATAGTGGAGGTCAAAGTTGATGTCTTCAAACACGCCGTTTCGGGTAAGTCCACGCACACGCAGAGCCACTTCTCCATGTTCGCGGGGTGTCCAGGGGAATTTCTCATCGAGGGTGCGCCCCACCATCTGCGTGATCAGAAAATCGAGTTCCACGTCCTTGACTTCCCATGTACCCATGTATTCTCCGTCTCGCAGGACGGTGACGCGATCTCCAATCTCGTGGACTTCTTCAAGTCGGTGGGAGATGTAAATGATGCCGACGCCTTGCTCCCGTAACCGGTTGACTGCCTTAAAGAGTTCCTCGATCTCATGACCGCTCAAGGAAGATGTGGGCTCATCCATCACCAGAATCTTGGAATCAAATGCGAGGGCACGAGCGATTTCCACCATTTGTTGATCCGCCACGCTTAGTGAGCGGACCGGCGCATTTACGTCGATTCTTACATCGAGGAGATCCATGATCGCTCGGGATTCCTGCTCGACTTTGGCCCAATCCACACGCCTCATGATGCCGGGCAAGACCGGCTCGCGACCGAGGAAGATGTTTTTGGCCACGCTCAGATCAGGCACCAGATTCAGCTCCTGGTATATGACGCTGATTCCTAAATCGCGCCCGGTTCTGGCGTCAGGAATAATGGTGGGTGTTTCGCTGATCTCGATTTGGCCCGTATCGGCGTGATAAATGCCTGCCAGGATTTTGATGAGTGTGGATTTGCCGGCCCCGTTCTCGCCCAAAAGAATGTGAACTTCGCCTTCTATGAGATCAAAATCGACTTCTTTGAGCGCATGAACGCCCGGAAAGGATTTGTCGATTTTCTCCATTTTCAGTAAATTCGCAGATTCGGACACGAAATATTACTTCCAAAATAAAGTTTGAATAACTATGCACATAAGTGAACGAATGCGTACCACCACGTCTCATGTTTGTAAAGTTGCAGTTTTTGCAAACTTACCTAAACTTTATCGGGGATGGGATTGTTTTTCAATATGGTAATTTTATGGGGATAAAATAGACTCATCATTTCCTTATAATGTGGTACGATTCTCACACATGTAGTTTGACGGGTTTTTACATGAGGTTTCTCGATGCGCTGTCTGAGAGTGGTGGAACTTGCCGTTTTCTTTATGCTTGTGAGTATGTCCGGAATAGCCCTTGCGGAAACTCACAATCAAACCGATGGTTGTTTGGTTACTTTGTACAATTATCCCGCCGAAACGCCTCAGTATGACATTTCAAAGAAAGCACCGCCTCAGTCACCCTTGACTCAGACAAAGAAACTTCGCGCTAGCAAAGCGTCTAAAGATACACATTCCTCCAAGAGCCTTCTGACACAAGTTCATAGCAAAAAATAAACACTTTTATCGGCTAACACATATATGTCCGTAAGTCCTTAACGGTCGATCACGCTTCGGTATTCGGCGGATGGAGTATGTTGTGTTGGCCAGTCCATCCCGTCTTCAAAACGCGCCAGGACGCTCGCGTGACGCGCAAAGCCACTCTCCAGCAAGGCGACCGAGACAATCTCCACGATTGCCGGTTCGTCAAAGCCATACTCGCGTAATGCCTGGAACTCTTCGTCAGTAAGTTGTTCGTTGAGCGTGAGCTTTCTGGCAACGCGGAATACAGCTTTTTCCGCTTCAGGCAAATCCGCATTCTCAAAGTCGTGGAGTTTTTCCACTTCATACTCGTCGAGTTCCATGCGGTGGATGAGGTCGGTTTTGTGGAAATTCACGCAACGGGGACAGTCTGAGGCAACTGCGCAGACCATTGCAATGCGATTGGTCAATTCGCGTGAGATGTGGCCGTCTAAAACTTCCAAGCGTTTTTGCAGTTCCCAGAATCCACGCAAAAGGCCTGGGACATGGGCGAAAAAACCGAACAACGGCCCCAGCCAGCGCGGGTCTTTCAATCGACATATTTCGTCATAAATTTGCGAAACTTCGCTATCGGCTTCATCAGGCTTTACGAGACGAAACGTTTCAAAACCGGATGTGCTCATTTTGCTCTCCCGAAAATGGAGTTGTAGGCAGGTGGATAAGATTCAACTTTAACACCATTTTCATTATGGATGGCGAGGAGTAAGTGAAGCGACAAAAAACCCCCCGCCGAAGCAGGGGGTTTTCAGGGTTTCGGTGATGCCTACATCATACCCGATTCTTTCCAGTAGCGAGCGGCTCCCGGGTGTATTTTAAGCTTCTTCATGCCGCGAAGGCCGGTCTTTTTGGTAACGAATTTTCCGGTCGGATGGTACTTGGTAATTTGCTTGTGATTGTCGTAGAGAGCCTTGACGAGCCCGTATGCGTTGGCATTGCTCATTTTGCTGTTGGTCATCAAAGTCCACATCTGGCCCCAGCTTACGACGTCTTTGTTGTAGCCGGGAATGGAGCCGGCAGCCACGACATCACGCACGATGCCCGCTTCGTTCTCGGCCAGCTTTTTGATGGTGGCCTCATCCGGACCGAAGAAATGCAGTTTGCCGGAGAGCGTCCGCGCAAGTTCCATATACACGGGTGCGGGAACATTCGCGTTCAGGAAGAAAAAGCCCGCGTCCACCCTTTCGTCTCTGATGGCGGCTGCATTCTGGGGATTGTTGAAGAATTCTTTTTTCGCTTTTACGCCACTGTGTTTGAGTGCAAGCTGCGTGACGATGTAAATGGAACCGCCGCGACCGCCTACGACGAATCTTTTGCCGGTGAGGTCGGACCATTTTTTAATTCCGGAGGTTTTGAAGGTCGTATAGACAGTCGTCAATGGGTATAGGGCCCCTAACGCCAGCACGTCTTGGGGTTTCTTGAATGGTTTTCTGCCCACTTGCCCCCACGAAACGGCCGGTGCCGTGGCCATGCCGATGCGGAGCGCCTGGTTCTTGTCCTTTTTCTGCAGAGTTCGGACATTTGCGGTCGAACCGCCGGTAATGGATGCAGCCACCGAAATCTTTCCGCCCGAGTTATCCGTGATGACTTTGCCCATTGCGGTTCCAATCTCGAAGGTGGCACCACCGGGCTGGGACGTTCCCAGTAGTATTTTGGCTGCGTGCGCCGTCGGGGCCGTGCCGATTATCAAGGCAAGGCCTGCCGCCAGCGTGATCAGCCGAAGTGTAGATTTCTGCATTCGTATCTCCTTTTTGGTAGTGAAAATTACTTACTCGTTTCGACTTACGGTGTCGAAACTCATGAATAAAATGTCAACCTTATTCACGTATATCGATAATCCAATACTAAAGCAAAAGCATGTGGTTTGGTCAAGCACGAAGAATCTATAAACAATGGGGAAAGAATGGGGAAATTACTGAGTCGCTGGCGAAAGAATCAGACTATCCGTTAGAATAGAGTGGTTCATCAAAAATTTTTATTTCTACATGATAAATCCACCAAGGTGGAGAAAGAAGGAGAATAATGAGTACTGAATCAGACCCCACCCAGTCGGCTCCTCTCGTAAGGGCTCTGGTTTTCATCACTTCATGGCTGTGCGTGCTCTCGGGTTTGTATCACATTTCCGCGGTCTACCTCCGGCCTCTGCCGGGTGAGATGCATCCCAACATGCACATGCTCTTGGCCTATACCATCCTCCTCATCGGCGGCGCCGGAGCGATGCCGCAGGTATATGGGGATAAAATTCGCAAATTGAATTTTCTTCCCGTTCTGTACCTATTGTCTTTGATTCCCACCGTCATATTCTATTATTTCGTCTATGAGATGGGGGAGGGCTGGTCTGACTGGAGTGTTTGGTGGGTTTATGCGCTACCGTTCGCCATCTGGATAGCGATGATGGTTGTCGAGAAATCCTGGCTCGCGCTTTTTCTCTGGTTTTTGGGCTTAGTTCCTGCGCCCATACTGTTTTGGTATTGGGATTATTTGCCAGAAAGCACGCATGAGCCCACCTTTTGGTGGCTGATAATCGCATGTTCCGCCATTCCCACGATGTGGACTTTGTTCGCGGTTTTCTTCAGGCCTTCCGAGGGGGTGAAAAAAGCGGGAGTTTTTCTCGTTGTATTTTTCGTAGCGCTTGTTCTAATCGGATGGCGGGTAGGATTATGGGCCGGGCAAAGCGATGAAGTGAGAAGCGCTTTCTACCTCTGGCCGGTAGTCGTACTCGCTTTTCCTCTTTTCTGGGCGAAAAGACGAATCAAAGAAGTATTTCAGGAATACCCGGCGCATCCTTTTCCGGCTGGTTTCACGATTGGCTTGAACGCAGGCATGCTTTTCTTTGTGGCGACCGCATGCCTCTACCTGTTCTACTACCACGAAGAGATGGTTGATCGCCCGGGCGCCCCGACGATTGGCGATGCTCGCGTCGGCTTCGTCATGATCGTCGTCGCTCTAGAATTGACCAGGCGCTGTTTCGGCCCCCCGCTTCCGACATTGGCGATGATTGCTTTGGCCTATGGGATTTGGGGCAATTTATTCGCGCCGCCATTCGGGCATGGCGGCCATACATGGATAGAGCTTCAGGCGAAACTCTCGACCGATTTCATCGGTGGCGTGTTGGGCTTTTTGGTCGTCATCTCGGCGACCTTCATCATCATGTTCCTTATTCTGGGAGCATTTCTGCATGAATCGGGCGCGGGCCGTTTTTTCGTCAATTTCGCCTTGGGCCTGTTCGGAAAAATGCGCGCCGGAGCCGGTCTTGCCGCCGTGGGTTCAAGCGCGCTCATGGGTACGGTGTCTGGGAGCGCATCCGGTAATGTCGTAACCACGGGCACGTTCACGATTCCCCTTATGAAACGAATCGGACTGAGTCCACACATCGCCGGAGCGGCGGAGGCGGCGGCCAGCAGCGGCGGACAGATCATGCCGCCCGTCATGGGGGCGGGCGCTTTCATCATGAGCGAACTCATCGAAGTGCCGTATTTCCAGATTATCGGATACGCCACCATACCGGCCATTTTATATTTCACCATCGTGGGGATTAACATCCACTTTGCGGCCGGTGCGCTGAACATCCAGCCGCTGCCATCCAACGAGATCCCGAGTTGGAGGGCGGAACTCAGAAACGGATGGTTCTATCTCGTACCCCTGGCGTTTTTGGTCTACTTCCTTTTTCAAGGCAGAACGCCCGTATTCGCCGGCGTCATGTCGGTGTTCATCATGGTGGGCATCTGGTTTTATCGGAACGTGACGGAATTTTTGGGTACTTTGAGGCGAAGTGATAAGACAATCGCAGATGATGTATTCGTTTTTGTGCCTGTTACGTTTTGGGTTTTCGCATTTTTCTTATACGCGTTGCTCACGGTCTTCGAGTTGGGTTTCGGATTGCCGTTGGGGATATACGGAAAACCGACCTGGGGCGGGGCGATAAGGGCCGCTCTGTCTATGGTCGTCGTCGGATTCGTTCTGGCGATTGTTTTCGCTCGCGTGTTCTCCTGGGTGAGTGAATTCTGGCGCGAGACAGAAAGCAACTGGCTCGCCATCTTCCCCATCACATTATTGGGTTTGTGGTTGGCATTCGGCTGGTCTTCC
Source organism: uncultured Nitrospinaceae bacterium (assembly GCA_964440505.1). Classification (GTDB taxonomy): domain Bacteria; phylum UBA8248; class UBA8248; order UBA8248; family UBA8248; genus Bin107. Next base: position 18,320 of record CAYTSP010000168.1, read on the forward strand.
GGCGTGGCGGGAGCCGCCCTCGTGCTGGTCATGTTGTGCATATGGTCCGTTTCCAGGGGCAATGGAGCGCAACCCACCACGACCATACCTTGGCTTTTCGTGATGATTTGGGTGGGCGCTTATTATGTGCAGAAAGGGATTTATGCGCTTCTCCCCGCCATAGCGAATTTCGGCGAATGGTTCGTGCCATTCGGGTTTATTTATGACGCCCTCATCTTTTTCGGGTTGGCCGTCATCGTCCAGAGAGTCATATTTTCATTCGGCTCACATGAATCCGAGGCCGAAACTCCGACTCCTAGCCTAAAGCAGGTGCTGGCCGTATCCTGCAACCCGTTTACCTATTTACAAAGGGCGAAACAGACGAACGAGACAGGCCCGGCCGTGCAGGCCGCGCAGAGCGCCTCCGACTGGATTTTCAGCATTCGCAACGCTTTGCGGGTAGGGGGCAGGCAAGGAGCCGAATTCGCCGTCACGCTTGCCACCATCGAGGTCGTCGTTCAGGTTCTGTCCATTACTGGCGTTGGCAACAAATTCGCTTTCATGATCGAGGCGCTTGCCCAGGATATCTGCGTGTTCGGCGCCGCAGCGGGCGGAGGGTGCGCGTATTATATCGGTCTCGACGGATTCTTCGTCGCATTGCTGCTTACAGCGGTTTGCTGCGCGATTCTGGGAATGGGCATGCCGACGACGGCGGCGTATGTCCTGCTCGCCATTCTGGGTGGACCGGTGCTGGTGAAACTCGTGGGTCCTGAACTCACGCATATTTATGGAGCCGAATGGGTCAAGGATTTCGTGGCCGCCAAAGGAGACCGGGTAGCGGCCCATATGTTCATCTTCTATTTTGCGATCCTCTCCGCCATTACGCCGCCCGTGGCGATAGCCTCGCTCGTGGGGGCCAAGCTGGCCGGAGCGCCCTATTTCAAGACGTCCATGATGTCTCTGCGCTTCGCCATCGTGGGCTTCATCGTGCCGTTCTTGTTCATGTTCGACCCGGCGCTGCTGACGTTCGCGCATCCGTTGCGCGTTGCGCTTTCCGCATCCATTACGCTTCTGGGATTCATCGCATTCTCGGCGGGAACGCAAGGCTGGCTTTTCGACAGGCTCTATAAGTACGAGCGAATACTCTTGTTCGTCTGCTTCATCACGTTCATCCTGTTCGTCATTTTCTTCAGCATTGTTATGCTTGCGGCGGGAGTGGTTTGCGGCGCGATTCCGCTAATCCGACAAATCAAAGATTACAATAAAAGCTAGCATCCGGCGAAAGCTGATTATTTTTGTTTAAGGGGGAGTAATGCTTTTTCATCGAGAACGCGCGCTCGCGTACATGGAGAGATTCAATCTAGACGCGCTGATAGCGACGACGCGGCATAACGTCTTGTATCTCTCGGGTTTTCAGGGTTGGGCGCAATATACCTACGGCGATGCCACGACGGAGACCTTCGCGTTGTTCTTCCGAGATCAGGCCTCCCCGCCCGGGTTGATACTCTCCCGGCAGGATGAAACCTACTATGCAGCGACGGGTTCATGGATCAAAGACGTGAGGGGCTATGGCCCCCGCTCGGCGCTCGATATGGCGCCGAACGAGACGGGAGCGACCGAAGAGGAGAGGAATTACATATCCCTCATCGCCGAAGACGCCCCTCGGGAGGCGAATTCTGTGGACGCCCTGCTCAGGGTTTTGCGGGAGCGGGGCCTGTCGAGCGGGAGAGTGGCGCTCGATAACGAGGGAATCCGACCGAGTACGCGCGGTGCTCTGGAAGCGGCTCTGCCGGGCGTGTCATTTCTGGATGCCTCGAATCTGTTTCGCCTGATTCGCCTTCAGAAGACGGAAGAAGAGATTGAACGCATGCGCTCCGCGGCGCTCTTGAACGAACAGGCCGTCGTCGCGTTCCATAAGGAGATGGCCGCAGGGCGAACCGAGCGCGAAGTGGCGAGTCACTACTATCGAACCGTGGCCGCGGGAGGTGGTAAATGGAGTTGGTTCCATCTGGCGGGAGGGAGGCGTTCGGCCTCTATTTTCCCGCCTTCTGAGCGAAATTTCGAGCCGGGAGACGGCTTTTTCTTCGACGCCGGCATGCGGCTGAACCACTATTGCGCGGATGTGGGTTGTTGCGGTTCATTCGGCGCGCCGAGCCCCGACCGCAAGGCGCAGTGGAGCGCCATCCAGGCGGGTTTAGAGGCTGCTTTCGGCGTGATAAGGGCAGGAGTGAAGCCATCCGAGATTTTTCGCGCGGCGGTGGCGGCGGCGAAAAAATCGGGCCTGCCCCGCTACAACGGCGCCTTCTGCGGGCACACGATAGGCATCGAGGCGCGCGAGTTGCCCTATACGCTGAGCGAACCCGTGAAGCTCGACGATCCGTTTTTGCCTGAAAATTCAGATATTTCCCTTCCCGCGGGGGCGGTGCTCTCGGTGGAGTTGCCCTCCGGCAAATTCGGGGAGGGCGGCGTGCACGCGGAATATACCGTCCTCGTCACCGAGACGGGCATGGAGCACCTGGGCGAGCCCGTCCGCGAGCACGTCGTCATCGAGTGACTCCATAACCATAGAAAATTCAACTGGTTAATACTATCCCCCCGCCCCGGGGCGCGATTCGCCCCGCAACCCGCAACAGATGGCGTCTGGATACGTTCATGGCGCTCCTCCGGCAAGAAAACCGCCCCCGATTCTACGACAAAACCGCCGATTCACGAAATTTCCGCCCGTTACCCCCGCACCTGCCCGCAATTCCGCGCATCTGCTGTCATCTCAGAAGCCGCGCGCCATGGCAGAATTCCCCTGCGCCTGGGAGTGGCGGCGGAATCCGGCCGTCGGACCCGGTTTTCGCGTGCCCATCCGCCCGCATTCGAGCGCATTCCAACCCCCCGAATTCCCCTCGAAATTATCCGGAAATGTACCGGAAAACCCCGTGAATTTATCGAATTTTATCCAATTTTACGGGAATTATTATTTGCATTATTCTGGCTTTGCGCCTCGCCCGAGCGGCTCCCCCATTTCAGCGGTCAGCACTCGCTCCACCGCCTGAAAACCGAAGGCCGACGGGCGGCCTCTCCGGCATACCCCATCGACGCGAAAACCCGGCGACGACAATTGCGGGATCACTCCCGGCCTATGCGAGAGAATTAACCGGGCGAGAAAGGCCGGTTCATCCCGATTGAAGAAAGAGGGGAAACTGCGACCGAAGAGATTTGCGGGCGAGCGGCCAGGCGTTCGGACGACGCCACCGGGGCGCGGAACTCACTCATCTGAAAATGCCCATACCTCTCCTCGGCAGAAATGGGGATGAAGTCCTCTTGTTTCGCCGTCGACTCTTCGGTCCTGATATCCCCCTGTCTCCAATCAGCAGCAAGGTCCCCTCGAATCGCAGGCCGCTTCCCCATCACTCACCGGATGGCCGTCAATCGACCCGAACGAGACGATTTTGCCTCATCGCGGCGCTGTGATAGATTCATTTCATACGCTCGAACCATAACTTTCGGCGAAAAAGATTTCATGAGAGGACGAGGATTCCACGTCACCGCGCAGATTCAGGCGCTGGAAACCCGAGGTTTCCGACATGAGCAAAACCGACGCCCGAAAATCCCTCGACGCCCAGGACGTGAAGCGCATCGCCCAGGAGCTGGGCGCCGACCTCGCGGGCGTCGCATCGGCGGAGAATTTCGCGGATGCGGAGCCCGGCCGCCGCCCCAGAGACCTCTTCCCCATGGCGAACAGCGTGATCGTGATCGCCAAGCGCATCCCCTTCGCCGCGGCCACGCCGTATCCGAGCATCGGCGCGATGGAATTCGGCGAGTACATCCCCGAGAATTTCCTGAACGAAGCCTGCTACCGCCTCTCGCTTCATCTCGAAGACGCGGGCTTTCTCTCCGGCGCCACGCCGTCGGGGCGCGACATCACGAATTTCCGCGTGGAAGAAGAAGACCCCGAACCCAGGGTTTTCCTCCAGGGTTCCTTCGACTTGCGGCTGGCGGCGGTCAAGGCCGGTCTCGGCCATATCGGCGCCAACAACTGCCTCATCACGCAGGAGTACGGCTCCCGCGTCCGGCTGGGCGCGGTGCTCACCGAGGCGAATCTCGACCCCGACCCGCCCAATCAATACGGCGTAATCCCTGAGTTCTGCCGTGAGTGCGGCTTTCGCTGCGTGGAGGCCTGCCCCGCGAACGCGCTCCCGGGCGACGGCACGGTGGATCACTACCGCTGCATGGTCATCCGGCCGGACCTGGTCGCGCCGGAAAAAGCCCTCGCCCATTTCAGGAAACTCTTCCGGGGCAAGCCCATGATCATGGCGGCCAAGGGTCTCTCCTACACCGACAGTCCGCCGCACCCGTGCAGCACCTGTATCGCGCTGTGCCCGATGGATCAGGGCCGCGATTTCGCGGATACGCCATTTCACCGAGAATCCTGGTCGGACGAAGACGCGCTCAAGGTCATCGACCCGGCCCTGTTGGAGAATCCCCAGGATGGATAATGGCAACCGTGGCGGGATAAACTCTGCCGACGTCAAGGCGCAGGCCCGTGAATTCGGTGCGGACCTCGTAAACATTTCCTCGTGCGAGGGTTACGGGAAAGCGCTGCCGGGCTGCAAGCCGGAAGACCTGGTGAAGGACGCCAGGAGCGTCGTCGTCTTCGCGCGCCGGATGCCCTTCGGCAACGCGACGCCCCGGCCTTCGGTGGGCTACCTGGAATTCGGCTATTACGGGCACGAAGCCTGGATCAACAAGCTCTCATACCGCCTGGCGCTCTGGCTCGAAGATTACGGACACATGGCGCTGCCCACGCCCGCGGGCAGGGACATCCCCTCGCTCCGTATCTTGAGCGAAGGCGCGGAACCGGAAGTCTTCATGCAGGGCTCCTTTGACCTCAGGCTCGCGGCGGTGAACGCGGGCATGGGCGAAATCGGCGTGAACAACAACCTCATCACCGCCGAGTACGGCTCGCGCCTGAGACTCGGGGCGGTCATCACGACGGCTCCGCTCGAAGCCGACCCCCCAAAACGATACGGCGTGGTGCCCGATTTCTGCGTGGAGTGCGGGTATAAGTGCATCAAGCCCTGCCCGGCGCATGCGCTGCCCGGGGACGGGGCGGTGGACCATTACAAGTGCATGGTGATGTATCCCCAAAAAGTCTCGCCGGAGAAGGCCGTCGATGTCTTCAGGAAACGCTACGGCTACCCCGAACTCCAGCTCGCCGGACGCATGATGGCCTTCACCGAGAACGCGCCGCACATCTGCGCGACCTGCATCACCCTGTGCCCGATGGACGAGGCGCGCCGCGTCAAGGAGAAGGCGAACGGCGGCGCAGGCGGTCAACCACTTCCAGTTGTGCGATAATCTAACGGAAAACAACGGCGAGCCCGATGTATTCGTCGCATCGGCGCGTAATGTTTTCCTCCCCCTGAGCAATCCGCCACTCCGCCTCACCCTGAGTAGCGGCGAAGCCGCGTATCGAAGGGCGAAGCGCCTGCGGAGTCAAACGCAAGTAAGGAACGAGTGTTTCGACACGATTGATGAAGGGGCGTTTGCGCGCCCCCCATCCTTCGATACATTCGCTCCTTCCTCAGTCGCGTTTGACCTACGACGCCTACTCAGGATGAGGG
>CAYTSP010000169.1:0-11203 GCA_964440505.1 uncultured Nitrospinaceae bacterium
GCTCTACAGCGACGTCGTCCGCGAGAGCTGCCTGGGCGATGGGGGAATCGCGGGCGTGGCGCGGGACGGCCTCATCATCATCGATACCTCCACCTCCAGCCCCGATGATTCGGAGAAACTCGGCGAAGACCTCCGCGCCAGAAACATCGGCTTTCTCGATGCGAGCCTGAGCGGTTCGCGCAACAACGTGCTGGATGGGCAGATCGTCTCCGTCGTCGGGGGCGAGGAGAGTGATTTCGAGAAGGCAGAGCCGATCCTGGCGACGTTCGCCCGCTCCATCCACCACATGGGGCCGAACGGCGCGGGCGCGCGGACGAAGCTCGTCATCAACCTCGTGCTGGGCCTGACGCGCCTGGCGCTGTCTGAGGGCCTCGTTCTGGGCATGAAGTCGGACCTGGAGATGGAGCGCCTGCTCGAAGTGCTCAAGGACAGCGCGGCCTACAGCAAGGCGATGGACCAGCGCGGCCCCCGGATGATTCACGCGGATTACGATAATCCCCTCTCGCGCATCAAGCAGCACCACAAGGACGTGCGGCTCATGCTGGAGCAGGGCCAGAAGCTCGGCTCCCCCATGCTGCTCAGTTCCGTGCACCAGCAGGTGCTCCAGGCCGCAGAGCACGGCGGCCTCGCCGACGCGGACACGTCGGCCATCATCGAGGTATTCAGGCGCATGGCGGGGATTCCCTCCCGCTAGGCGTATGGCTCATACACATAGGAAGGACTCGCAGACATGGTGAAAAGAATATCGCCGGTTGAACTCAAGGAATTGATGGAAAGCTCCTGCGCACACGCGGTGCTCGACGTGCGCGACCCGATGGAGTTTCACGAAAAACAGATATTCATGACGACGAACGCCCCGCGCGGCGCGGTGGAATTCCTGGCCGAGCGTCTCGTGCCCGTGAAGGCGACGCCCGTGGTGTGCATGGATGAGGGCGGTCCGAGGGCGGAGCGCGTCGCTTCCTTGCTCGAAGAATGCGGCTACCCGGATGTTTCGGTGCTCGAAGGCGGCCTGGGCGCATGGGAGGCCGGGGGCTTCCCCACGGCTTCGGGCACGAACGTGCCGAGCAAGGACTTCGGCGAGCGGATTCACGTGGAAAACGAGGTGCCCGAGATTACGGCCCTTGAGCTTTATGCGCTGATAGAAGGCGATACGCCTCCGCGCATATTCGACACGAGGACGGAGGTGGAATTCGAGCGTTTCTGCGTCCCCACCGGCCGGAGCCTGCCGGGCGGCGAACTCATCCTCCACGCTTGGGATCTGGATCAGGACAAGGAAACGCCTCTCATCATCAACTGTGCGGGCCGCACCCGCAGCATCATCGGCACGCAGGCGCTTCACCGGCTGGGCGTCACGCACGCGCGCGCGCTCAAAAACGGCGGCATGGGCATCATGCTGGAAGGTTTGCAGCTCGACGAGGGAAAACCGAGCGAGATTCCGGTTCCATCAGAGCAAAGCCGCGCCCACGGGGAGGTGCTCGGCGCGCAGGTGGCCGAAGAGGAGGGGATTCCCTTCGTCTCGGTGGAGGAGCTTCGCGCGCTTCAGGCGGAAGCCGGGAGCCGGACGCTCTACGTGCTCGACGTACGTCTTGCGCCCGAGTTCTCGGAAGGCCACATACCGGGGGCCATCTCCATCCCCGGCGGGCAGGCGGCGCAGCGCACCGACGAGGTGGTCGCGGTGCGCGCGGGGAAAATCGTGACCTATTGCGACAAGAACGCCCGCGGCGTCATGGCGGCCTACTGGCTTCGCCAGATGGGGTTTGACGTCAGCGTGCTGAGGGGCGGCCTCACGTCGTGGTCTGAGGCCGGCGGAGCGCTCGAAAAACCGAGCGAGGCGGCTTCCGGAGAAAGCCCGGCGGGGGCCGGGGAAGTTCTTCTTCTCGAACAAGCGAGGGCGCAGGCGCGCGCCTGTTCGGCGGGGGAGGCGAGCGCCCGGAAGTTCGGCGCGATTCTGGACGTGGATTTGAGTTCCTCTTTCGAGAGGGGCCATCTGCCGGACTCCGTCTGGGTATCCAGAGGCCGGCTTGAGGAGGAGGCGCCCGAGCGGGTCGGGAATAAAAGAGCGCGGGTGATGTGCGTCTGTGAGGACGGGCGTAAATCCGCCCTGAGCGCGCTTGCCCTTCAAAGACTCGGGTACCGCAGAGCGGGCTATCTCGAAGGCGGCAAGGCGGCCTGGCGGGAGGCGGGGTTTTCTCTCGAAACCGGGCGCGAGGGGCTGGATGATCTGCCCAGCGACGTGCAGCTCAAGCCCTATGACATCGGGCGAAGCGCGATGGAGGGCTACCTCACCTGGGAGGAGAATCTGGGGAAGAAATACGCGCGGAAATAGCGGGTTGAGGCTTCCGCTTTTATTCCGGCCGCGTGGGGTTCGGCGATAAGCCCGGCGCCTGTTTTCTCGCGTTCAAAGAGGCGATGATCTCCAGTTCCAGGTTTTCGTTGTAAGCGTTTACCTGCCTCGGGATCGTGAACAAATCCACGACCCACCATACGCCGTAAACGAGCAGGGCGAGCAGGCTTAAGCCTGCGGTCGCCCCGCCAGCCTCTGGATTCGATTCCGCCATGACGAATCCGACCACGAAGACGAGAATCAATACCCACGGGGCGACGACGTAGACGACGCCCGTCGCGATCCTGCCCAGATAGAACTTGTGAAGTCCCAGCCAGCTCAGAAAAAACCAGAGCGCGAACGTGACGCCCGTCGATTTCCTGCGGCGGTCGAGTTCGATGTTCAGGATGTGGAGTTCGCGCTCGTCCAGCCCGCTCTTGAGTGCGATGAGCCGCTCGCCCTGGTTCGCCATCAGTCGCAGTTGTTGTGCTTGCGCCACATTTCCGCGTTGTGGCCCTTGGGGACGTTGGCGCAAGGGTCCGGGTTGGAATAGCCCCTGAGCGCATTGTAGGTCCGAATCTGTTTCTCCGCGAGAATTTTGAGTGTTTCGATGTGCGCCGCCAGATGGACGTAGCGCAATTCCTTTTTCGTATCGGCGATGGCGCTCAAGGAAGCGCGCAGCAGCGCATCGGTGATGGTCCGGTTGCGGAAGCCGCTCTCGAGGCGCCGCTCCAGATCGATCAGGCGTTCGCCATGAATGATGGCTTGGCTCTTCATTCGCCGGTATATCGCGCCGATGGCCGAACGCTGGGTATCGTTCAAGCCGATTTCGTCCTTCATCTCCAGAAGGTGAATCGGGCCCGGTACGCCGTTCAACTCCGCCGCCTTGGCCAGCCCCCAGCCGCCACCGCGCTTGAGCTCGGCGATGTCCTCCGCCGAAAGGCTCTTGATCGCCCGGTTCTCCTGGCCGGCGTATTTGGAGTGGTGGGACGATGCGTTCTCACTCGCCTGCGCGGCGAAAGCGGGCGACAACAAGGCGAGAGTCAATAAAACTATGAACATGACAATTTCTCCTTACACTTACATCTGCCCCACGTGTGTGGTGAGGCGTTTTTCATTTGGCGGCGTTTATGGCTCAGGCGTTGATGATGCCCGGTTCGTTCCGGCTGATGTCCCATCCCTTGGATTCCATGAAGTCCTTGAATTTTCCCCAGTCGAATTTGCCGGATTCACGGAACTCGAGGATGGATTCCCGCGACAGGCGGGTCTTCATCCATTGGTAGAGCGGTTCTCCGAGCGTATCGTGGTGCTGGGCGGCGAATTCCACCAGCGGAATGCCTTCCGGCTCAATCACGATCCAGTAGCTGTTCCTGTATTTCACCAGCTTGAGGTCTTCTTCCAAGGGTTTGGGTCCGGTCATTTCTCTGTTTCGAGTCCTCGTGAACGAGTGTAGCGGGTTTTTCGAGTGGTTCGTCGCCTCTGGCCTCATCCGCAATGCGTCCGCGTATCGTGTGAATATACCAAGGCGAGGGGCGCGATGGAAGTATATTGCAAAGGTTTGACCCGGGTAATCCTCACTCCCATTTCCTGCGCATCATCTTGACGAGTTCTGTTCCCGATTCGCCCGCGTCGAACCGCCGGGTGAATTCCTCCTCGATTTCCATGACGATTCGGGTTCGCTCGCGCACCGCTTCGGTTTCATCCTTCGGCACCACGGCCACGCCGTCCGCATCGGCGACGACGATGTCTCCGGGCGCAACCCGCACCCCGCAGCAGGTGACGGGTACGTCGCGCTCCGACGCCACCAGGCGTCTGGAATAGGGCAGGGGTCTCGCGCCGCGGCACCACACGGGCAGCCCCAGTTCCCTGATTTCCAGGATGTCGCGCGCACGCCCGTCCGTGACGACCCCCGCGGCGCCGCGCCGGTGGATCACGCGCGCCCCGTTGGCCCCCAGAACGGCCATGTCGCTCGCTTCAGTCGCGAGCACGACGAACTTGCCCGGTTCCATCTCCTCATGCGTTCCGTAGAGGCTCACGCGGGAGGGGTTCACCTCGCCCCGGACGGGTTCGAAGCGCATGGTGGCCGCGGGTGCTGCGACGCGCTCCTCCGTGAAGGGGGTGAGCGGGCCGACGTCTTTCATGATGAGATCGAGGCCCAGAAATATCGAGGCGTCCGCGATGGCGGTCGTCGGCGCGCGGGAGAAGAATTCGAGAGCGTCTTCCATGGGTTTCTCCATCGAGTGATAAGCGTGGGTGTGGGAGTTGTTGGATTTCGTTTAGTCTTCTGTTTGAAATTAAAATCTCAATATAATATGGTTTGTTGTATGAGCGTTCCAGAGGACCCCATATACATTTCAAGTCCTTTAGGAGTGCGTGGAACAATGACTGCCGAAATGATTGAAATCGCCTTTTTCGGAATCGCCATCCTGGCCTACCTTTACAGGTTGGAGAGGAAGTTTGACAGGCGAATCTCCGCCCTGGAGGCAAGAATGTCTCGCCTCGAAGGCATGTTCGAGGGTTTTCTGGCGGCGCAAAAATCGCCCACTTAATCTATCCTTTCCCCGTGAAACTCCCGCAAGCCCGAACGCCTACTCCACCACGGCCACGGCCCGGCACGGAGAACCTTCGATACCCGGCATCTTGAGCGGCAGGGCGATGACCTCGAAGCGCTCCTGCGGTATGGCGGAGAGGTTCGTCATGTGCTCGATCTGGATGATCCCGTTTCCCAATAGCGTCCGGTGGATGACGTAGTTCTCGGGCACGTTCTCGGGAATCTTCTTGACTTCTTCTTCCTGCAGGAAATCGAAGCCGGCGGCCTTCACGCCCTTGTCCACGAGCCACCGCGCGCCGTCGCCGGTGAGGAAGGGCGAGTTCCTCAGGTAGGCGTCCGAACCCCAGAATTTGTCCGTAAAATCGGTGCGCAGAAGCACGATGTCGTTTTCGCGGACGAGGCCTGCGTGCGCTTCCAGATCCCCGGCGGAGATGGGCGCATCCGCCCCCTTGGATGAGAAATCGAGAAGACACGCCGGCCCCATGAAGCGGTCGAGTTCCACCTCATCCGTCGTCTTCCCCCAGCGGTAGATGTGGCGCGGGCAATCGAGGTGCGTGCCCGCGTGGGCGAATATGGAGAGCCAGCTGTCGACGAACACCACGTCGGGTTCTTTTCGGGGCGGGAAGTATTTGCGCCGCACGGAGGTTTCGGCGTTCATCATCTTGCCCACGGCGGCCGCCACGGGGTCCATTTCGTCGTAGTGGGCGAGACTCAAATCGATGATGGGCATGGGGGCTCCTTCGTACTGTATGCGTGATGTGTCATCCTGTGTTTACCGGGCAAGTCGCGACCATCCTGTCATAAAGGCGGCTTTTTGAAAAACTTTCATGTGGAAGTCTTATCCGGCCACACTATTTCTCGAGCCGTTGCCCCGGCGAGGGCGCAGCGCTTCTCACGCTCCCCTTTTGGGGATAGAATTTCGCCGTTCATCTAGCTTTAGCCGGGAGGGAGGAGTAGGGATGAAAAAAGCGCTTTGCCTCGCTTTGCTCCTTTGCCATCTGGCCGTCCCGGCCGTCGTTTCCGCCAAGTGCTCACCCGGCCTGGTGCGCCACATGCCTTTCAGGCGAGCGGCCCCCGTATCCTATCTCCAGGAGGCTAAGGCTCCGCGCCGGATCAGCATCCAGTGGTTCGGCCATGCGTTTTTCCGCATCATCTCCCCTCGCGGAATCCGGGTCGTGACCGATCCGTTCTCCCCGCACCGGGGATACCCCATCCCGAAGACGAAGCCCCATGTGGCCACCACGAGCGAGGAGGCGATGAACCACAGTTCCGTCGAGGTGCTGGGAGGAAACCCTGTCGTCTTGCGGGGCGTGCTCGGCTACGGAGAGAAATGGAACGAAGTGGATTACCGGATAGGCGACGTGCGCATCCGCAACGTGCCCATCGTTCAGGGTACGGGGGGTGACGATTTCGATGCGGGAGAGGCCAAGGCCTCTTCTTTTCTGTTCGAGACGGGCGGGCTTTGCATCGCCCATCTGGGGGATCTGGGCTCGCCCATGAACCCCGAGCAGCTAAGAAGGCTGGGGAAGATTCACGTGGCGCTGGCGATCATCTCGGACCCGGGCGCCATGAACCCCAGAGTGATGGCGGATTTCGTCCACAGGCTCGGCCCCAACGTGGCGATTCCGATGGACGTCCGCTCGCTCGAGGAGTTGAACGTATTTCTCGGCGCTTTCAGGCGCGTCAAGAGGCTGGAAAGCGACACCTACGTCTTCAGCCGCAGGACGCTGCCGCGCCCCACGGAGGTGGTGCTCCTCGAGCACAAGGCCTGGGAGTGGAGGTAGGAAGACTTGAATCCCGTCTTTTATATCCGGCAGGGATAGGTTCGCGACCCCGGACAGGCGCAGGAGCCTGTGCGGCTAGGGATGGACGTATGACCGTAACCTGATTCGAATTACCGTCATTCCGGCGCATGCCGGAATCCAGGGGTTTTGTCTTTTGCCTTTCGTTTTTGGCCGTTATGCCTGACTCGTGAGAGGGATAATGAACCACCGCCGTATCTTCACTCTCATCGGCTCTGGATTCCGGCATGCGCCGGAATGACGACCCAAGGAGCCGTTCGTAGGGACAGGTCCCTGTGCCTGTCCGATATCCGTGCCTGGTCCGACAAAGGACAACCACAGGGGGCGGACAATTCCCATAATTGTCCGACTACGGGCTGAAGAGGAAACGATTGCGCTTTTTGTAGGGGCGAACCTAAGTGTCCGCCCAGCCCGTGAGTCCATGGCACCACGGCATCATCGGGCCGTAACAAAGAACCGGGCGGACACTTAGGTCCGCCCCTACAATAAATCTGATTCTCTTAGAAACTACTATAGAGTAGCGTGGCTTCATCAAACAGTTTCATTCACACCGATCAGATTCAGCCTTTCTCCACCTCCACACTGTAGCTGTTGAACGTGGCGTTCTCGTATTCAGACAAGGCGTCGCCGGTGAGCTGGTTGGCCGCGCCGTCCTCGGGCAATCCGCCCGCAGGGACGTGCACGACGCCGCGCCGGATGCCCTCGCTCACCCTGGCCTCGAACACGGACTCTCCATAGTCGTTTTTAAGACGCACGCTGTCGCCGTTCTCGATGCCCCGGGCGTCGGCGTCGGCCGGATGCAGGGTGGCGACGTTCCAGCCGTGGCGCAGCAGCTTCCTCGCATTGTTGAAGGTCGAACTCGCGCGGAAGTAGGTTTTCGGCGTGAGAAGTTGAAGCGGATAATCCGGGCCGTTCCGGCCTTCTTCCTGCGGAAAATGCGTCGGCACTTGCTGCTCTATGTTTTCGAAATAGACCTGCGCGCGCCCGTGCGGAGTCGTGAGGTCCCAGCGCGGAGCGGCCTCCGGGATGTCGAGAATGATCTGGCCCTCGGCTTCGAGTTTCTCGAGCGTGACGTCCTGGAACCAGGGGAAGCGCGCGTCCGCCCGCGCGGCTCCCAGGAGTTCTTCTATCCATTCCCTCGATGATTTCCAGGGGAAATGCGCGCCGTAGCCCATTTTTTCGGCCAGGCGGCAGACGATCTCGAAGTCATCCAGCGACTCCCCGCGCGGCGGCATGGCGCCCGGCGTATAGATGAGGATTTGTTTGGGCGTCATCTCATGGACGAGGTGAAAAAATGTATTTCCCGCCTCCATGCCGTCGGTGATCGCGCAGCGCTCGAGCCAGGTGGAGGCGGGCAGCACCACGTCCGCGCATTTCGCCGTTGGCGTCATGAAGACGTCCGACACCGCGCAGAAATCGAGTGCGCGCAGGGCGCGCTCGGTCTTGTGGGCGTTGCCGGCTTGCCCGACCGGGTTGCCCCACATCACGAGCGCGGCGTGCACGGGACCGCCGTAGGAGTCGGGGTTCAGGATGGCTTCTCCAATCCTCCCGGTCGGGATGGTGCGCTTCACCGGATTGGGGAGCGCCCAGCGATCGGTCATCACATCCACGAGGCCGGTTCCGTCCGCCTTCTCGAAAGGAAAGCCCGCGTCCCGCGCGCCGTGGCGCAATACGCCGCCCGAGGCGCCCGCCATGAGGTTCAGAATGTGCAGCGCGCGGACGGCCTGCTCCCCGTGCACGGTGCGCTGGTAGGACCCGTAAAAAACGATGACTTTACCTTTCCGCATTGCCTGGGCGATGGCGCGCACGTGCTCCGCCGAGACGCCGCACTCTCGCGCCGCGTGCTCGGGCGTCCAGGGCTCGGCGGCGTCGCGCAGGTAATCGAGCGCGGGCCTGCAGCCGGTTCCATTCACCCGGAACGTCCCGCGCAAGGCCGGTTTCGCGCAGGCGCCGAACGGCCTGGCCGATGCGGTTTCTTCGTCCCATACGAGCGGCGCGCCGCTCGTATCCCGCACGAAGCGGGCGGTCTCCACGTCCACCAGGAACGCGGCGTTGGTTCTCTCACGGAGAAAGTCTTCATCGAGCGCGCCCTCTGAGAGCATGAGTCGCAGCACGGCCAGCGCGAGCGCTGTGTCCGTGGAGGGGCGAATCGGCACGTGTACTTCGCCGAAGCGCTCCACTGTCCGCGTGCGGAGGGGGTCCACCACGATGAAGCAGGTTCCATTCTTCTTGGCGCTCTGTAGGGACTGGAGCAGGCCGCGGTACCCCGTCTCCACCGGGTTGTTTCCCCACAGGACGATCCACTCGCAGTCATCGGTCGGCTTGTTGTTCACCTGCCAGTGGCCGAAAACGTCGTCGCTCGCGCCGAGAAAGGCCTTCCAGCAGAGGCTGCCGCGCTTGTAGGGCTGCACGGCGCCGCCCCACATGTTCAACAGCCGCATGATGGTGGCCGGCTCGGCGTCGCGCCCGCCGGGCAGGGTGTGCTGGGCGGAATAATGGTACATCATCACGGATTCGTTTCCGCCCTTCTCCCTGGCGGCCTCGAGCCCACAGGCGACGAGTTCGAGCGCCTCGTCCCAACTCACGCGCTCGAAGCGGTTCGCGCTGCCCGGCCCCGAGCCCTTCGCCCCAACGCGCTTCATCGGGTAGAGGAGCCTGTCGGGGTGGTTGTACCTGTCCGGCAACTGGAACCCCTTGATGCAGGGCTTTATGCGCATTCTGGGATTCGCCCGGAACGAAGTAATCTCCTCGCCGCTCGCTTCGACCTCGAAGCTGCAGGGGTTGTTCCCGCAGTGAGGGGAGCAGAGCGTATAGGTTTTTCGCGTTGTGCCGGACATCGCTGCCTCTTCCAGGTTTTCGCATGGGGACTGCTTTACATGATATCTCGTGCATCCTAACATAGGGCTTCTTTTGTTTCTGAGCAAATGGTGTTTGTCATCATAGGGCGGAACGCGACGACGTCGCTTCCATCTACATTTGACCCTTCTGGAGGTAAGAGAGAATGAGCACAGACGGAACCGCGCAGGCTGAATTCGTGCCCCCCTCATGGGACACCAAGATGCCCTTGCCGTCGAATCCCGAGACGGGCGAGGACGCGAACGACTATTACACCATCGACTGCGAAGTGCACGTGATGCCCGAGGATTACAGGCGCTACATCAAGTATTTCGAAGGGACCAAAACCTTCGAGTACGCGCACAAGATGTGCAACCAGTGGCAGTGGATCGACCACAGGAACAACAGGCAGTCGGCCATGCACCCGGGCATGGACTGGCATATCGACAAGATCATCGCCGACATGGACCGCTCGGGCGTGGACCAGATAGCTCTCATGCGCGAGTCGTTCATCGACACGGCGGGCGACAGTGCGCCGTTCTCCACGAACCAGCACGTCATCGACGCCATCGAGAAATACCCGGACCGCATCATCGGCGTCTCGAACGTGGGGCCGTTCTCCAAGCGCAAGACCAAGGATTTCCTCTGGGAGATGGAATACCTTCACGACAACTACAACTTCAAGTTCACCAAGTTCTATCAGCCCGAAGACTGCCCCATCAACGACCGCAGGCTCTGGCCCGCCTATGAGATGTGCCAGGACAAGGGCATCGTGGCCTTCTTCCACACCGGCATCACCATCCGCCTGGGCCCGACGCGCTATACCCTGCCGATTCTGCTGGACGAGGTGGCGTCCGACTTCCCGGACCTCAAAATCGTGGCCTACCACGGCGGCTATCCCTACTGGGAAGACCTCATCATGCTGATGTGGAAGCACCCCAACGTGTACGTGAGCTACTCGATTCTTCTGCCCTGGCTCATGCGCGCGCCGCACCGCTTCGCGCATATGGTCGGCACGACGCTGCAGATCGTAGGCCCCGGACGCTTCGTCTGGGGCAGCGACTGGCCGGCTTCGGATCCCTACCAGTCGGTCGAGGCGGTCCTGAAGCTCGAAATCGACGAGGAACTGCAGGAGAAGTGGGGATATCCCGCCATCACGAAACAGGACAAGGCGGATTTCCTGGGCGGCACGCTGGCGAGGCTCGCGGGCATCGACCCGGTGAAGAACCACCTGAAATTCCCCGGCATGAACGGCTCGCCGGAGGGGACGACGCCGGAGGGCGACATTACCCGCGCCATCATGGCGAAGCAGAACGGCTAACTGAAATTGGGTGGCCTCTCGCCCGATAGCATCAAGCCCCGTCCGGGTTCGCCCGGGCGGGGTTTCTTTTGGGATGAAACTTGATGATTTTCCCCTTGCCGTCGGGTTTTCCCCTCAAAAGCCCGACCTCAAGGGTTGTTGAAAAAGCCCTCCTCGCTCGGTCGATTCTTCCCTCATCGGTCGGAACCGACCAGCGCCGTCATTCCGGCGAAAGCCGGAATCCAGAGCCGAGGAGAATGGCGACGCTCCGGTTTTTCATCCCCCACTCATTGGGGCTGTTGAAAAGCCTCCTGACAGGGTAAAGGCAACCCCCCCTACCCCCCCTTGTCAGGGGGGTATAAAAAGGCGATGCGCCTTCGCCGGGCAGAGGG
>CAYTSP010000170.1:0-12584 GCA_964440505.1 uncultured Nitrospinaceae bacterium
GTAGGGGGGGTTGGTTCCGGTGAGGGAGGTCGGGCGCGCGCGAAAGCGGCGTTCCCGCTAAAGGCGATGTCCCCCGACGAGGGCCTTTTCAACAACCCCGCCTCGGTCGGGTTCGTATACGCATTTGCCCGCAGTTGCGCGTCGCGCCGAACCCGCGCGCGCGCCCAGAATACACCACGGCCCGCGCCCCGAGAAAGGACGCGATGCGGAAGGCATTCATGAGGGCAAACAAGACGGGTCCGGGAGGCTCCCGCCCGGCCCATCGTTTCCGAATCAGGAGATGCCATGAGACTTTTCCGTTTTTCCAGGACCCGGACGCATCGCCCCCGAACACCTCTCACACCCCCTTAAGAACAAGTAAACAATTCCGTAAATATCGCTAAATTCACGGGGTTTTTCCGTAAATTAACGCAAATTTTCACGGGGAAAGACGGGCAGTTACGGCGCAAAATGCGCGGAAAAGCCTGGCGCCAATCTCCCGTCAGGCCCAGGGCCGTTCTTCGGCAAGTGGTTGTAATACAGAAGGTTAGCGCGATTACACGGCGCCTTCGGCGCGCAGGCGGGCGATTTCCTCCGAACCGTATCCCAATTCGGCGAGGATCTCTTCGGTGTGCTCGCCAAGAATCGGCGAAGGCCTTGATAAATCAGGCGTTACGCCGCCGAACGCGACCGGCGAGGCGGGCATGAGGCCCGGCCCCGCAGCGGGGTGATCGACCTCGACGAAGGCCTCGGGGAAGCGCTCTTTCACCTGGGCCACGTCGTTGATGGCGCTCACCGTAACCCCTTGTGGAATAAGGAGTTCCTCCCACTCGGCGGTCGTCTTCTGCGTGAGGATTTCCTCCAGGATCGCGCGGAGGGCGGCGTCGTTCGCCACGCGGTCCTTGTTCTCGCGGAAGCGGGGATCGTCCGCAAGCGCAGGTTTTTCAAGGGCTTCGACGAATACGCGGTAGCGGTTCGTGTTCGAGATGGCCACGTACAAGAGGCCGTCCCTGGTGCGGTAGCCCGAAAACGGGGATACCACCGGATGGGAAAGTCCTTCAGAAACAGGCACTTGGCCGGTGAAGGTGTGGCGCGCCACCGGATTCTCCATGATGTTGACCGTCGCGCCCATCATCGAGGCGTCCACGCGGGCGCCCTCCCCGGTGCGCTCCCGCTTCAGGAGGGCGGTGAGAATCCCGGAAAGCAAGTAAAGTCCGCTGGTTACGTCGACGATCGACACGCCCACGCGCACGGGCTCCCCGTCTACAGGCCCCGTCACGCTGATGAGGCCGCCCGCGGCCTGCAAGAGGCTGTCGAAGGCGGGGCGTCTCGCGTTTTCCCCGGTCTGGCCGAAGCCGGACACCGCGCCGTATACGAGCCTGGGATTCTCCGCCTTCAGGACCTCCCAGCCGACGCCCAGGCGGTCCATCACGCCCGGGAGGAGGTTTTCCACCAGCACGTCCGCCTCCCGGCAGAGTTTCTTGAAAACTTCGACCCCTTCTGGGTTTTTGAGATTCAGCGTGATGGAGCGCTTGCCGCGGTTCAAGCTCATGAAGTAGCTGCTCTCGCCGTTCTTGAATGGACCGATGGCGCGGCTGTCCTCCCCGCCGGGGCGCTCCACCTTGATGACCTCAGCGCCATAGCCCGCCAGATAGAGCGATACGATGGGGCCGGCATTGAACTGGCTGGCGTCGATGACCTTCAGGCCCTGGAGGAGTGGCATCGGATGAGAAAATGCTCTCTAGCGGCGATTTCTGGTGGTTTTGGAGGCCGTTTTCTTCCGGGTGGTGTTTTTCGCCGTTGTTTTCTTCGCAACTGTTTTCTTTGGCGCCCTCGCCCTGGCCGCCTTGCCTGCGGCGGCTTTCTTGGCTGTGGCGCTTCTGTTCGTCGTACTCGCGGCCCTGGCGGCGCTCGTTTTCTTGTTCGCCGCCGTTTTCCGCGTCGTCGCCGCTTTCTTCTTGACTGCAGGCGCTTTCGCCTTAGCGCTGGCCGTTTTACTCTCCGCCGCCGCCGTCTTCCCGGGGGCGGCCGTTGTAATCTTCTTCACAGCGGGGGCTTTTCTGCTGGCCGTTGTTCGCTTTTTCTCCGACGCCGCTTTTTTAGCGGCTTCTTTTTTCCGCCGCGCTTGTTGTCTTTTCGACCTTTTCTCGCTTTCCGCCCGTACCGCCTCGGCCGCCCGTTTTTCTTCTTCGGTAGGCGGGAAAACGGGTTTTCTGCGCCCCGTCATCAGGCGAAAGGCATAGCCCACCTGTGTTTCACGCCATTCATTCTCTCCGAGGTCCTGCAACACGAGTTCCACCGGAGAACCGGGAACCAGCATGTCCCGATAGCCTTCCCAGCCGATCAAATGGGAATTTATCTTTATCCCCTCATCCAGGAGTATCACGGCAGAAACATGTTCCAGATTCCCATCTGCGGAGGAACGCGTAATCGTGGCCGAAAGAAGCTTGCCCTTCCCGCTCAAAAGCACTTCGCTCGTGCTGCGCGGACAAACCGGGTTGTCGCAAGTGGTTTTCGAGCCGGTTTTCGGGAAAAAATACTCTTCGCATTCCTTGCAGACAGAGCCGATGAGCTTGGGCTTATGGCGAGAATTCCTGGGAATCGTAAAAACATCGCGCATAAAGGGAATAACAACTTTATTTTTATCCGGAACAAAAATGGAAGGCTGATTCTGGGGCGAGTTCATGTACTACCCTGTTTTTGAAGTTCGGAGAAACCAAATCAAATTGAACGAAATGTAAACAGCTAGTTAAATCTCATAGGCTTGCCGGGATTTGTGCGCGAACACTAGCAAGGGGTCGGGCGGGTGTCAAGATGAGTTCAAATCGGAAAAATCCCTCAATCCGGCACACGAGAAATGACCCATATTCATAACACAATGACTCCTGAGCCAACCTTGATATTGGCGACTTGACCATTCAAAACCTGCAATCTTATAGTCATCCATCGTATTCATATAAGGGATGCGGCATGACTTCTTCTAAGGCTCGAAATATTGAATCCAAGCTGTTTCGACTATTGCCTTCGGTGGATGAAATCGTCACCCGTCTCAAAAATGACGGTGTCAATGGCTCATCAGACGCTGCTCTGGCCGATGCCGTCAGAAAAGCAATCGGCGAGAAAAGACAGCTTCTGCTTGAACAAATGAACCAAGAATTCCCGAATGCCGAGGAAAACGCATCGCTGTCCGAGCAAACGCTTCGGGATATCGTTCTAAATGAAGCAAAACAAATCCTTACCTCGAATAAACAACTTGGGCTAAAAAAAGTCATCAACGCCACAGGAATCGTGCTGCACACAAATCTGGGCCGAGCCCCGTTAAGTGAGGCGGCCAGGGCAGCACTAGATGAGGTAGCACAAGGATATTCAAATCTGGAATTCGATTTGAACCTCGGGCAGAGAGGGAAAAGAGGGTCTGATGTGGAATCTCTTCTTTGCCAACTTACAGGGGCGGAGGCGGCACTGGTCGTCAACAACAATGCTGCAGCCGTGATGTTTGCGATTCATACAATGGCCCATTCCGCTGAAGTAATCGTTTCTCGAGGCGAGTTGGTCGAAATTGGCGGTTCTTTCCGAATACCGGATATCATGCGCCAAAGCGGCGCAACAATAGTAGAAGTAGGGACGACGAACAAAACGAGGATATCCGATTACCGCAATGCTATCACCCAAGATACAGCTTTGCTGCTGAAAGCGCATACCAGTAATTACAGGATTGTCGGCTTCACGGAAGAAGTACCCCGCGATGAACTATCAGAACTCAGCAGGGAAACAAATGTACCCACGCTAGAAGATCTCGGGAGTGGTTCGCTTCTACCAATTGATGGACTACCTCATGAACCCACCGCCATAGAATCAATTCAAGCAGGAATCGATGTCGTAACCTTTTCCGGGGACAAGCTTCTCGGTGGCCCACAGGCTGGTATTGTTGTTGGCAAGGCACTATGGGTAGAGAAAATGAAAAAACACCCACTCATGCGCATTCTCAGGCTCGATAAGCTTACGCTCGCCGCCTTGGAGGCTACACTCAGGGCGTATCTTGATCCTGATGCTGCCCACAGCCAGATCCCGACTCTTCAAATGTTGTCCGCAAAACAAAAAAATCTGAATAAACAGGCGGAATCCCTGATGAATCTGATGGGGGAACATACTTGTTTCGTGCTCGGCGCAAAGGTGGAAGAAACTTCAGGGATGGTAGGCGGCGGAGCCATGCCACTGGCGAAACTCGATAGTTGTGCCGTGACATTATCTCCCAAAATTTTTTCCGCCAAATCATTGGAAACCAAGTTGCGTAATGCGACTCCACCTGTCGTGGCGCGCATTCGTGAGGATAAGGTGATACTAGACCTGCGATGCATTAGAGAAGAGGAAATAAATCAACTCGGCGCTATTCTCAACGAATTCGCAAAGTAATCTTCAGCCTTTTCTGTGTATAATTTTCAACCAATTACGAAAAAGGGGACAATTTTCCGATGCCAACCGTTCATTCCGATGGTGTTGCCATAGATTATGAAGTCATCAACCCCCAACATACCGATACGCCTGTATTCCTGATCACCGGACTGGGGGGCATTCGCGGTATATGGGCGAAACAAATCGACGCCTTTTCCGCGACCAAACCCCTCATCCTCCATGACCACAGGGGAACAGGAAAAAGCGCGAAACCGAGCGGGGTTTACAGCGTCCCCAACATGGCGAAAGATATCGTCGCAATCATGAATGATCTGGAAATAGAACAAGCGCATCTCGTCGGCAGTTCAACCGGGGGAGCCATTATTCAAGTCATGTGTATTGACTATCCCGAGCGTGTAAAAAGCGGGTCTATCGTAAGTTCCTGGCCCAAGAGCGACGCATATTTCACCCGCCAGTTCAGCGTGCGCAAAGAAGTCCTGCTTGAGATGGGATGGGAAACCTATACGAGATTCTCGACATTCACCTTGCACAGCCCAAAGTTTTTCACCGACAATTTTCAAGAAATCCAAATGCAGGAGAACCAATCGATCGCCAACGCGCCTCCCGCCGAGATCATGGCCGAGAGAATCGACTGCATTATTGCGCATGATCAGATGGACCGCCTGGGTCAAATCACATGTCCGGTGCTGGTGGCCGTTGCACAAGACGACGTCGTCACTCCGCCGTATTATTCTTATCAATTGCGTGAAGCCATTCCCGGTGCTGAATTAAAAATCTTCGACGAAGGCGGCCATTTCGTTTATATCGAAAAACCGGGTGAATTCAATGAGTCCATCCTGGAATTTATCCAACGACATGACTGATCGATTTTTTCATAACTCGCCTATCAACCACGAAGGCGAAACCACCTCATGAAACACGTAGTCATCGGAACCGCCGGCCATATCGATCACGGCAAAACCTCTCTCGTCAAGGCATTGACCGGCACGGATACCGATCGCCTCAAAGAGGAAAAGGAACGCGGCATCACCATCGAGCTCGGGTTCGCCGAGTTGGCTCTCGATAACATCCATGCAGGCATAGTCGACGTACCGGGCCATGAGCGGTTCGTAAAAAACATGCTGGCGGGAGTCGGCGGCATCGATTTGGTCATGCTGATCATTGCTGCCGATGAAGGCGTCATGCCGCAAACGAGGGAGCATCTGTCTATTTGCCGACTTCTCGGCATAAAAACCGGTCTCGTCGTGCTCACCAAAACAGATCTGGTCGAACCGGAATGGGTTGAACTTGTGACGGACGATATACAGGACTTCGTCAAAGGTACCTTCTTGGAAGAAAAACCCATCGTGCCGGTTTCGGCTCACACTGGAGATGGTCTGGAAAATCTCGAAAAAACTTTGCACGAAATCGCAAATCAAACACCCGCAAAAAGTGAAACGGGTATCTTTCGAATACCGATTGACCGCGTCTTCACGATGCGGGGCTTCGGTGTCGTGATTACGGGAACTTTGTTCAGTGGAAGTGTGGCTGTTGGCGAGCAGGTTGAAGTTTATCCCAAGGCTCTTCAGGCGCGCGTTCGTGGTTTGCAAGTTCATGGGGAGCCCGTGGAAAAATCGACTGCCGGCCTCAGAACCGCCGTGAATCTCCAGGGCCTTGAGCGCACCGAAGTGTTCAGGGGAGACATCATCGGTCATCGTGGTGAACTGAAGACAACGTATATGCTCGACGTTCATCTGGAACATCTGGCCGACGCGCCCCGCCCGCTGAAAACTCGAAACCGCATCCGGTTCCATGCGGGGACCGCCGAGATCATGGGCAGGATATCTCTCATCGGACGAGACGTGCTCGAACCGGGAGATAGCACTTTTGCCCAAATACGGCTGGAGGAGCCTATCGTCGTATTGCCCAGAGACCGATTCGTCATCAGGAGTTATTCGCCAATCATCACAATAGGTGGTGGGGAAATCCTGGATATCATGCCTCGCAAGCATAGACGATTAAGAAGTTCATCCATCGACCACCTGAAATCACTTTATCAAGGGGATGAGACGGAAAGACTGCTCATATTGCTTCGGGACTCACGGTTGAACGGGGTTGAACTCGAAGACATCACAGGCCGTCTCACACTAAAGCCGAGCGATATACAAAAAACCATTCAGGAATTATCTGCCCATGGAGAAGTGCAGATTATCGACCAAGCCAATTTTTTCTCCATGACTACATCGCATTTCAACACCGCCCAGAAAAACATTCTTTCTTTTTTGAGTGACTATCATGCTGAGAACCCTCTTCGCACAGGGGCACCCAGGGAAGAAGTTCGCGGCAAGTCGGGCGGCATCAATGAAAAAATATTCGCTGCGGCACTCAAACATTTAAGCGAATCAAACGAAATCGTTGAAAATGGCGCCATCCTAAGACTCGCTTCCCATTCAGTAGAAATTGATGAAACGCTCGGAGAAGTGAAAACAAAACTAGAGACGATTTTCAAAAACGCCCATTTTCAACCGCCATCCGTCGATGACGCATTCTCACTAAACGGCGGTAAAGGCAATTCAAATCAAAATGCCCTGCAAATCCTCATCGACGAAGGTGCTCTGTTGCGACTGAAGGACAACATTATCTATCATGAAAATGCTTTAAGCGAAGCAGAAAAATTTCTTAGAGAACATCTGTCGCAAAACAACGAAATTACGGCGGCGGAATTTCGGGATCTGTTGGGCATTACCAGAAAACACGCCATACCTTTGCTTGAATATTTTGATACGGCGCGTATTACACTGCGAGTAGGAGATAAGAGAGTAATCCGTCCGGACGCAAGATAAAATTTCCCATAAGGAATCAACAATGCCTCTCGATAATCATAAAATCCAACGGTTGCGGACAGATGTCCCGGCCCTGTCCCATCAAATTTACGTTAATTGGGGTGGCGGGGGGCCATCCTCGAAATCGATTCTTCATGAAATGGACAAGTTCACAAAACGCGAATTAGAACTCGGTTCATTTCACCCGAAAATCAGGAATGAAACCACAAAGGCCCTGAAACGCACACGAGAGAGCTGCGCGAAACTCATCGGCGCAGAAGCCTCGGAAATAGCCCTGACCAACAATACAACGGTCGGAATCAACATCGCGGCTTCCGGATTAACTTGGAATGCAGGGGACGAGGTGATTGTCTCGGATTTAGAGCATCCAGGCGGCTACCTGCCCTGGCTGGTATGGCGGAAGAGAAATCCCATCGAGGTGAAACTATTCAAAACCGGTCAAAACGATGAGCAACTTCTCCAAAATCTGGAAAACGCCATCACCCCGAACACAAGGGTGGTTTGCGTGAGCCATATTTCGTGGCTGAATGGCAGGAGACTCCCTCTTGAAGCAATCGGTCACATATGCGTCTCCGCAGGCGCGCTGCTCATCGTAGATGGAGCTCAATCTGTCGGGCATATACCAGTTAAAATCAAAGACACCGGTGTTGATGTCTACACCATATCAGGTCAAAAATGGCTGATGGGTCCGGATGGTACGGGCGCCGTATATATAAGACGTGGAGCAGGCAAAAAGATTCAACTTTCATCTGCAAGTTTCCGCTCAGCTAAAGCAAAGAGATTAAAAACCCTGTCTTTTACCCCGGAGCCGAGCGCGATGCGCTATGAAGTCGGCACCCTCAATACACCTGGTTTCCTGGGATTCCGGACTGCGGTCGAACACTTCAGGAGAACGGGGCCCGTATCCATTGAAAAAAGAATTCTGGCACTCGCGAATCGCCTGATGTCGCAAATCCGTGGGATCAGGAACGTTGATGTCATTACGCCCCAAGGCGAGGCTCAATCTGGTCTGGTTTCTTTTCGGATCAGGAACGTCGAATCTCAAAACGTGGTGGACAGGCTCTACAGGAAACACCAAATCATCCTCCGGGCAGTGGTCACGGAGCCTCCCGCCGTGAGAGTTTCGATTCATTATTTGAACACGGAAGAAGAAATGGACTCGATAGCGAGCGCGATAGCCACAATAGCTGCCGGCAGAAGAAAACGATAAAAACAAACTTGAATCTACACAAAAGGCGACGGTTATTTCACCGCCGCCTTTTGTGCGTTTGATTCGGGATTATTTTTTCAGCGTTACGTTCACAGCCGTAGCGGCGCCACCCTTCACCGACACTTTCATGGATTTCTTGCCCAAAACCTCGTGCCAAATCTCGAGGGTATAGGAACCCGCGGGAACATCTTTTATCTCGAATTTCCCTCCGGCGCCCGTAACGCCGACATAGGGGTTATCCGCTACGACAATATACCCTTTCATCCAGTCATGAACGTCGCAGGTCACTTTCAGGATGCCGGGTTTCTTGAAATAGCGGGTCGACATTCTCAATTTTTTCTTGAACTTAGGCTGCGCGATATTGGCTACCGAGTTTCCCGTTTTACCAGGATGGGTGTGAACGTTGTGGAGAATCTTGTCACTGTTTTTCATCAACAGTTTCGTCTTTGTCTTCATCACTACCACGCGGGGCAGGTAGACGCATCCTTTTTGGTCAACCTCCGCTTTTTTCTGGCTTTTGGACCACTTCTTGCCGGATTTCACGCCTTTCAGGGACACGACGGCCCATGCCACGCCGCCGTCTTTCACGACCAGACTCTCATCCTTAATTGGTTTCTTCGCACAAACTTTCTTGTCCTTGTTCACGGATAATGTTTTGAGCTTCGGGGCCGCGCCATCGAACTTGATCGCTCCGGTGATGGACCCCCCACCGCTTACTTTTCCTTCTTTATAAGCGTCCGCGGAGCCAGCTAATGCGATGCTCAACAACACCGCAAACATCCAGCACAATTGAAAGCGTTTGGGAATCATGCCTACTCCTCTCAAAGTATTTATCAGGTTGGCAGCTACTGTTTCCAAAAAGCGTGCGCGCAATCATTCGCACACGAAATATCGGTGGCCTCAGCTACGGAACCTCTAAAATTGACATCTAATCAAACCGGAACCGCCAAGAATTCAAACCTGCTCCATTCAAGTAATGCACCTTTCACTTTAAGTCAACCCTCTCGATGGTAGACTTCGGAATTCATTGCGTCACCAGGCAGAATGCTCAAAAAAAGTGCGTTGAATCCGTCGCCGGAAGGAATACATCCTTCCCGGTAACCGAAACGACTCCTGGGCCTTGATGTTTGCAACATGGCGGACTCTGGGGTATCTCTTTCCAAAGGCGACGCATCGCCGATACGTTCAATTCTCCAGGAGTTGACAGTGAATCCGAACTTGAAAGACGCCAAAATGCCCGAAACGCTTGATGGGTGGGCCATTCTTCATCACATTTTCAGGGTCAACTGGCCTGCCTGGAATCGCCTGGAGAACGCCCGGCAGCACCGCATCCTGGATGAAGCGACGGAATACTTCGCCTCCATCGCCCGGCCCGAATCCGGCGAGAGTGCACTTTTCAGCCTGCTGGGCCACAAAGGTGACCTGCTGTTCCTGCATTTCAGACCCACGCTCGACGCGCTGGGTGAAGTCGAACTGGGCCTGCGGCGGCTCGCTCTGACGGAATATATGGACGAGACCACGTCCTACCTCTCGTTTCTGGAGCTCGGCCTTTACGAAATGACCGTGAAGCTCCACGCCCAGTTCGTGAATGAGGGTCTCGAGCCGGGAAGCGACGGTTGGAAGTCGAAGTGGTCCGAAGAGATGGACAACCAGCGCGAGCGCATGAAAGAGCGCCTCTACATGGATATCCCGAAAACGAGATATCTGTGTTTTTACCCGATGAACAAGCGCAGGGGCGAGGAGAAGAACTGGTACGGCCTGCCCATAGAAGAACGCCAGCAAATGATGCGCGAACACGGTTTCGTGGGCAGAAGGTACGCCGGCCGCGTTCAGCAAATCATCACGGGCAGCATCGGCTTCGACGACTGGGAATGGGGGGTGTACCTGTTCTCGGAAGATCCGCTCGTCTTCAAGCGCCTCGTATACGAAATGCGCTTCGATGAGGCCAGCGTCTGGTATGGCGAATTCGGGCCATTCTACGCCGGTCTGCGCGTCATGCCCCATCATCTGAAAAGCATATTTCGCGGCAAAGTGCCCTCCCTCGAAGCGCCGTAAGTCAAACGATTTCAAAGAGCAGGCCCTTCATGGCGAACGTTCTGATCGTGGGTTGCGGGTATGTCGGCGCTGCGCTAGGAGCGGCGCTCTCAGATAAGGGCCATCTCGTCTGGGGGATGCGCCGAAATCCCGAAAACATGCCCCAATCCATCAAACCGCTGAGCGCGGATATCCACGACGAGGACCTGAGCAACCAACTCCCGAATGGCCTTGATTTCATCTTCTACACCATCGCCTCGGGCGGCGGCGGCGAGGCAGGCTACCGGGCGGCGTATACGCAAGGCCCGAAAAACCTACTCAAAGCGCTTGATTTGAAAGGAGAAAGCCCCAGGCGAATCTTCTTCACGTCGAGTACGGCCGTCTACGCGCAGACCGACGGCCGCCGGGTGGATGAGGAATCGCCCACGGAGCCGACCCATTACTCGGGCCGCATCCTGCTTGAAGGCGAGCGAACTCTGCTTGATAGTGACTACGCTGCCACAATCCTCCGTCTTTCAGGCATTTACGGCCCCGGCCGCACGCGCCTGATTGACTCCGTCCGGACGGGCCGGGCCGAAGTCCAGGAGGGCCCGCCTCGCTTCACGAACCGGATCCACCGCGATGACTGCGCGGGCGCGCTGGCCCACCTCATGAAGATGGACGCGCCCGATGAGGTATACGTCGGCGTTGACGATGAGCCTGCCGACCGGCGCGAGGTTCTGAACTGGCTGGCGGCTCGGCTCGGCGTACCGAATCCGCGCGAAACCAGGGTCGCCGAAGCCCCCTCCACGCGCGCGGCGACGAACAAGAGATGCTCGAACGCCAGGCTCAAGGCCGGCGGCTACCGCTTTCTCTTTCCGTCCTACCGGGAGGGCTACGCCGAAATGATCGCAGAGATGAAAAACACGTAACTACCCTATAAATCAACTGTTTAGCAAGACCCTCAAATCCTTCCTCAACTTCTCGAGGGAATCAACGTCGTTGCTGTGGTAATAGCCCCGGATGGAGAAGTTCCTGTCGATGAGCACGAAACGCGAACTGTGGGATATCAGGATTCCCGGCGTCTTTCCCCCCTCTTCATGCCCGGGATGATGGGCGTGCGCGCTGGGCGGCAAAAGCCGGAAAACCCGCTCACCGATGGAACCGGGGAGGAGAGCGGCCCGTTTGGTCGCATAGCTCAGGCGAAAGCCCTTGAGCGCTAAGTCTTTGATATCTTTTTCCTTGCCCGTGAGGAAAAACCACCGCTTCCTGTCCGCGCCGAATTTTCGCGCATAGGCCGCCAGGAGTTCTTTCTTGTCATGCGCAGGGTCGGTGGTGATGGAGATCTGCCGGAAGTCCCCTGAGCCCGAGAACGCCCGCTGAAGGCGGCGCATTTCGCTCGTTTGCAGGGGACAGGTATCCTCGCAGCGCGTGTAGATGAAGTCCGCCACCCAGACCTTGCCACGCAGGCGATCTCTCATGAACGCCCGGCCCGATGCGTCAACCAGTGTAAAATCAGGCAGTTGCGAGTAGACGGGCAGGCTCTCGAAAAGGCTTCTCTCAAGCCAGCGCCACGCGGGCGCGCCCGCGAGGCCGACGAGAACGCCCAGGGTCAATACAAAAATCATGCGCCGCGCCATGTCCGTTACTCCAAAGATAACCCCAGTGAAATCAGGCCCTTCCGCCCATGCGTATTCTTACAATACGCGCGCGCCGATGCAAAGCGCGCCCGGGAGAATTTCACCACGCAACTCGCAGCATTTGCGCGCAATTGCCGTCACCGCCGGACTCAAGGGCCATGGCAGAATTCTCCTGCGCCCGGATTCCGCGGCGTCAAAGCCTAAGAAAATAAATTGCCGGTAATTTAGCGAAAAACCCCGTGAATTTATCTAATTTTATCTAATTTTACGGAAATTATTATTTGCATTTTACGCCTTCCGCGCCTCGCCCGGACGGCTCCCCCATTTCGGCGGTCAGCGCTCCTTCCGCCGCCTGAAAACCGAAGGCCGCAGGGCTGCTTTCCGGCATACTCCATCGCTGCGAAAACCCGTGACGGCAAATGCGGAATCGAACCCGACTGAAGAGGGCTTGTTGAAAAAGCCCCTGAGAGGATAAAGGCAACCCCCTTGAAAGGGAAACCCCATTAA
>CAYTSP010000171.1:0-11912 GCA_964440505.1 uncultured Nitrospinaceae bacterium
GGATGAGACCACGAGAGGCAGCATGCCGAGCACGGTCGTCGTGGTCGTCATGAAGATGGGGCGCATCCTGTCGCGCGCGCTCTCGAGAATCGCCTCTCGCATGGGCAGGCCGGCGCGGAAATGGTTCAGCGCCTGGTGGACGAGCAGAATCGCGTTGTTCACCACGATGCCCGTCAGGATGATGAAGCCCAGCATGGTGAGCGTGTCCATCTTCACCGAGGGTTCAATCGTGTTCATGAGACTCACCATCAGAACCCCGCCCGTGGCGGCGAAGGGCACGCTGAACATGATGATGAACGGGTAGCTCCACGCCTCGAACAGGGCCGCCATCAGCAGATAGGTGATCAGCAGCGCGAGCAGCAGCGACCACTTGAGCGACGCCCAGGTCCGCTCCAGGTCCTTCGCCCGTCCGCTCACGCCCAGCGAATAGCCGAGCGGAAGCGTCTGGCGCATCGGTTCGATGACCTCTTTTTTCATCCTGTCGATGGCCACCTGAAGCGGCAGTTCGCTCCCGATGTTGATCGTGAGCGTCACGGAGCGGTCCCGGTCGATGTGCTCGACCTTCGTCGGCCCGAGCGCCGCCTGAACGCGGGCGATGTCTCCGAGAGAGACGACCTGCCCCTCGGGCGTATGGACTTTAAGTTCCTCGATCCGCTGCGTTTGGGTGAAATCGGAAATCGGCCCGCGCAGGATGATGTCGAGTTCCTCTCCGCGGTCGCGGAAAATCCCCGCCTTGGTTCCGTTCACGAGTGTCTCCACGACGCTCCCGAGTTCTGTGACCGACACGCCGAAATCCGCCGCTCTCTGGCGATCCACGTGCACCTGAAGCTCGGGGTTTCCGAGATCGAAGCTCGAATTCACGAAGCGCACGCCCCCGAGCGCACGCGCCCTGGCGCCCACGTCGGCGGCGATGCGCTGAATCTCGTTCAGGCTGTCTCCCGTGATGTCGACCTTGAGGTTGATTCCGCCGATGAAGCCTGCGCCCCGACGCCGGAACAGGGGCGCCTGGGTGACGAACGTGCGCACCCCGGGCGTCCCCTGGAGGTCTCGGAACAGCTTTTTAACGAGACCGCGCATGGAGTCGAGATCGGAGTATTCCTTCTTGGCGAGGACGCCGATGATGGGATTTTGCGTGCGCACCACGGCGAAAAATCGGCTGATTTCCGGGGCGCGGTCGAGCTTCGCCTCCAGCGTCTGCACGACCCTGTCCACCTCCTCGAGGTTCAGCCCCGCGGGCGTGCGAACGATGATGAACACGAGGTTGCGGTTGCCCTTGGGCAGATAGTCGATGGGAGGGAAGGACATAACCGCCACGGCGATGGCGCCCGCCGTGATCAGCGCGGCCACGAATACGCGCCTCACCACCCCGCGAAGGAGCCAGCCCAGGTTGGCCACGTAGATCCGCCGGCAAAGCCTGCCCAGCGCGTACACCCCCATGAGGCTGAAAAATCGATCCACCGGGGATCTTTTTCCCGCGCCGCTCAGGATGCGCGAACTGAGCATGGGAACCACGGATATCGACACGATCAGGGATAGCGCCACGGCCACGCTGATGGCGATGGCGATGTCGCGGAAGAGCTGGCCCGATTCGTCCTGAACGAACACCACCGGGACGAAGACGGCCAGCGTGGTTAGCGTCGAGGCCAGCACCGCCCCCCAGACCTCCTGCGCGCCGTCCACGGCGGCGTCCCACTTGCTCTTGCCCATCTCGCGGTGGCGGAAGATGTTCTCCAGCACCACGACGGAGTTGTCCACCACCATGCCGACGGCGAACGCCATGCCCGCAAGCGAGATGATGTTGATGGAGCGGCCCAGCACGAAGATGAAGATGAACGTGGAGACCACGGTGACCGGAATCGCGACGCCGATGATCATGACGCTCGAAAGGCTCCCCAGGAACAGGAGCAGCACGCCTATCGCAAGCGCCCCGCCGATGAAGATGTTGCTGACCACCAGGGAGCGGGACTGGTCGATGTAGACGGTCTCGTCATAGACCTGCCTGAGCGTGATACCGCGTCCCTTGTAGATTTCGTTGATCTCGGCGATCGCCTTTTTGATCCCCGCCATCACCTCGATGGTGTTGGCCCCGGTTTTCCTCAAGGCTCCGAAAGCCAGGGTGGGCACCCGGCGGACGCGAATCCGCCGCTGGAGATCGCCGTAGTCGAAAGAGACCTTCGCGACGTCGCGCAGGTAGACGGCGCCGCTCCCGTTTTGCGCGATGATGGTGTTGCGCAGCTGATCGAGCCGCGTGAAGTTGCCCACCGTGCGAACCGAATAGCTGCGCTTGCCCTCGTCGATCTTGCCCGCCTTGGTGTTCTTGTTCTCGCGCTGTAAGGCCTCTCTCAAGGCGGATACCGTGATGCCGCGCGCGCTCATGGCCGCGTAATCGAGGGTGATGCGCACCTCTCTTTCCTGTCCGCCGAACATCCACACCTGTCCCACGCCCTCGACGCGCTCGAGCTTGGGGCGGATGACGTTATCCGCCTCCATGCGAACCTCGTTGATGGGCAGCTTGGTCTCGACGACCATCCAGGCGATGGGGTTTTCCGCATCGGAGTTGAGCGCGTTGACGGTGGAGCGGTCCGAATCATCGGGCAGGTTGCGCACGAGCCCCAGTTTTTCCGAGACGTCGAGCCGGGCCACGTCCTTGTTCACGTCCCAGTCGAATTCGAGAAAGACGCGCGATTTGCCCTCCTCGCTGCGCGAGGTCATCCGGTTGAGGCCTTCCACCGAGGTGAGCTTCTCCTCGATGGGTTTCGACACCTCTTGCTCCACCTCCAGGGGCGCAGCGCCCCTGTATTCGGTCTCCACCGTGATGACGGGCCTGTCGATCGTGGGCGTCATCTGCACCGGAATCCAGTAGAGGCTGATGGCGCCGAAGAGCACCGCCAGTATGACCCCGACGGTGGTCGTGACGGGGTATTTGACGCTCGCGCGGGGCAGATTCATGCCCTCTCCTTCATCGGCGGCCTTTCTTTGACTCGCTCATGAGTGCGGCTGTGCTTATTTCTGTACCGCAAAATTCATGCTTTTACCGACATTCAACCAGGTACACATCATCCCCCGGCGCCGCGCCGGGAATCCGCGGCGGGCTTCCCGCCTCTTTGAGGAGCGCCCCTCGGGGGAGTGCCTCCTCCCGGGCCGCGTCTCCCGCCGCGGCCCTGCACGCGCACGGGCATGCCGGGTCTCAATCTCTCGTTTCCTTTCACCACCACCTGCATGCCGGGCCTGAGCGCACCGCCCGGAACTTCCATGAAGGAATCCACGCTTCTGCCCCGTTCGAAGGAAACCTCGCGAACGCGTCCCTTCTCGAAGACGAATACCGAAGGCCCGCGCGCCCTGAGGATCAGCGCGTCCTTGGGCACCAGAACCATACGGGCCGCCTTTCCGTATTCGAGGCTCAGGCGGGCGAACATGCCGGCCTTGAGGTCGTAGGATTCGGTGTTGTTTATCTCCACCTCCACCGGGAAGGTGCGGCTCTTGGGGTCGGCCTGAGGGATGACGCCGCGCACCCGGCCCTTGAACGCCCGGCCGTCCAGGGCGTCGATGACCACGCGCGCCTCATCCCCCGCGCGCACCAGGGATATGCGCCGCTCCGCAATCGGGGCCTGCACCAGCACCTTGTCGAGTTCGATGACTTCGGCCACGCGCCCCCCCTTGGTGAGCCATTGGCCGACCTCCACCCACTCCCGGGTGATGAAACCCGTAAGCGGGGAGCGAATCCTCGTCTTGGCCAGATCGTCGCGCACCCGTGCGACGCGCGCCCGCACCCGGTCCACCTCCGCCTTGGCGCGGGCCTTCTCTTCCTCCCGGGGGCCGAGTCTGGCGATCTCCAGGTTGCGGGAGGCTTCCTCGAACAACTGCCAACTGGCCTCGTAGGCGGCTTCTGCGCGATCGAAGCTGGCCTTGTCCAGGATTTTTTTCTCATACAGATCCCGCGCGCGGTTTAACTCGAGTTCGTTGTTCCTCATCTGCGCTTCGCGCTCGCGCACCTTGGCCTGTTGCGCCGCGATCTCCTCGGGGCGCCTTCCGCGCTCCAGGCGCAGGAGGTCCTGGCGCGCCTTCTCGAGTTCCGCCCGCAGGATGCGCAGATCAATCTGGAGCCCCGAACGCCCCACCGTTGCGAGCACCGTCTTGTTCGCGCGGACGAAATCGCCCACCTTGATCGGTGCGGACTGCACGCGGCCTTCGAGTTCACTGCTCACGACCGAGCGGCGATAGGGCGCCACGCTTCCCACGGCGGTGAGGCGGTTTCTCACCTGGCGCTCCACCACCTTCGCCACAGACACCAGCGGCGGGGGCCGCTTGCGCGGACGACCGGCTTCGGAGGCGGCGATGCTCCAGCCGAAAGATGCAAGAATGATGAGAACGGAAATGGCTCGGGCGATGAGAGAGTTCACGAATCTCCTCTTTTCTCAAAAGGGCCACGCATTGCGCGTCGGCTCTTCAGCGGCAATCATGAAAGATATCATCCCAAAACCATTGAAAAATCGCAACTAAAGAGTTACGTCCTCAAGAGCGAACACAGCGTGGGCGCCTCGCTGAAATTTACCGCTTGTCCTTTCAAGG
Source organism: uncultured Nitrospinaceae bacterium (assembly GCA_964440505.1). Lineage (GTDB taxonomy): Bacteria > UBA8248 > UBA8248 > UBA8248 > UBA8248 > Bin107. The sequence goes on from CAYTSP010000171.1 coordinate 4,570, forward strand.
TCTAAGGTTCATAATGACGTTTCCACCCAGCGACTGGATTACGCCCGCCGAATGGAAACGGCTTTTCACATGCGCATCGTTCTCGCCGGTCACAACGTAGACGTCGACGTACTCCGCCAGATGAAAAAAGAGATCATCGAGCCCGCCGCCCGCGGCTGGGAGGAGAGCCGCCTCGACGCCATGAGCGAGGCCGAACTGCGCGCGCAGGCGGCGGAACTCCAGCGCCGGGCCGCCGATTTCCTGGAACGCGACAACCTGACGCCCGAGCCCATCAGCGCGTCCTACGCGCGCATCAGCCGCGATCCGCGGCCCATCGACGAACTCCGCGCCATCGCGCGCGAAGAGGTGGAGAAGGCGCGAAAGAGCAACCAGACCATCATCTTCGGTTACGGGCACAGTTCCGTGGCCGAGCACGCGAGCTTCAACATCGACGTCATCGGCGTGAGCCGCTACGCGGTGGAGGAGATCCAGAAGTTCAGGCTCCTGGCCTATACGGAGAAGAGCCAGCGCTACATCCTGCTGGAAGACGATTTCGTGGTGCCGGAGGAAATCGAAAAAGCGGGCATGAAGAACCTCTTCGTGCGGACGATCAAGGCGCAGAACGCCTGTTACCACGCGCTGTACGAGAAGCTCAGGCCCTGGGTGTTCGACCGGAACCCCGAACTCGCCGCCAAGAAGAGAAACCACAAGACGCTGGAGGGCTGGGCCAAGGAGGACGCGCGCTACATCGTCTCTTTCGCCACCGAATCGCAAATCGGCATGACGCTGAGCGCGAGGAGCCTCGAGCACGTCATCTGCCGCTGCGCCTCGCATCCCCTCGCGGAAATCAGGGAATACGCGCGACGTCTGTATGAATGCGTGGGGGGCGTCGCCCCCTCGCTCGTGAAATACACCGACCCCACCGAGTACAACGTCCACACCCGGGCGGCGCTTCGCGAGGCGGCCTCTGACGTCATGGAGCGAATGGAGGAGGAGACCGGGCCGGTTCCGCCCATCGCCGAGGAGAAAGACGTCGCCCTCATCGACGTCACCCCGGACGCAGACGCGCTCATCGCCGCCGCGCTCCTCCATTCATCCTCAGGGAAAACGATGTCGCGCTGTAAGGCGGCGGCCCGGGAGATGGGCGAGGAGGAACGCGCGCGCTTCATCGCCTCCACCTTCAAGCTCATGCGCGGACACGACGCCGTGCTCCGTGAATTCGAGAACGTGCGCTGCGTGTTCGAGGTGACGCTCTCCGCCGCCTGTTTCGGGCAGCTCAAGCGCCACCGCATGTCCACCCTGAACACCCAGCCCTACGACATCTCTCTGGGCGTGACCATGCCCTCGTCAATCGCCGAAGCGGGCGCAGATCTTGAGTTTCAGGCCGCCGTGGATGAAACCAACGCCGCGTACGAGAAGATCGCCGCGCAAACCCCGCTGGCGGCACCCTACGTGCTCACGAACGCGCACAAACGCCGCGTGCTGTTCTCATCGAACGCGCGCGAGCTCTACCACGTCTCGAGGCTCAGGGAAGACCCCCATGCCCAGTGGGACATCCGCGACAAGTCCACGCAGATGATCCGTCTCGCGAAAAAGGCCATGCCCGCCACCATGCAGCTGGCCGTGGGGAAACACCTGTTCGAGGAAACCCACGCGGCGCTCTTTCCCGATAAAGTCGAGGAAGCCAAAAAAGAGACCGTCAAGTAGCGGCTTCACCTCCCCGGCGGCGCCCCTGCACCAGCCTTACGACCAAAACGACGTTCGGGGCGAGGACATGAAAGAGACGAAAAGACAAAGTCAAAATGGACTCCGGCTTTCGCCGGAATGACGGCTGTAGGGGCGGTTCGCGAACCGCCCCTACGGATGAAACCATCTCGCATTCATTGGAACCGAGCCCGTAGGGACAACCCCTCCTCGGGGTTGTCCTGCCCTCCGTGATTGTCCTTTTGCGGGATGGTTACAATCAGGACAGGCACGGAGGCCTGTCCCTACAAAACCAACTCCCCTGTCCCCCCTTCTCAAGGGGTAGAAACGATGCCCCGGACAAGGGGTGTTCAACAACCCCGCGCCCGACCCCTTCACCTACTCGGCAGCCGCCGCGCCTGAATCCGCCTTTTGCCGGAACAGGACCACGCCCCCGGCGGCCAGTCCCAGAACGTGCAGCCAGGGGGGACCCAGGAACAGGAGCAGGGACGCGCCCGTCATGACAGTGCGCAGCGGAGCGCTCATGGGCGCCCTGCCGAACCCCATCGTCGCCATCGAAAGAAGCGCGATGCCTGCGCAACTCACGGCCAGGCGGTAGGCCACCGTCCAGAACGTCCCCTCGAGCAAAAGGAGTTCGGGATAGTAGACGAACAGATAGGGCACGATGAAGGCGGTGACCGCCAGCCTGCAGGCGGTGAAACCCGTCTGCATCGGGTTCGCACCCGATATGCCCGACGCGCCATAGGCGGCCAAAGCCACCGGCGGCGTGATGGAACTGATGACGCCGAAGTAGAAGATAAAAAAGTGCGCGGCCACCAGCGGCGCGCCGAGACTCGTGACGGAGGGCGCCACCACGATGACCAGAAGAAGGTAGGCGGCGATGGTCGGAAGCCCCATGCCCATGACGAGCGAGGCGATCATCACCAGGAAAAACGCCAGGAACAGGGAGGTCGCCGCCATCTCCGTCACCAGGATCGATATGCGCACGCCGACAGCGGCGAGCACCAAAAGGCCGACGATGAGGCCGATGGCGGACGTGGCCGCGACCAGGCCAAGCGAGTTTTTCGCGCCTGCCTCCAGGCTCCTCCAGACGGCGCCGCCCAGATCGCGCGCGCTCGCTTTGGCTTCTGGCGTCTCCCCCGCCCGGAACACCGGCAGAGCGATCAGATAGACCACCAAGCAACACAACGCGATGGGCAGCAGAATCCCGACAAAGGGAATCTGCCCGACCCACGCGAGTTCGGTGGGGATCTTCCAGCGCGCCAGACCCAGCGCGACGGGAAAGACGATGGGAAGTCCCCGCCACCCCGGAACCGCAGCAAAACATAACCCGAGAAAAACCAACGCCAGCCTGTGGAGCTGAACCTCACCCCAGAGAGGCAGGTTGATCTTCTGGGAAACCAGGCCGGGCGCGTCCACCGGCCCAAAGGCGAAGAAGATAGCCGCCAGGATCAGCGCGCCCGTCAAACAGGCGCCCCGGTTTCCCCACCGCGCCCGTATGAATCTCAGCGAGCGCACCATGTCCACCATCACCAGGAGCGAGACCACCGCCTTGTATCCCGCCAGGCCCGGCGTCTCGCCGCTCACGATGCTGGCCAGCAGAATCATTACGGGGATCAGAAGGTAGCCCCCCTGCTGTACCTGCTCGCGGGCGTCGGGAATTTCCGATTTGTCCATTCTTTCCAAGCCGAGCCTGCGCGCCTCGAAATAAATCGACGTGGAAAGGCTGAAGTAATACAGAAAGGCGGGAATCAGCCCGTAGAGCATCAAGTAGACGTAGGGGACTTCTATGATCTCGGACATGATGAAGACGCTCGCGCCCATGATGGGCGGCACGATTTGCCCGCCGCACGAGGCCACGGCCTCCACCGCCCCCGCGAACAGGCGCGAGAACCCGGTGCGGATCATGAGCGGTATGGTGAACGTGCCCGTGCTCACCACGTTGGCCATCGTGGAGCCCGAAACCATGCCGAACATCGAACTGGCGACAACGGCCGCCTGGGCGGGTCCGCCCCGGAAACGGCCCGTGAGCGCGAAGGCCAGGTTGATGAGTATCTGTCCGGTGCCCGTCGCTTCCAGAAGGGCGGAGAAGAGAATGAAGATAAAGATGAACTCGCTCATGATGGCCGAGATGGTTCCGAACGTGCCCTCCGAAGTCAGCCACAGGTAGGCGGCCAGCCGACTGTGCTCCTCGCCCTTGAATGGATACAGGCCCGGGTCCAGAAAGCCGCGACCGGGCCACAGGAAGAACAAGAGGGCGAGCGCGGCGAAGCCCAGCGCAATCCTGATCCCGGCGTATCGCTTGAGCGCGACGAATACGAGAAGGCAGGAGAAGAAGATGAGCGTCACGTCGCCCAGATAGGAGTAGACCACGATGCACAGCGTCACCACGAAGAGGGGAACGCCCACCGCGCGGCGCACCATCTCGAGCAGCATGACGGGTCCCAGCCCCGCGACGATGAGGTCGAGCGTCGTCTCGATTCCGCTTCTGTCCGCCAGGGCTTCTTCCTCGACCACGAGATAGATGCAGGCGTAGAGCGCGAGGCCGATGAAAAGCGCGTCCCACCCGATAGCGAACGCGCGGACGGAGGGCGCCATGTCCTCGCGCTCGCGCCAATCCAGCATGGGTCTCGTGAGGAACACCAGCACGCTCGCGAAGGTGAGCATGGTCGCGCGTTGCGCGAAGGGCGAGAGAATCCCGAAGCCGACTGTGTAGAGTTCGAACAGGGAAAAACCCAGCGCGAGCGCCGTTACGATTTTGGCGTTCAGCCTGCGGTAGGCGTTCAAGGCGGTTCATACCTTCGGAAATGAGGCGAAGAATCCTCCCCCCTGTGGATTTTCACCTCCACAGGGGGGGAATTTCCTGGTTATCAGAACGCGCGGAACACCCTAGCAGCCCTTGGCGCCCACTTCCTTGTAATAGCGCTTCGCGCCGTCGTGCAGCGGGAAGGAAAGCCCCTCACACGCCCCACCGAGCGTGACGTTCTTCGCCGCCTTGGCCGTGCCGTAGAATTCCTTGAGGTTTCCGAACAGGGTTTTCGTGACCTTGTACACGGTGTCGGCGCTCACGTGGGTGCTGGTGGAAAAACCGAAGTTGATGAAGATGGTGCGAATCGGCTTCTTGTTCACCTGGTTCTTGCCGTAGGCGCCCGGCGCGATGGTGGTCGCCGTGAGGCCGGGGCCGTACGTGGCGACCACGTGCTTCACGGCCGCCTCGTCCATATCCACCAGGCGGATTTTCTTGAGAGCCGCCAACTCCTGCACCAGGCCCATCGGCGCCATGCCCATCGTGAGGTGAGCGGCGACGTTGCCGTTTCGCAACTGGCCGAACCCGCCCCGGAAACCGGGCGTGGTTTCCTTATACTCGCCCTTCTTGAGGCCGTGCGCGGGCAGGAAGTAGCGCGCATACGTCTGGGTGGTGCTGGCGGCGGAACCCACCGACACTTTCTTGCCCTTGACGTCCTTGAGATTCATGACGCCTGAATCAGCCAGGGTCAGCCACTGGAACTGCCCGAAGGGATACGCCAGAACGGCGCGCAGGTTCTTCTTGGGGCCTTCTTTCTTGAAGCGCCGCTCCCCCTTGTAGGCCCATGCGCCCACCGGGCCGCCGAGGCCCCACGCGAACTGCGCCTGGCCCTTGGCGATAATGCGCGCCTGCGCCACCATGCCCTTGGCCGATTGCGGCGTGGCGTTGACGCCCGCCCTCGATTTGAGAATCTTGCTCAACCCCACGGCGAACTGATAGGGCTGGCCCTTGAGGCCGCCGCCCAGAATGGTGACCGACTGCGCGGACGCGGCGGCGGCGAAGATGAATACGACTCCAACTACGAGGGCGATGCTCCAACATGTGCGTTTCATCGAATTACCTCCTTGGGAAAAATGCCGGAAAGACCCCGCTCGCAAGCGAGGCCCTGGGATGAAAACGAATCTCTATGGATCGAATGCGCATGGTGCGATGAAATGATCCTAACACAGAAATCCACACTGCCTGAAATGAAAGTTCTCGAAGCCATTCACCCGCCCTGACTCGACGAGCGCGGATGCATATCTCGAACAAAGGGCGGCGGGGACGAGGTTGTCTGGCTTGATCCTCCATGAGAAAATATTAACTCAAGACTCAAAATTGACGCGGTCCGGTAAAGGCCCTAGAGTGGAGTGGCCGACGCTCAAGCCGCCGGAAACGTCATTCCACGAGGAAACGCCATGGTGACTTTCTTCCAGACGCTCATCCGCCCCGACCGGGAGGAAAGCGCCCAGCGCGCAGAAGTCGCCAAGGCGGCGAATCTGCTGCAGGTGGGAGAGTTCCAGTTCCTGCAACTCGCCTACAGTGAATGGCACGGCGAGGAGATGTCGGAAGAACTCATCAATCAACTCTTCATGGCCTATATGCTCTACGATCAGGTGCCCTTCTGGGCGCGCCGCCATGCGCACCAGATACTGGCCCTCGACAAACAGGGCGAGCTGGACGAAAACGATCCCGCCTATCACAGGTACGACAAGGATTACGGCAAAAAACTCCCCGCTGACATCAAGCGCTTCATCGTGACCGCCACCCTCATGGTGTCGATCATGACCGGCATCGTCTGGCTGAGTCACCTCGTCGCCGGTGAGAGCACGTCTTTCCTGCCGCCCTACTTCGAGAAAAAAGAAATGAAGACCATGTCGAAGGAGCGCAATATCCAGGATACGTCCCTGGCGCCGGGCCGCTACAATAGATAGCGTGGATTAAACTTCCAAGCCGAGGTTGGTCATGTTCGATTTCGCGGGCGAGCATCAGAATGCAGTAAACTTCATCTTCCTGTTCGTCACGGGCTTCATCGCCATCAAGGCCATCCGCACGAAAAACCCCGACGGCGGGGCGGATTTCGTCCACCTGCTCTTCGGCTGCATCGCCGCGGTGTTCTTCTTTCTGGTCCTGTTCCAGGACGTGCTCGGCATCGTGCGTTTCTAGAGCGTCACGCCCGCTGAATCGCCGAACCGTTTCCCTTGGGCTTCAGGGTTTGTGCATGCGCTGCGCCGCGTCGATCTCCTGCACGCGCAACAGGCGTTTTTCCGGCGGGAGGGCGAGTTGTTCTTTCAGGTATATCGCGCGCTTGCGCACGCTGGATGGGTTCGGCGTGCCGTAGACCACCTTGTCGATGATCCCGGGTCCGTCCACCGCTCCCTCGTCGGTCCTGAGCGCCTCGATGTAATCGGCGAGCGCCTCCTTGTAGCGGCCCCGCCTGTCGTTGACGATGCCCCGGTTGGCGTAGGCCGCCGCCATGACGCCCGCGCCCGTCGGGTCGTCGGGTTCCAGGTTTTTCCTGAGATAGTCGATGAGATAGGTGAGTTCGGCCGTGGCCTCCTCGTATTGCTCCGTCCGGATGAACACCAGCGCGCGGCCCATCAGCGCGCCCCGGTGGTTGGGCCGCTCGCGCAGCGCCCGGTTGAAGCTCGCGAGCGCCTCCTCGTAGTTGCCCTCGCTCAGGCGGATGTCTCCCTCCCTGGTGGTGTAATCCCCCGGCGCTTCCTTGGCGTACATCTCCCACAGCGCCCACAGGGAGAACATGACGAAAATGAGGATCGCCATGTTCTTGATGAAGCGCTTGAGCACGCGCGTACGAGGATCGCCATGTTCTTGATGAAGCTCTTGGTTCATCAGGGTCACCGGAAAAGATGGT
>CAYTSP010000172.1:0-20796 GCA_964440505.1 uncultured Nitrospinaceae bacterium
TAAGGCCAGCCGTGCATGATGAAATGCGTTACGCCGGCGTCGATGTATTCACGGAACTGGTTCGCCACCATCTCCGGCGTGCCCACGAACGTGGTGGCCCCGCCTGCGCGCACCTTGTTCACGCCCATCCAGATGGTGTCGGTAAGCCAGAGGGATTCTCTCGACGCCATCTCGTTGATGCGCGACTGGCTCGTGGATTCGCTCAGGCGAACCGAATCCGCCCAGGTGGCGGTGTTGCCGATGTCGCTCTCTTTCAGCCAGCCCTCCACCGCACGCCTCGCTTCTTGTCTTGTCTCCCGCACGCAGACGCAGTGGCGCACACCGAATTCGAGGGGAGCCTCACGCTCGAATTGCTCTTCCATCTTTATGACTTCCTGAATTTCCTTCGCCACGGTTTCCGGTTCGTAGGCGAAGTAGACGTGAACGTCGCCGAAACGCGCAGCTGTGCGTTTTCCTCCAGGAGAACTGCCCGCCAAAAAGATGGTGGGATGGGGGTTTGAATAACGCTTCGGCCAGACGTGGGCGTCTTCCACGCGAAAAAAGCGGCCCTTGTAATTGACGGGTCCGTCTTCTTGCCAGAGTCGATGCACAACGTCGAGAAATTCCTCGGTCACCTCGTATCTTTCATCGTGAGGTGCATGGTAGCCGTAACGCCTCAAGTCCGCGGAGTTCGCGCCCGAGACGACGTTCAGCGACAGGCGGCCTTTCGTGAAGTAATCGAGGGTGTTCGCCTGCTGAGCGGCGTAGACCGGACCCACCAGACCGGGGCGGAAGGCAACCAGAAATTTGATTTTCTTCGTTTGGGTCGCCAGGGCGGATGCCGTCTGCCAGGCATCCAGGCAATGCGTACCCGTCGGAACCAGAATGTTGACGCACCCGGCGTCTTCGGCCGCTTGGGTGACCCGGGCGAGATACTCCAGTTTGGCGGGACGTTCGGGGACGGCAGGGTTGATTTGGTGTCCATCGCCCGCGTTGAAAGAGCACAGAGCCCAATGAAATTGAACGGCCAAGTCGTCTCCAGCATGATGAACATGCACGGGATTTTCCGCTAGCCTCGTCTCGGAAAGGTCTCGTTTTTAAAAGAACGAATCCAGTGCATTTGTTCTAAATAATGAAACTATGTTGCATATTTTGGTTTAATGGAAGATAATGGATTTGGATCGAGAAGTCAATGGAATTGGACTCGTTTGAAGATGCTGTTCAAACCATTTCGGAGTGCGTTTATAGGAAATGGGCCTGACAAGAACGGGTCCGGTGACTGAGCAGTTGCGAAGATTTGAAACAGCGCGTGGTGCGGGAGTTTGGGGATGAATCGTTCGCTCATGAAAACGGCGCAAATATTCGACACCCTCATGGCGGAGAACAATCCGGTTGGCGTGAATGAATTCGCGCGCAAGCTCAATATGCCCAAAAGCACGGTTTCACGCTTTCTCTCAACGATGGAATCCCTGGGTTTCGTGCGAAGAGAGCCTGGAGGCGGAAAATTTCACTTGGGACTGAAACTCTTCGAGCTAGGTTGCAGGGCCATCGAGGACATGGATTTGAGAGAAATCGCGATTCCGCACATGGCGAGATTGAGGGATTCCATCAACGAGAATGTGCTTTTGACGGTGCTGGAGGGTGATCGGATCACCTATCTGGAGAAGATGGAGAGTACACAAGCCGTGGTCACCCAAATGAACGTGGGGGCGACGGCCCCTGCGCATTGCGTCTCCAGCGGAAAGGCGATGCTGGCGCATCATCCAGAAGTTGCAGAGCGCGTTTTGGCGTCCGAATTAAAAGGGTATTCGCCCCACACCATTGTCGATCCTCAAAGAATGCGTGAAGAACTCGAAGGAATCAGAGCGCAGGGCTATGCGCTCAACAAGGGGGAGTTCAGAGAAGACGTGTGCGGAGTGGCCGCTCCGATTTTCGATGCGAGAGGTCTGGTGGCGGGCGCCATCAGCACGGCTACTCCCGCTTCACGGATGAATGATGAGCGATGGAGGGAACACATCGAAGCCGTTCTGGATGTCACGCGCACGATATCGAAACTGCTCGGCGCTTCCGGGAATCAGCCGTCGGTGGCTCCATGATTATCCTTAAGCCTATTCACCATTGTTTGGGATGATCATCAGGGATAGGGCCGCTCAAGGCGCCGCGGCCCGATTTTTGTTTGATGTAGACGGTCTTGTCGTGATCGTCGGGAATTTCTCCATGTAGCGCTTTTTTAAGCCAATCCACGGCCCAGGGGTTCAGGTCCAGGCCGCCGAGTCCCTGCATTCCCCACACCCTGTGGAATTCGTTTTCCAGCACCCACAATTCCTTAGGCGCCGTGATCTCCTCAAAAAAGCGGAAAGCATCTTCCAGGTGGCTCAGCGGGTCGAATTCGCCCGTGGCCAATAGCGTCGGGCAAGCGATTTGCGCGCCGCAACCCTTGAGCGTCATCTTCTGGGCCATCTCATCGAATGCGTCTTCGTCGGTGCATCCGGCCATGTACATGAAGATTTGCTTGAAGCGCGGCGACGCTTCGCCGAAGATTACGTGCTTGTCCGAAAAGGTGGCGCTGCCTCCCGCGCAGGCCTTGATCCTCTCGTCTGTCGCTGCGGCGAGCGGCGCCCAGTAAGAACCCATGCTGATGCCGAAGACGCCGATTTTTTCCGGGTCGATTTCCTCGCGGGTCACCAGATAATCGACCACAGCAGAAACAGCGCGTTCATAATTGTTCTCCGTCACGCGAATTTTGCGCATGTTGGAGATGCCTTGTCCGGGGCCGTCGATGGCGCAGGCGTGCATGCCCCGCCGGATCATGTCGTTCTGGAGGATGTAGGGATAGAATTCTTTCGTCTGGTCCATCCCGGGAATGTAGATGATGCAAGGGGCTTTTCTTCTACCGGGCAGGAGATGGAGAATGATTTGAATCTCCTGGCCCTCGAAGGGGACTTCGACGCGCTCCACCGGATAATCGGCCAGGGCAATCGCCCGGTCATAGCAGCGGATCAATCCGGCGTGGAGTTTGATCTTCTGCGGATGATCATCTTCAAAGATGACGTGTTGTCCTTTGCGGTATGATTCCGACGCCTGGATGTAGAGTTCGAGCGCCGTTTCCAGCATGTCTGCTTCTTCCGCCGCCCGCGCGATTTCTTCTTTGTGTTCCGCGTCCTCGCCCTGGAGCTTGCTGATCATCTTGTAGTTCTTGACACCCTTGGGAAGCTCGAACTTGTCGTCTTCGAAGTTCTGGACCATTCCGGCCGTCTTGGCGATGTAATCCAGAATCCATTGCTGGTTGTCACGGCGTCGAACGTGTTTCAAAGACATACGATTATCCTCGCTTGATCAGGTTGTATGAGACCCTATTCTTAACGCGGTACCCGGAAGCTCAGCATCCGTTTTTTCCCTCGCGCGGGATTGTGAGAATTTCCGCTGAATCCAGGACTTCGTTGTCGGTTGCGCCCCCTGCGATGAGCACCCGTCCTCCTCCCAGGGAAGTGGCGGTATGAAGACGTCTGGGAAATTTCATTTCGACTCCCACGGCCCAGAAGCATCCTTTCTCAGGCTCGAACACTTCCGCGCTGCCCAAGGTTCGTCCCTCTCCGCCCCAGCCGCCGATCAGGACGATTCTGCCGTCCTGGAGCAGTGTGGCGGTGTGCTGCTGGCGGTTGACGCGCAGTTTGCCTTTCAGGGGGATGAATTTTTCCGTCGCCGGGTCGTATATTTCTGCGCGATCAAGCGTTTTTTCTTTTCCCAGGCCGCCTGCGACGAGCACCCTCCCGTCCTTCAGTCGCGTGGCGCTGTGGCGGCTCCTTTGCGTTGTCAGGCTTCGTACCAGCCTTGTTCTTCCTTGAAAGGGCAGGAAAAGCTCCGCATACCGCGCTCCCTTTCCTTCCGCGCCGCCCAGGATGAGGACGTCGCCTCCGGAAAGCGCCGTGGCGCTGTGCTGCTGGCGCGCCATGAGCATGGGCCTGCGCGCGGGAATGAAGCGCCTTTTATCGGGCGCATATATTTCCAGATGGCGGATGGCGCGTTTCCCGTCATTGCCGCCCGCGATGAGCACGTCTCCGGTGGGCAGCTTCGTCATGGTGTGGTCATAGCGGCCAAATTTCATCAAGACCCGTGCGCGAATCCCTGCGCCGGGTTTTATGAGAAAGGAATCTCTGAGCGCTTTCCCTCCGGTTGTCCAGCCTCCGGTAATCAGAACTGCGTTATTCAGAAGGAGCGCCTTGTGCCAGCCGCGCTTCCTCAGGCCCCCAATCTTGTAGGGTTTGAAGGTTCCCCGGTCCGGGTCGAATATCTCGAAATCATCGAGCGGAGAGGTTTTCGTGAGTCCCGCGGCGATGAGTATTTCGCCTGAATCGAGCGTCGTGGCCGTATGTCCGTGCCGGGGGGCGTTCATGTTTCCCGCCGGGGAGAAATCCCCCTCCCCGCCGCAGGCGGACAGGACGATGCCGAAGCAAAGACAAAGAACCGTGCGTTTTCCCATCATGTATCCTTCCGGCTTTTAACCGCTTTGGCGGGAGGCCTCCTGATGGCCTCGGGAACGAGCCTGTGGTACATTTTCACTCATACCTTGAGTCTATTCCATCCCGGGAGCCATTATGCGCGAGACAAGCGATATCCGAAACGTCGCTGTCATCGGGGGCGGATACGTGGGCCGGGGCGTGGCGTTACAGTTCGCCCAGGCAAAATTGAGCGTTCTGATGTTCAACCGAAGCCCCGAGAGCGCCGCTCGCTCCCTTGCTGAAATCGAAAAAAGCCTTGATATACTTATCGATGCGGATGCGTTGGACGAAGGAGATGCGCGCGATATTTTAGGGCGCATCACGCTGACGCAGGACTTTCAAGAAGCCGTGAGAGGCGGTGATTTCGTCGTCGAGGCGGTCAGTGAAATTTTACCGCTCAAGCAGGAAGTTTTCGAGAAGATGGACGCGATAGCCCCGCCCGACGTGATTCTGGCGAGCGAGACCTCGGGTCTGGGGATGACGGATATTTCCGCGCGAACGAAGCACCCCGAGCGCTGCGTCGTCACCCATAACTATACGCCGCCCCATCTCGTTCCCGTCGTGGAGGTGGTTGCCGGCCGCCGGACGAGTCCGGATACGACGCGGATCACGTGTGAATTATTGAGGCAATCGGGGAAAGAACCCATCGTTTGCCGGGAAGTGCCCGGGCACATCGGGGTGAGGCTCACGACGGCGCTCAGGCGCGAGGCCTTTCATATCGTGGAGAAAGGCTACGCGCGTCCCGAAGACGTCGATACCGTGTGGCGCTCCATCGCCCCGCTTTTTCCGGCGCTGGGGTTGTGCAAGCTCAACGATTTCTCGGGAATGGACGTGCTGCGCGACGTGCACCGGAATATCCAGCCCGCTCTCGATCATCGGGCGGAACCCAGCCCCTTGATGGACGAGATGATTGAGAAGAACCTGCTCGGCATCAAGAGCGGCGAGGGATTTTACAAATGGACGGCGGAATCGGCCCGGGAGGCTGCGCGGGCGCGGGATTCGGAATTAATTCGGTTGTACCGAAAAAACAAGGGGTTGGAGAAGACAAAGGAGCGAAAATCGGGTTCGTGAACCTTCATGCGGAGGAACCGACATGGTGGATTACATTCTGGACGACGAACTGAAAGCCTGGCAGAGCAAAGTCGCCGAATTCGCGAAAAACGAAATAAGGCCCTACGCGGCCGAGTGGGACCGCCAAAACGGGATCGATCCGGCGAATCCGTTTCCCATGGACGCCTTGAAGAAGGCCTCCGCAGCGGGCATCCGGACGCTCACGACGCCCAAAGAGATGGGCGGGGAGGGTTTCGGGATATTCGCGCACGTGGTCCTGCTGGAGGAGCTTTTCCAGGGCGAGGCGGGTTTCGCCTCCGTCATCCACCAGAACTGGAAGCTCGCCAAGATGCTCTGCCACTTCACCACCGAGGAGCAGCGCGCGGAGTTCCTGCCCCGCTACATGGACGTGGACACCTCCACGATGGCCATTGGCATGACGGAGCCCCAGGCGGGCACGGACAACATCATGCCCGCCACGAACATCGACGGGGGCGCGCAGCTCTCCGCCGTCAGACAGGGCGACACCTGGATACTGAACGGCAAGAAGCACTTCATCGCCTGCGCGGCGATGAGCAACATCAACTTCATCGTGGCGAGAACCAACCCGAACGTTCCCGTGAACGAGGGCACCACCATGTTCATCATGACGGACGAGATACCGGGTTTCCGGCGCGGGGTCGTCCACGGGAAGCTCGGCGCGCGCCTTCTGATGAACGCCGAAATGATCTACGAGAACGCCGAGGTGCCCGAAAAATGGCGGCTCAGCGAGGTGGACGGCGGCCTGCCCTACATGGCCCGCGTCTTCTCGCGCCACTCGCCGACCACGGCCACCTTCGGCGTCGGCATCGCGCGCGCCGCCTTCGAGGACGCCATGACCTACGCCAGGAATCGTGTCCAGGGCGGCAAGCCCATCATCGAACACGCCCGGATTCGCGAGATTCTCGCCGACATGTACGTGAGCATCACCGTCGCGCGGGATACCGTCTGGCACGCCGCCTGGCACGCGGATACGGCGGGCGATGATGAGTACGACCACAAGCAGGGCATGCGCGCCGCCCTGTTCGCCTCCGAGATAGCGCCCCAGGTCTGCACCAAGGGGATGAACATCTTCGGCGGCAACGGCTACATGGACACCCACCCGGCGGAGCGCCACCTGCGCGACGCGATGATGTGCTACCACATCGACGGGCTGAACGACACGACGCGCTTGAAGCTCGGCAGGCTCCTGGCGGGCGAGGCCTTCGCGGGCGCGCTCTAGGGCCGTATGGCCCCGAAAAGGGTCTAAAACCGCCGTTTTCAGCCGAAAAAAGGCCGATTTGCGCCGGAAAAGGGCCATTTTGTTTACCGAAAAACCCCGTGAATTTAGCTGATTTTATCGAAATTTACGGAAATTCAATCATCCGCGAACGCGCCGGGCCGCCCCGCCATCATAGGTGGAATCTTCCTCCAGCCCTTGACCGCAAATGCGGGAAATTGCGCGCGCCGGACGCTGCCGGGAAGCCCGGTTCCGACCGAACAGGGAAGAATCGAAGCGAATGCCGCAGAGGGGAACGCAACCCCTCAGGGTACCTCTTCGCGAATCATCTCGCGCACCGCAAATGCGGGGAAATGCGGGTCTCGATTCGTTGACAAATCCATGTCTCGCGGGATGATGGCCGGGTTTGATGCGAGTGATTGTTTCCGGCGTAATGAGGCGCACGATGGTTCAGTACGACAATTATCGGATGTCTCTCAAGCGTCTCGAGGAGCAATACGAGAATCACAACGAACTCGACGAGGCGTTGCCCCGACTGCTCCGCGAAGCCGTCGCCGAGTCGGTCATCCAGCGTTTCGAGACCTGCTGCGACTGCCTGTGGAAGGTGCTCGAGCGATGCCTGGTCGAAGAGTTGGGAATCGCGGACTCTCCGAACAGCCCCAAGCCCGTTTTCCGGCTCGCCTTCGAGAACGACCTGATTGCCGCGCCTGTGGAGCGCTGGCCGGACTATGCGGATAAGCGTGTCGATCCCGCCCGCGCCTGCAGCGGCGAGAAGGCTCGAGCCGCCCTGGAGGCTGTCGGCGATTTCATCGAAGACGCGGCGGGACTTTACCGAACCATGAGCGGGCGGAGTTGGGAATGAGCGGACAGGTCGAGATCGCGGAAGCGCAGCGCACGCAAATCTTGGCCTTGCTCGATAAGCATCTGCCGAACACCGCCGCCAGGGTGTACGGCTCCCGCGCGAAGGGAAAAGCGCGTCCCAAATCCGACTCGATATGGTCGTGTTCGCTGGTCATGGCAAAAGCCGCAGGGTCTACGATCTCAAGGAAACCCTTGAGGAGAGCAACCTGCCGTTTCGCGTGGACGCCTTCGTGTGGGATTCCACCCCCGGGCCGCGTCGTCTAGATTGAGTCCCTCACCATACCCCCACATCACTCAACCCCCTCCTCCCCCTCCGAGTCGGCGTAGAGCCGGAAGTAGGCGAGGGCGGCGTAGGCCTTGGCTTCTACGGCGTCGCCCTCGATCGAGAGCTTGAAGTGGTTGATTCCCTTGTAGAGGATGGACATGCCTTTTTCCTCGAAGAGCCGCTCGACCCCCGGGAAGGCGCGCAGCCCGGCTCCCTTTTCCGGCAGGCACCATTTCATCTCTTCGAGGTATTCCACGACGGGCCGCCAGGCGTTGCGCCCCGAGGTCAGCCAGTAGTCGAGGTTCGAGGGTTTCCTCGGCCTGTACATCTCGAGACCCAGGCGCGGCCCCACCCCGTTCGCGGCGACGTCCACAGCCAGCCGGAAGACCGGCGTCACGTCGTGCATCTCCTCCAGAATGTCCATCACCTTCCGGGCGGAGCCTTCCCACTTCAGCCGCTTGAGCAACGCCGGTATGTTGCGCTGCTTCAACCCGTCCACGATGAGGCGTATGGAGCGCGGCTCTCGCTGCGCCACGGCGCCGATCTGATCCACCACGCCGTCGCGGGGCAGGGCGGCGAAGGCCCGCTCCACGGATCTGCGCTCCTCCTCGTCCTCCTCCCACCCGACCGCATTCGCTATGGCGGCGGCCAGGCGGTCGGGGGTTCGCGAACCCGCGAGGGTTTCATCCAGTTCGGACTCAGGCTGCAGCGCCAGGAACACGCCCGGGGCCGGGTTCAGGTTCGAAGGGACCTCCGCGATGTCGTACTCGAGCATCGAGGCCCTGAACCAGCCGGCGAGAGAGGAATCGGCAGGGGATTTTGCGTCGTTCATGCGGGCGTATATCCGCCCGAGGGCCGCCGCCGCGGAGTCCGGCGCTGCGGCCTCGCCCAGATGGACGTAATACTCCATCGAAGGACGCCCCGGCGCCACCGCGACGAAATAATCGGCGGCGGGCGCGGGGTTGCCCAACCGGAACTCGAAAGCGGCGTAATTCAGGGTCAGCCAACTCGGAAGTTCGCCGACGCGCTCCACCAGGCGATCCCACCACGGACCCTCGAGCAGGGGGGAGGGAATGAAGCGGCGCAACCTTGGAAAGACGTCCCCGAAATTCTCAGACATCATCGAACCCTGTTTCCGAGCGGGATACATACATTGGGGGGAAGGCGGCGATGAGCGGGTCCGGCGCCCCGGCCTCATCTTCAGCGAAGCGGGCCACAGAGCCGATCAAACCCACAATACGGCATCCCGAACCAAACCTCTCCCCGGGGCTTTTCGGCAAACCTGTCAAGTAGATTATGGAACTTTTTCGGTATACCGCATCAGGAGTTCTGGTTCAAGCTGTTCCAGGCGTTGGCGAAGTCTTGCCACGTTTGCGTTCCGGCCACGACGGCGCTCAGGTCCGCCTCGCTCAACTCGGCCGGCGGCAACACCAGGTTGATGCTCATGATGTTGTCTTCGTGCACGCCGATCTTGAACCCTTCGGGAATGGTGACCCCCAATTCCTTTTCAAGGGCGTCCTTGGGGTCGGCCAGCAATTCGGCGCGGAATGCCTCGTTCTCGCTTGCTTTTTTGACAATCTCCTCGCGTATTTCCTCTACGGTTTTCACTGATCCGAGTTCTCCAGGTGATAAGTCAGACCCGCCCGGAAGCGGGTCGGTCTCCTCCGCCGGAGCTCCATGGCCGCTGAGTCCGGGAGAGGGTAACTCCGTTGTCATCCCTCCGTCCGGGGAAGACAAGGAAGCGTTAGTGAAAAGTATATATGGCGCGTCCGTTTCGTCAACAAAAATGTAATCTCTTACCGAAAAAACACATCATTTCCACCCTCGAACCCCCCGATACCGCATATTTTGCCCAAAATGCCGCGGGTTTGCCGGTTTTCGCCCATCGGCGACTTTCTCGGGTTTTTTCTTGAGGGGCGCGAAGGGGTGTGAGAAACTTCGGTTACGTTGCGAGACCATCGAATAGAGGTTTCCGTTCCAGCCAAGACCTGCTTTCCAGCCTGAAAGGATACGACATGAGCGCCGGGAATTCCGCCCAGCACGCGAACACCGACGTACGCTACGAAGCCGACGAGAAGCCGCCGCCCCTGCTCGCGTTCGGCCTGGGCCTGCAGCTCGCCGTCCTCTGCGTGGGAGGCGTGGTGTTCACGCCCGCGATCGTGGTTCGGGCCGCCGGCGGAACCGGGGACTATCTCTCCTGGGCCGTTTTCGCCGCCGTGGCGATCTGCGGCGCGACCACGGCGCTCCAGGCGATCCGGATCGGCCGGTTCGGCGCAGGCTATGTGCTCATCATGGGCACCTCGGGCGCCTTCATCGCCGTCTGCATCGCGGCGCTCGCCAAGGGAGGGCCGGGGATGCTCGCCACGCTGGTTCTCGCCTCCTCGCTGTTTCAGTTCGTACTTTCCGAGCGGCTCTCGCTTTTCCGGCGGGTGCTGACGCCGACCGTCGCGGGAACCGTCATCATGCTGATAGCGGTGACGGTGATGCCCATCGTCTTCGGCATACTCAAGGAAGTGCCGAAGGGCAGCCCGCCGCTCGCCGCCCCGCTGAGCGCCCTGGCGACCGTAGCCGTCATCCTCGCCATCGCGCTCAAGGCGACGGGGGCGCTGCGTCTTTGGGCGCCCGTCGTCGGCGTGGTCGCGGGCTCGATCGTCGGCGGCTGGTTCGGCATCTACGACACGGCCCGCGTCGCGGAGGCCGCCTGGGTCGGTCTTCCCCGGGGCGCGTGGCCGGGCCTGGACTTGAACTTCGGGCCGGTTTTCTGGGCGCTTCTTCCCGGGTTCGTGTTCGTGACCCTGATCGGCGCCATCGAGACCGTGGGCGACGGCGCTGCCATCCAGCGCGTGTCTTGGCGGCGGCCGCGGGCGGTTGATTTCAAGGCGGTGCAGGGCGCCGTGGCCGCCGACGGGGTGGGCAACCTGCTCTCCGGCCTCCTGGCGACGGTGCCGAACACGACCTATTCGACGAGCGTGTCCGTCACCGAGCTCACCGGCGTCGGCGCGCGCAGCGTCGGAGTCGCCGCCGGGGGGGTGTTCCTCGCCCTGGCGTTTTTGCCCAAGTTCGTCGCCGTGGTGCTGGCGATACCGGGTCCGGTCGCCGCGGCCTACATGACCGTATTGGTGGCGATGCTCTTCGTGGTCGGCATGCGGATGGTCATTCAGGACGGCATCGACTACCGGAAGGGCCTGGTGGCGAGCATCGCGTTCTGGGCGGGCGTGGGTTTTCAGAACGGCGTCATATATCCCGAGTATTTCTCCACGTTCGCGGGCGGCCTTCTGAACAACGGAATGACGGCCGGCGGCCTCGTCGCCATGATCATGACCCTGTTCGTCGAGATCGCCGAACCGCGCCGCAGGCGGATCGAGGCGGCGTTCGACATCTCTGCTTTGCCGAAGATCAGGGAGTTTCTCGGCGAGTTCGCCTCGGCCAGCGGCTGGGATGAGGCGATGGCGCATCGCCTGGACGCCGCGGGCGAGGAGACGCTGCTGACGCTCCTGCGTCCGGATGAAGCCGATGAGAGCCGCGAGCGGCGGCGTTTGCTCGTGGTGGCGCATAAGGAAGACGGCGGCGCGGTGATGGAGTTCGTCGCCGCGGGCGGCGAGGAGAACCTCCAGGATAAAATCGCGCTGCTCGGTGAGCAGACCGCTGGCGCGCCGATTGAGCGCGAAGTCTCGCTCAGGCTGCTGCGCCACCTCGCGTCTTCGGTTCGCCACCAGCAATACCACGACACGGACATCGTGACGGTTCGCGTGGAGGTCCCGGGCGCGGGAAGGGGAACAGGCAGTTAGCCGAGGCGCGCGATTCGGCGCATCATGGCCGGAGCGGGCCGACCGGCTTTCGGCCATGAAGGGGCTGGAGGGGTCGGGCGTTGCGGCCGATGACGCGGACGAAGTGCTCGACCTGTGACTTGCCGACGGGAATCGTCTGCCCGGCCACGAACCAAAGCACGCCCTCGCTGCATGGCGGCGTCGTCAGGGAACCCTCGTAGCGCCAGAAGGAAGGCTTCTCCGACAACAGGTTGGCGGCGCTGACGGTGCTCCCGATCTTCCCGGACACGCCCGCCCGGGCGGGCATGCGCCTCCACAGGGCGGCCAGGACGGGGTTGGCGCGGCCGTATTCCATGAATACGCCGACGACGGCCAGCCGCCCGTCCGCGCTTCGGTGCACCAGGTGCAGTTCCATCGGGTAGCGACGTCCGTCCACGGCGTGTTCGCTGGGCGCGTGGAAGTGGAATTGCACCAACTCGAAACGCCTCCCCTCCACCGTGAGGCTGTTGCCCGGTGGAGGGAGCGCCTCGATGGTGTGGCCGTTGTTCCGGACTTCGAGCGCGGCAGGCTTGTAGTCGAAGGCAACCCCGGCGCCGGCCCGCGAAGCGGGCGTCCGCAGGTCGATGGGCGATTGCATGCGCCCCTGGACGCAGGCCGCGTAAGCCGGTTTCAACCGGCCCCACCGGGCAGGGCCATTGGGACCTTCGTAGCTCCACTCGGCGGCGCGAACGGCCATCGGCGTGGCGGCGAGCAACATCGCGGCCGCGATACAGGCGCGCGTTCTCATTTTGCGGTTTCCTCCTCGAAAGCCGGGAGCGGCGACGGTGGGGCTCCGCCCTAGCGCCTCCCCCTCGGGTGGTGGTCGATGCCGCGAAAGGCGTCGATGAAGGCGGTGATGCGCTTCTCGTCAAAGGCTTCCAGCGTGTCAATCTTGCCCCAGGCGGTGAGCGCGATTCTGTGTTTCATGGCCGGGTAGGGGGCGAGGATGACGTACTTCGGGTAGCCGCGCACCAGGTTTTCGAGCTTTTTCACGAGTTCGGGGCAATCGGTGCAGCCATACTGCACCAGCACGCCGCCGTCTTCCAGATTATGCACCTGAAAGCCCCTGTCGATTGGCTTCCAGTGCACGCCCCAGGAAACGATGGTCGGATAGTGAGGCCCCGAGGTGGGGGGGTCCGTGTTGTAGGAGATGGCGCCGCTCGTGCCGACGCGGATGTGGCGGTTGCCGAGGGAGGGCACGTCGCGCGCCTTGTTCGCCGATGCGCCCGATAGATAGTAGACGCTGAAGGCGACCGCGGCGACGGCGATCGCCCACGCAAACGGAGTAAAGCTTTTCTTCTTCGAGCCAATCGCCCTCGCCGGACGCGACCGGCCGCGCTCTGCGGATCCTTGGTGTTTCTTTTTTCTTTTGGATTTGCGGGTCAAAGCAGGGATTCCTCTGGTGATTCGCGCATGGCGGCGCATCGTCCACCAAGATACGCGAATGCGAGGGCCGGGACAACCGGGCATGGGCCCGGGAGGTCCGGATGCTCGCGGGAAGAGAAGTCGGGATGGACGAAATCGTGCGGCCGAGCGGCCTCATGCCGGGAGCTTGCGCCGCTCAAACCATGGTTTCAGGGGATTGGCGGCGCCGCGCCGCCTTGTCCGGATGACACCGCGGGGTGCGAAATGAGTTGCGCGCTGCGCGAGTCTTATATACATTTAGCTGGAATTCGAAAATGCTCGATCATTGGTCGGATGAAGTTCAAGCAATGGAGAGACCCGGAAGATGGATTCCTACAGGATACTCGTAGTCGACGATGAACCCGACCTTGAAGGCCTGGTGCTGCAGCGCATGCGGCGCGAAATTCGCAGCGGCCGCTATTCTTTCGTCTTCGCCCGCAACGGGGTCGAGGCGCTCGAGCGCTTGAACGAAGACAATGACATCGACATCGTCATCACGGACATCAATATGCCGGAGATGGACGGCCTCACGCTCCTCGAGCAAATCCCGGCATTCGACCCCAAGCTGCGCTGCGTGATCGTTTCTGCGTATGGGGACATGAAGAACATCCGCACGGCGATGAACAGGGGCGCATTCGATTTCCTCAACAAGCCGATCGATTTCGAGGACCTACGGCTGACCATTGAAAGGTCTTTGGAGCATCTCAAGTCGATACGGGAGGCCTTCGAGGCGCGTGACAGGATGCTGGCGGAAGGGAGGCCATGATGGAAGAGCCGCACAGGATTCTCGTGGTCGACGATGAGCCCGATCTCGAGCAGCTCGTGCTGCAACGCATGCGGCGCGAGATTCGAAGAGGCCGCTATTCGTTCGTCTTCGCCCGCAACGGGGTCGAAGCGCTCGAACGGCTGAACGAAAACGATGGCGGCGATTCTATCGACATGGTGCTCACGGACATCAACATGCCGGAGATGGACGGCCTCACGCTGCTCAAGCAAATCCCCTCGGTCGACCCCAATGTGCGCTCCGTGGTCGTCTCGGCTTACGGGGATATGAAGAACATCCGCACGGCGATGAACAGGGGCGCGTTCGACTTCGTCACCAAGCCGATCGACTTCGAGGATTTGCGGATCACCATAGAGCGGACCCTGGAGCATCTCACCATGCTGCGCGAAGCCCTGGAAGCGCGCGACAAGCTGGTCGCCTTGAGAAGCGACCTCGACCTGGCCAGCAAGATGCAGCAGTCGATCCTGCCGACCCGGTTTCCCGAAAGCCCCCACTACGAGATATTTGCGGGCATGGAGCCCGCCCGCGACGTGGGGGGTGATTTCTTCGACGTGATAGACCTCTCCGACGGCCGCCTCGGCATCACGGTCGCCGACGTTTCCGGCAAGGGGGTGCCCGCCGCGCTTTTCATGATGTCGAGCCGCACGCTGCTCAACAGCGTCGCCGTCGCGCGCGCCAATCCGGGCGATGTGCTCGGCGAGGTGAACCGTCTGCTTCGCCCCGGCGAAGTGCTGAGCGAGGTGAACCGCCTGCTTCAGGAGAACAACGACGCCGCGATGTTCGTCACCGTCTTCTTCGCCATTTTCGATTCCAATACCGGGGAACTCGTTTACTCCAACGGCGGCCACAATCCACCGGTCGTCCTGCATGCCGACGGCTCCTCGAGCCTGCTCGCCCAGGATCCGGGAGTCGCCCTGGGGATCGCGCCTGATTTCAGCTACGATATGTACAACGCAACAATCGCTCCCGGTGACGCCCTCATTCTCTACACCGACGGCGTGACGGAGGCGGAGAACGAGAAGACCGAGCAGTTCGGCCTCGATCGCCTGCGGGATATTATCGGCGGTTCGTCGCCGACTTCCGCCCGGGAAATCAACACGAAGGTTTTCGAGGAGGTGAAGGATTTCGCGGGCAAGGCCCCTCAATTCGATGACATTACCTGCCTGACCCTTTATCGCCGCGGAGAGAGTGAATGAGCGCGAAACTATCTTTGACAATGGGGTTCGAAGCCGCCGACCTCCCACGCATTCAATCCGCGATCGGGGAATTCAGCCGGGAGCAGGATTGGCCGCCCGACATCGAATTCCAGGTCGACCTCGTGCTCGAAGAATTGGTGCTCAACGTCGTGAACCACGGGAGCCGCGGCGGAGAAGGTGAAATCAACATCGAACTCGTCTCGGACCCCGAAGCGGTGGTCATCCAGATCATCGACGACGGCCGGCCGTTCGATCCCCTGACCGACGCGCCCGAGCCGGACACCGAATCGGGCATTGAAGACCGCGCCGTGGGAGGGCTCGGCATCCACCTGGTGCGGACGATGATGGATGATGTGACCTATCGACGGGAGGAGAACAAGAACTACATGCGCCTTGTCAAGCGGAGGAGTGAATGAGGCTTCCGCAACGAATCCGCCTGGCGCTCACCCTCCTCGCCGGCGTGCTCATCTGCCCGGCGTCGGGAGCGCAGGCGGTCGTGCCCGGCGTTTCCCCCCATCGGATTCATTTCGGACAATCTGCAGCCTTCACCGGGCCCGCGAGGGCTCTGGGCGAGGAGATGCGCCTCGGCATCGAAGCCGCTTTTCGAGCGGCGAACGTGCGCGGCGGCGTTCACGGGCGCCGGCTCGAACTCACCTCCCTCGACGATGCGTATGAACCCGAAGCCGCCATTCTGAACACCCGCCGACTGATAGAGCAGAGCAAGGTCTTCGCGCTCATCGGGGCCGTCGGCACGCCCACCTCGCGCTCGGCCACCCCGGTCGCCGCAAAAGCGGGTGTCCCGTATATCGCGCCCTTCACCGGCGCCGCCTTCCTGCGCGATCCGAAATGGAAGAACGTGATCAACCTGCGCGCCTCCTACTTTCAGGAGGCCGAGGAGATGGTGAATCGGCTGATCAATGACTTGGGGATCAGGAAGATCGCCGTGCTCTATCAGGACGATTCTTTCGGTCTGGCGGGCTACCGGGGCGTTCGCCGCGCCCTTGAGCGGCGCAAGCTCAAACCGGCGGTCACCGGGGTCTATCCACGGAATACGACGGCGGTCAAAACGGCCCTGCTCGACATCAGGCGCGCGAACCCCGGAGCGGTGGTCCTCGTGGGAGCCTACAAGCCGGTCGCTTCCTTCATCGCCTGGGCGCGCCATACGGGCTTCAATCCGATTTTCGTGACGATCTCGTTCGTGGGCAGCAATGCGCTCGTGCGTGAACTCGGCCCCGCCGGTATCGGCATCTACGTCACCCAGGTGGTTCCTTTCCCGACGACGGAAAATCTCAAGATCGCGGCGGACTACCGGCGGGATCTGGAGGCTCACAAACCCGGCGCGGTTCCCAGTTTCGTCTCCTTCGAAGGCTACATGGCCGGCAGACTGACCATCCGCACCCTCGAACTGTGCGGGCGCAATCCCGATCGCGCCTGCCTTCTCCAGGGGCTGCGCCGCGCGGCCGCCATCGATCTCGGCGGATTCAAGCTCCGCTACGGCGAAGGCGACAACCAGGGTTCGGACGCCGTTTTCATGACCGTCGTCGGAGAGGGCGGCCGCTACATTCCGACCGAAAAAATGCGGCGGCCCGATAAGTGATGAAAGTCACACTCAAAAACCTCCTGGACAAACGCTACAAGATATCGACGCAGCTCTACCTCAGCATCGGCGCCGCCGCTTCTCTCACCGTTATCGCGAGCGTGGTCGCATGGGTTTCGTTCGGCTTCGTGGCGCAGGTGCAGAACCGCGTGAACGAGGGCACCGTTCCGTTCTTGGCGAGCGCTTTCGGAATCGCCCAGGAGAGCACCGCTCTGGTGGCCGCCGCGCCGCGCCTGGCCGCGGTGGTGAATCCCGACATTCTGGACCAGATAGCCACCGAGGTCGCCAAGGACCAGGAGGCGTTCGAGACGGCGCTTGCGGCGCTGATTCGCCAGGAAGGGAACGAGGAAATCTCCTTGCGCATCAAGAAGCTCGGTGACGTGCTGATCGAGAACCTCAATGCCATTAAACAACTGGTGTTGCTGCGCTTCGACCTCACCGATCTGCGCGATACCCTGCAACTCCAGCTCACATGGGTGCGCAAGGAGCTGAACAACGTCATGGTTCCCGCCATCGACGATCAGTTGTTCTACGCAATGACGGGCTACCAGACAATCGACAAGGCGCCCGTCCCCAGCGAGAAACACTTCTCGGAGGAGGGGATTAACCTCTACCGCTATATCGCCGGTTTGCGGTCGGACGCCACCATCGCCGCGCAGCTTCTCGCCACCGCCTTCAGCGTATCGGACGCCGCCCAGCTCGAACCGCTGCGCGAGCGTTTCGAGGCCACTGCGCGCGGTATCAGGCGGCGTATGAACGCGCTCGGAAAGGTTCCGGTGCGCGACGCCCTCGAGCCTCTCTTCGAACAGATGATCGAGTTGAGCATCGGGGAGGATGGAGGTTTCAACCTGCGCGCGCGCGAACTGGCGCTCGAGAGGAAACAGGGCGAGTTGCTCGCGTTTCACGAATCCCAGGAAGCAAAAATCCTGGCCGCCACCGAGACGCTGGTGAGCACGGCCCGCATGAGCGCCCGCCAGGCCACCCAGGATTCCGCCCAGGCCGTCAGCACCGGCAGCAACATCCTGCTCGCGCTGAGCGCCATCAGCTTCATCGGCGCCGTGCTGATCGGGTGGCTGTTCATCGGCCGCGTGCTGTCGCGTCGGCTCGGGCGGCTCTCGGACCGCATGCGCCGCATGGCCGATGGCGACCTGGAGGAGAAAGTCGATATCGGCGGACAGGACGAAGTCGCGGAAATGGCCGCGGCGCTCGAGATCTTTCGCCGCCACGCTCTGGAGGTGCAGCGCCTGAACCTGGTGGAGAAACTGGCCGAGGAGATCAAGGCCAAGAATGACGAACTCGAAAGCGCGCTGGGCGATCTGGAGAAAGCGCAGGATCAGATCGTCATGCGTGAGAAACTGGCGGCGCTCGGTGAACTGACGGCGGGCGTCGCCCACGAAATCAAAAATCCGCTGAACTTCATCAAGAACTTCTCGGAAGTCTCCGAAGAGTTGATGGAGGAATTGAAGGAAGAGTTGGAGAAGGTGCTGGATCACAGCGGCAACGGACAGGAAAATGGACAGGAAGCGGAGGAGGAGGAGAAAAAACAGGACGAGGAGGATCCGGTCGAGATCATCAACGAAATCGGCGAAGACCTCACCGGCAACCTCCAGCGCATCCGCGAGCACGGGGAGCGGGCCAACAATATCGTGGAGAGCATGCTTCAGATGGGCAGGGGTTCGGGCGAAGCGCAGCCGACCAACATCAATACCCTGATCGAGGAACACGCGCGTCTTGCCTATCACAGCGCCCGGGCGGCCGACCCGAATTTCAACCTCACGCTCGATTGGGATTTGGATCCGGATATGGTGGAATGCGAGGTTATTCCGCAGGATTTGGGCCGCGTCTTCCTGAACATGGTGAGCAACGCCTGCTACGCCACCGACGAGAGACGAAAAAGTCTCGCCGCCTCAGCCGACGAAGATGCGCCGCGCTACGATCCCACCCTGAAGGTCACCACCAGGTGCAGGCCGGACGGCATTGAAGTTCGCATTCGGGACAACGGGAGCGGGATGCCGCCCGACGTCGCCGAGAAGATATTCAACCCCTTCTTCACGACCAAGCCGACGGACAAGGGCACCGGGCTGGGCCTTTCCCTTTCCAGCGACATTATTCGTCAGCATGGGGGAAATATACGGGTCGAAACCGAGCCGGACGAATTCACGGAGATGATCATCGAGTTGCCGCGGTGATCCGCGCCGACTTCCCGCCCCGGAAGATTTGAGAAAATATCGAGGAAGTTGAAGGATTGTTGCGGTCGCGTAGAGACCGGGACGCACAGCGCCGCACGGCGAGGCGGCCAGGAAAGCGTTTTACCCCTTTGCCTCCCGGCCTTTAGCTTGTGGTTGCGGCGAGCGCGTCCGCTTTCGACTCGTGGATCTGTATGATGCGGTCGAACCCGGATATCTCGAAAACTTCGCGCGTCAGTTCCCCGAGCGCGAACAGGGCGAACTTCGTATTGCTTTGACTTAACTGCTTGGCGACCAGCAGGACGGCGCGGAGGCCGGCGCTGCTGATATATGAGACACCCTCGAAATTTACGATGACGGCGCGGTCGCCATCGCTGATTACGTTCTTTATCGTGCTCTCGAATTCAGGAGCGGTAGCACCGTCGATTCGGCCATCAACCTGCACAACCAAGGTCCCGTTTTCCTGTTCAGTCTTGATTTCCATGCTTGGCTCTGCCTCCCAACAGCGTGAGATTTTTTCGTTATAAACCCGATATCGCGAGAGTGTATGCTTAGGCAGCAAGAATAATATGTCTAGCGTAATACCTCATTTCGCATGAACGCAAGCCCATCCCATTCATTCCCGGACAGACGGGTAGTCATACAGGACTACTTCTCTGAAGAAAAGCGCTCCACACCATATAGAATTTCTTCGCGTTTGGCAACTCACTGCGTCGTTTGCCGGTTCAATGTCGTTTTTTGATGTCATGCGCCGGATTCTCCCGGCGGCTTTGAGTATGCGGAAATCCCGAAAATTGTCTTGACTGGATGAGGCGAGTCGATCATAGTTTTGGAGTGTGAAACCAACGAGAATTCCATGTGGTTGTTTACTCTAAGCCCGGCTTTCTGGTGAGCGGGAGGTGCGCGGGGCGGGTTTTTGAACACGTGCCTTTGACTCAACCTGTGTTCTGGAGCATTCCGGGACGACTGGGGGACAAGATGGCGAATTCCGGGAAAAGGGATGCGTCGGACTTGGGCGGCGACGGCCTTCGGATGGCGCCCGAGGCGATGCTGGACCTGGCGCGCAGGGCGGCGGAACTCCTTGTGGAGCGGATCGAGAATCTTCCCGGGGAGGGCGCCTGGGACGGGGATTTCCAGCAGGAGCTCGAAAAGCAACTGATGGCGGCTCCGCCCGAGGAAGGCCGCCCGGCGACGGAGGTTTTGGAGCGCGCCGCGCGCGAGATACTGCCCCTCACGGCGCGCAACGATCATCCCCGCTTCTTCGGCTTCATCCCCTCCACGCCCACCTGGCCCGGGGTGCTGGCCGACTTCATGGCTTCGGGCTTCCACGTCAACCCATGCACCTGGCTGGTCGCGAGCGGCCCGAGCCAGCTCGAACTCGTCGTCATCGACTGGTTCCGGCGATGGATCGGGTATCCCGAGGGCGCGGGCGGGCTTTTCACGAGCGGGGGTTCAGCGGCCAGCCTGGACGCCTTCGTCGCTGCGCGTGAAGCGGCGGGTCATCCCGAGCGCGCGAGCGTCTACATGGCCGATCAGAGCCACAGCGCGCACGTCCGCGCGGCGCGTATCATCGGTATCCGGCCCGAGTACATCCGGCTGCTCCCGAGCGATGAACGCTTTCGCCTGGACATGGAGGCGCTCGCTCGCGCCGTGGCGGAGGACCGCGCCGAGGGCCTTCACCCGATCGCGGTGTGCGCCAACGCAGGCGCGTCCAGCACGGGGGCCATCGATCCGCTCGGGGAGATGGCGGATTTCTGCGAGGCGGAAGGAATCTGGCTGCACGTCGACGCCGCCTACGGCGGCTTCGCGGCCGTCACCGAACGGGGCAAGGAACTCCTCGCGGGCATGGAGCGCGCCGATTCTATCGGGATGGACGCGCACAAATGGTTCTTCCAGCCCTACGAGGCCGGC
>CAYTSP010000173.1:0-5179 GCA_964440505.1 uncultured Nitrospinaceae bacterium
CCCTGAGAGGGTAAAGGCAACCCCCCCTACCCCCCCTTAACAGGGGGGTATAAAAAGGCGATGCGCTCCCGCCGGGCAGAGGGGACTTTGCTTTTTCTTGCCCCCCTGTTAAGGGGGGGTAGGGGGGGTGGTTTTCAAGGCGGTGAAATGACGAGCGGGGCGGACCGGCCCGTGCGCCGCCTCCGCCCGCGCCGCGCGATGAGGATGTAATGCACGGGTTTTCAGGCGGATAGCGCAGACACCCGTTTTCTCGCATTGCGGGCACTCTATGGGATATAAATTTTGATATAAGAGGGTGTGATACGCCCACCACTGGAGGAACCATGCACGAGCCCGTGTTCGACGATGTTCTGGAGGCGCAAAAACGCATCGCCGCCTACTTGCAGCCTACGCCTTTTCACGAGGTGCCGGTGCTTTCAGAACGCATCGGGTGCCGGTATTTCCTGAAATTCGAGTCCATGCAGCCCATCGGCGCGTTCAAGGTGCGCGGCGGCGTGAATCTCGTCTCCAGGCTCGGGCCGGAGGAGAAGCAAGCGGGCCTCATCACGGCTTCGACCGGCAACCATGGCCAGTCCATCGCCTATGCCGCGCGGATTTTCGGGGTCAGGGCGTTGATCGCGGCTCCGAACGGGGCGAATGCGGATAAAATCTCGGCCATCGAGAGGCTGGGGGCGGAAGTCGCGTTTGCGGGGGAGGATTTCGACGACGCCAGGGTGTGGTGCGAGGAGCAATGCGAAGAGCGCGGCATGCGCTACGTTCACTCGGCCAACGAGCCGCGCCTCATCGCGGGCGTGGCGACCCAGACGCTCGAGATCATGGAATCCGAGCCGGATATCGAAGTGCTCATCGTCCCCCTCGGCGGGGGGAGCGGAGTGTGCGGCGCAGGCCTCGTCGCCAAGCACATGAACCCCAAGGTCCACGTGGTGGGGGTCCAGGCGGAAAAAGCCCCCGCTTTCTTCAAGAGTTTCTATGCAGGAGAAATGCTGCCGCAGCCTTCGGCGGACACATTTGCGGACGGACTCGCCACCCGCGTGCCCTATGAACTGACTTTCTCGATGATCAGGCGATACGTGGATGAAATCGTCACGGTGAGCGAGGAGGAGATGTGCGACGCCATCCGGCTGCTCGCCTCAGACGTGCACGTCATCGCCGAGGGCGCGGGCGCCGCCCCGACGGCAGCCGCCATGAAAATGGACCTGAAGGACAAGCGGGTCGCGGGGGTCCTGAGCGGGCGCAACCTCACCAGCGAGCATCTCGATATTATCCTGAGCGGCGGGACGCCTCGTCCGTGAAATACGTCATCAAAAAAGAGGCCGCGCCGGCGCTTGAATCAGGAAGCCGGTATGTCGAAGTCGCGCTCAGCGTCCCCCAACTCAGACCGCTCACCTACCGGGCGGGTCATGAACTCGCGGAGAGGCTGACGCCCGGGCTGCGCGTGCTGGTGCCGCTGGGCAGGCGGAGGGTGACGGGATACGTCGTCCACCCGCCGGGAGAGAGCCCGCCTCCCGGGGTCGATCCTAAGTCCGTAAAACCCGTTATCGAGATGCTTGACGACGAGCCGTTGCTCACGCCGGAGCTTCTGGAACTCACCCGATGGGTGGCGGAGTACTATTGTTGCGGCTGGGGGGAGGCGCTCAAATTCGCGTTGCCTTCCCACAAGGAGAAGAAAACGGTAGAGCGCTACCGCCTGAGCGAGGCGGGGCGGGTGGAGGCCGCGTTCGAAGAAGGGGGTTTGGGGTTGCCCGGCCTCAAGCCTTCAGAAAACAGGGGAAGCCACAAGGCGCGCATCCTGGTTGCGCTTCGTAAAGGTCCCCGGACGCTTCACTCTCTTACGGCGTCGTTCGGGCGCGGGACGCGCCCGGAACTCGAGCGTCTGATGGATGCGGGTTTCGTGGAGAAGATCGTCGATGCCGTGGGCGGCTCGAAGCCCCGCAAAGCCAGGTACGCGCGCTTGTCCAGGAAGCCCTCGGTGGATGAAATCGAGGCGCTGGCAATCCGCGCGAAGCGGCAGGCGGAAATCCTGCGCCTGCTGGATCAGGCGGGAGACGGGCGCTTGCGGCTGGGGGAGCTGGAAATCCTCTCGAAAGGCGCCCGCGCCGCTTGCGCGGCTTTGGAGAGGAAAGGATGGATTCGCATCGAGGAAGATATTCTCCCCGATGAAGAGGATGTGAGCGACCAGGCCCCAGGACCCGGCGCCCCCTCCATGGACCTCACCGATGAACAGAAAGAATCGTTCGGGCTGGTGAAAGCGGACATCGAGCAAAAGAAATTTTCGGTCACGCTGCTTCACGGCGTCACCGGAAGCGGGAAGACGGAAGTCTATATCCGGCTTGCGCAGACAGCCCTGGAAAACGGGCTGGGCGCGCTGATTCTGGTGCCGGAAATCGGGCTGACGCCCCAGCTGTTAGGGCGGTTTCAGGAGCGCTTCGGGGGGCTGGTGGCCTGTCTGCACAGCGCTTATTCGGACAAAAAGCGCATCTCGGAATGGCGGCGCATCAAGAACGGGGATGCGCCCATCGTCGTGGGCACGAGGTCCGCCGTCTTTGCCCCGGTTCCGGACCTGGGGATGATTGCGGTGGATGAGGAGCACGACGGTTCCTACAAGCAGGAGGAATCCCCCCGCTACCATGCGCGGGACACGGGCATCGTGCGCGCCAGGAACCTGGGGATTCCGGTCGTGCTGGGTTCGGCGACGCCGTCGATTGAAAGCTATACGAGCGCAAGAAGCGGCCGCTACCGCCTGCGCTCGTTGTCGCATCGGCCCACGGGGGGGGCCTTGCCGCATGTGCGCCTGGTGGATTTGAGAAAAGAGGCCGGCTCCGACCCGAAGACGCCCGAGCTTCTCACGCGCGATTTGGCGGCCGCCATCGGCGAGCGTCTGGAGCGGGGCGAGCAGACGCTGTTGTTCCTGAACCGGCGCGGGTTCTCTTCGGTCATCCTGTGCCGCGATTGCGGGGAGGCGCTCCAGTGCCCGCACTGCTCCATTCCGCTGACGTTTCACCGGGAAGGCGGGGGCAGGGTGCAGTGCCACTGGTGCGATTACAGCGCGCATCCGCCCAACAGGTGCACTTCCTGCCGGAGCGATCGGGTGGGTTACTTCGGGGTCGGCACCGAGCGCGTCGAGCAGGCCGTGAGAGCGCGCTTCCCCGGAGCGCGCGTCCAGCGTCTGGACCGCGACACGGCGCGTCGAGCAGGCGCATACGAGAGCATATTCGGCGCCATGCAGAGTGGGGAAATCGACATCCTCATCGGGACGCAAATGGTGGCGAAGGGCCATGATTTCCCGAAACTGACGCTCGTGGGCGTCGTGGTGGCCGATGTCGGGCTGCATCTGCCCGATTTCAGGGCGTGCGAACGCACTTTCCAGTTGTTGACGCAGGTGGCGGGCCGGGCGGGCCGGGCCGATTTGCCGGGAGAGGTCATCATTCAGACGTTCAGACCGGACCATTTCGCGGTTCAGTGCGCGCGTACGCATGATTACGCCGGTTTCTACAAGAGAGAAGCCCTGGCGAGGGAGCGGATGGGCTATCCGCCGTATCGACGCCTGGCCAGACTCCGCTTCGAGTCCAAGAACAAGCACCTCGCGGCGAAAGCCGGTGAATGGATGGCTTCATATTTACGCAAACATGGCGCTGCCGCCGCTGGACGCGCCGCCGAGCCTGGGGGGGTCGAATATCTGGGTCCAGCGCCGGCGCCTCTCGTAAGGATTCGAGGGGTATGGCGGTATCACATGATTTTGAAGGCCAAGGGATCGAAGCGCCTGGGCGAGGCTCTCAAATCACTGGCGGCGGAGTTCGACGGACAGGCGGCCTTTTCCTCCGTTCGCCTGGCGGTGGACGTGGATCCGTTGAGTCTGATGTAAGGGGATTATCCTCAAAGGAGTTTTTTCTCAAGAACCAGGTTTTTGAATCGAGGAGATTTCATGTCACAGGAAAATTTCAGAACGGCTCTCGTGGGTCTCGGGTGGTGGGCGACGCCGATAGCTGACGCCCTCCGCAGAAGCGAGAAGATAGACCTCATCACCTGCTACACGCGCAACGAAGAAAAGCGCGCCTCCTTCGCGGGAGAGCATGAGTGCGAGGCGGCGGCGAGCTATGAGGCGATACTGGAGAATCCCGACGTGGAGGGGGTTCTGCTCACCACGCCGAACAAGGTGCATGCGGCCCAGATCATCGCCGCGCTCGAGGCCGGCAAGCACGTCTGGGTGGAGAAACCGATAACAAACGTGCTTGCCGAGGCGCCCGAAGTGCTGGAAGCCTGGCGAGCATCGGGCAAGACCCTCGCGGTGGGGCATTGCTACCGGCGCGCGGCGGGCCACCGGAAAATCCGTGCGCTGATAGAAGACGGCACCATCGGCCAGCCGCTTTGGGCGGAGGCCGTGTTCTCGAACCACATGGGTCAGTTCTTCACCCGAGACAGGTGGCGCTATTTCCGGGACGAGTGCCCGGGCGGCCCCCTCATGCAGATGGGGATTCACCACTGCGACACGCTGAATTACCTGCTGGGCGATCCCGTGAGCGTTACGGGCGTTCATAAAAAGCTGGCCACGCCGGCCGAGATAGACGACGTGACGATGACGATCACCGAGCACGAAGGCGGCCCCGTATCGACCCTGATGACGAGTTTCGTGACGCCGGGCGTTTTCACGCTCAGGCTGCACGGCACCCTGGCGGTGGTCTCTCTCGAGATGGTTCGCGAAAACATCACCCTGGCCCACCGGACGAATGATGAGACGACGCTCGCGGTTCAAAAGGCGGGCGAAGCCGGCTGGACGGACGTGCCCGTGCCCGAAATGGCGGACATGATAATCGACGAGGTGGAGGAATTCGCCGATTGCGCCCGCACGGGCGATGCGCCCGAAACCGGCCCACGAGAGGCCCTCCATGCCCTGGCGCAGGTGGAGGGTTCGTGCCGCTCGGCGGAAGCGGGAAGAAAGATACAGATGACGGAACTTCTGGAAGGAATCGACGTCTAGGAGCCGGCGTATTCCGTTGAGGGCCGAGCGAAATTATAATGGTGGGCCGTACTGGATTTGAACCAGTGACTTCTGCCGTGTGAAGGCAGCGCTCTGCCACTGAGCTAACGGCCCAGGATTTTGCGTTTATCACACGCCCCATACGGGGTCAAGAACGGGGTTGTTGAAAAACCCTGGCCCGCTTGGTCGAACCCTCATTCATCA
>CAYTSP010000174.1:0-4465 GCA_964440505.1 uncultured Nitrospinaceae bacterium
TTGCCCCCCTGTCAAGGGGGGGTAGGGGGGGTTGCCTTTTCCCTCTCAGGGCCTTTTCAACAACCCCTAGGAGGCGGCCCTGGCCTGTTTCTTGAGGCGGCGCTTCACCACGTCGCGCTTCGTCTTGTTGAGGTGATCGAGAATGAGTTTTCCGTCCAGATGATCGATTTCATGCTGCAGGACGAAGGCGAGAACCTCGCGCGCGTCGATAAATACTTCCTCACCGCTCAGGTTCAGCGCGCGAACGCGCACCGTCTCGCGGCGGTGGATTTTCTCGGTGACGCCCGGAAGCGATAGGCAACCCTCCTCCACGATCCGCTCGCCCTCGGCGCTTTCGATTTCAGGGTTGACGAGAAAATGGACCTGCTTGGGGTCTTCGCCGAGCGAGACGTCAACCACGATGAGCCGGACGTTCTCCCCCACCTGCGGAGCGGCGAGGCCGACGCCTGGCGCATCGTGCATGGTGTCGAGCATCGCGCGCGCGAGTTCCCGGGTCCGCTCCGTGATGCGCTCGACGGGGAGGCATTTCCGGCGAAGGACCGGGGCCGGATATTTGAGGATTTCCAAAACGGCCATGAGAGGTTCCCCGGTGAAATGGACTCGCAACCGGCACACACGCCGACCCGGTTTTCATCATGTAACCCATTCGACGCGGGGAATCAAATTCTCAGGCTTACTCCGAGCGGTGAGGGAGGGATTCTCCCCATCAAGGGGGTTGTTGAAAAATCCCTGATTCCGTGACTTGATGAATGGAATCAACCGGGGAGTCTGTAGGGACAAGTCGCAACCTGTCCTTACGAGGCGGTACGGTTTTGATCGTCATTCCGGCTTTCGCCGAAATGACGGCGGTGATCAATGCCGAGCGAGGAGGGGTTTTTCAATAGTCCATCAAGGGGGCGAAATCCTGGCAGAAAAAGAAATGAAGACGCCTTGCCCCCAATGAGGCCGGGTTTGGCCGGGAGCAGAACGGCGGTCGGGCGTCAGGCAGGGCAATGCCTGTGCGCAGGGTGTTGTTGACCTCCTTTGTGGCCATATCCATAATGGCCGCGTCACAGAAGCAAGGGGAATTCGGTCATGACCCAATGGCTCGGCATCGGCCACCTTTTCGAGCTTTCCCGGACGGAAGCGATTTTGGGGTTTTTCACCCCGCTGCTTGTCTTCACCGCCTTTTTCGTGGTGCAGCTCGTCTTGCCGGGAAGATGGGTACCCGGCTACGTCATCGATCCGCAGACGGGCGAGCCACGCAAATACCGGCTGAACGGTCTTGTGGTGTTTCTAGTCGCCGAGATCGTCTGGGCTTTCGAACTCACCGGGATGCCGCGCGACTGGTTCTACCGCTCCACCATCTACGCCGTGGCCGGCGGAACGGTCCTCTCCTTCATCTTCGCCCTCATCGCGGTGTACAGCCAGCCGGCGGGCAGGGAAAAGAATCCGCTTCTGTCGCTTTGGGACGGGCGGGCCAAGGAGTTTTCGTTCTTTGGCAACCGCTTCGACGTGAAGATGTATCTCTACGTCGTCGGCGGGACGATGTTCTCGCTGAACGCCCTCTCGGGGGCCGCGTACCACTACGAGCGCTTCGGCGCGGACTTCAACCCGGGCGTTTTCCTCTATGCGGCGTTCTTCACGTTCTACGTGTTCGACTACTTCATCTTCGAGCGCGTCCAGCTCTATACCTACGATCTGATCCACGAGAATCTCGGCTTCAAGCTGCTCTGGGGCGCCCTCGTGGTCTACGGGTGGATGTTCATCCTCCCGCTCTGGGGTATGGCCGCCTACCCGGACCCGGGATTTTTGCCTGCGTGGAAGAACTTCTGGCTCATCGGAACGGTCGCGATTTTCCTGTTGGGATGGGGCATCGGGCGCGGCGCCAACCTGCAGAAATACACGTTCAAGCGCTGGCCCGATCGCAAGTTTCTGGGCCTCATCGAGCCCGAATACATCCAGGCGGGTGATCGCAAGATCCTCTGCAGCGGCCTGTGGGGCGTCGCGCGGCACTTCAACTACATGGGCGAGGGGTTCCTTGCGCTGTCCATTGCACTGGTGTTCGGCCATTTCACGAATCCCTGGGCCTGGACCTATTTCGTCTTCGTCGTCTCGTTCTTCACCTGCCGCCAGCGCTATGACGACGCCTACTGCGCCGAGAAATACGGACCCGAAAAGTGGGCGGAGTATCAGGAAAGGGTGAAGTACCGGATTGTTCCCGGCATTTATTGAGAGGATTCCCCGCGGAGTCCATGCAGGGCGGCCGGGACGAGTTGACCGGGCTTACATGCAGTCGAAACGAGCCGCAAGCCATGACGATGTGCTTCAACCCGATACCGGGTCAGCGAGGAGGATGGAAGGAGCCGCCGCAGACTGGCTTCGGGATCCGGGGCGATCGCGCCCTTGCCATGAAGGATGAGACAGGTCGACGACCTGGCCGCTAACCCCGGCGTACACCGGTCCGGTACAGGTTTTCGACTCCGATAATTCAAGAGACACCAACAGGTCCAGACGATTATCGGAGCCCGAACCGCGGACGGGCAGACGAGAGTTCCGCGAAAGCGCTAAGGGAGCGTTATGATTAACCAGCCGCAGACCAGTTTCCGCCGGATCCTCGTCGCCAACCGGAGCGAAATCGCTATCCGTGTGTTTCGCGCCTCGGTCGAGCTCGGCATCGAGACGATAGCGATATACTCGCAGGAGGACCGCTTCGCGCTGCACCGCTTCAAGGCCGACGAGGCCTACCTGATCGGCCGGGGAATGGGGCCGATCGAGGCCTATCTCAGCATCGACGAGGTGATCCGCGTTGCGCGCGAAAACGCCGCCGATGCGATCCACCCGGGCTACGGCTTCCTGGCCGAGAATCCCGACTTCGCCGAGGCGTGCGCGAGCGCAGGCGTCGCCTTCGTCGGCCCCAAGCCGGAAATCATGCGCGCGCTCGGCAACAAGGTGGCGGCGCGCGATATTGCGGTATCGGCGGGCGTCCCGGTGGTGCCCGCGACAGGCCCGCTCCCCCGGGACCCGGAAGAGGCCGCGCGCCTCGCAGGGGAGGTCGGTTTTCCCGTCATGCTCAAGGCGAGCTGGGGCGGCGGCGGGCGCGGCATGCGAACGATCGAGAGCGAGGCCGAGTTTGCCGATGCGGTCGAGGCCGCGCGGCGCGAGTGCCTGGCGGCGTTCGGGAACGACGAGGTCTATCTCGAAAAGCTGATTCGCCGCGCACGCCACGTCGAGGTCCAGATCCTCGGCGACAATCACGGCAACCTGGTGCATCTCCACGAGCGGGACTGCTCGGTGCAGCGGCGCAACCAGAAGATCGTCGAGCAAGCGCCGGCTCATTATCTTGACGAGGCGACCCGTGAGGCGATACACGAGAGCGCGCTCAAGATAGGCCGCGCGGTGGGCTACAACAACGCCGGCACCGTCGAGTTCCTGGTCGATGACGACACCGGCGCGTTCCACTTCATCGAGGTCAATCCGCGCATCCAGGTCGAGCACACGGTCACCGAGGTGGTGACAGGCGTCGACCTGGTGAAGGCGCAGATCCGCATCGCCGACGGAACCGCTATCGGCGCGCCCGAGAGCGGAATCCCGGGCCAGGACGGGGTTCGGGTGAACGGACACGCCATGCAATGCCGGGTGACCACCGAGGACCCGGAGAACAATTTTATTCCGGATTACGGCGTGCTCACCAACTATCGCGGCGCCACAGGGTTCGGCATACGCCTGGACGGCGGCACCGCCTATTCGGGCGCGCGGATCACGCCGTTCTACGACTCGCTGCTGGAGAAGGTGACGGCCTGGGCGCCGACGTTCGAAGAGGCGATCCGGAGGATGAAACGGGCGATCATTGAATTCCGCATCCGGGGCGTCGCCACCAACCTCGCCTTTCTCGATAACGTCATCAGCCATCCGCAGTTCATCGAGGGCGCCTGCACGACGCGCTTCGTCGACGAGACGCCGGAGCTGTTCCGCTTCGAATACAGGCGGGACCGCGCGACCCGGCTGCTTCGTTATCTGGGAGAAGTAGTCGTCAACGGCAACAGCGCCGTCGAAGGCCGGGCCGAACCGCCGACGCACCAGACGCCGAGCGTGCCCGAGGCCGCAGGCTATGAGATCCAGGATGGTACGCGCCAACTGCTCGATGAACTCGGCCCGGAGGGATTCGCACAGTGGATGCTCGACCAGGAGCGGGTGCTGATGACCGACACCACGTTCCGGGACGCGCACCAATCCTTGCTCGCGACGCGGGTGCGGAGCTACGACCTGGTCGCCATCGCGCCGTTCTACGCGCGGCGGCTGCCGCAGCTTTTCTCCGTCGAATGCTGGGGCGGCGCGACCTTCGACGTGGCGATGCGCTTCCTGAACGAATGTCCCTGGGCGTCGCTCGAACGGCTGCGCGCCGCGATGCCCAACCTCCTGACCCAGATGCTGCTGCGCGCGTCGAACGGGGTCGGCTACACCACCTATCCCGACAACGTGGTGC
>CAYTSP010000175.1:0-15029 GCA_964440505.1 uncultured Nitrospinaceae bacterium
GCAGTCATGAGGTCAGGGGTTCGATCCCCCTCAGCTCCACCAAACAATTCAATGGCTTGAATGGATTTTGCCGTCAGGCGAATTTCTCAATGTCTGTTTTTATGCCTGTCACATCATCAATAGAACACTCGTTTATCCATCCTGCATTTACAGAACAAAGCATTAAATTTTAAGGGGAACCGCCTATTGCGGAGTGTCGGCGCTTTGCCTCAGATCAGCGTCTCGCCCGTCCCGGGGTCGAAAGCGTGGACGCGCGCCGGATCGGGGCGGAGGCGGACGCGCTCGCCCTGGCTCATCCGGACGCTGGGCTCTACCCG
This sequence comes from uncultured Nitrospinaceae bacterium, assembly GCA_964440505.1. Lineage (GTDB taxonomy): Bacteria > UBA8248 > UBA8248 > UBA8248 > UBA8248 > Bin107. The sequence goes on from CAYTSP010000175.1 coordinate 318, forward strand.
CACGGTGAGGGAGGCGCCCCCCACGCTCAGGTCGAGAAAGATGTCCGAGCCCACCGGCTCGATGATCTCGACCGTGCCCTCGATCTCGCCCTCGGCGCCTAAGCGCATGTCTTCGGGCCGGATCCCGAACAGGACTTCCCCGCCCTCTCGCCCCTTAAGCCCGCCCGAACGCTCCACGGGCAGGGGAACCCGGAAGCCGCCGCCTTCGAGGATAGTGCGTCCCTCCTCAAAGCGCACCGTGGCGGACAGGAAGTTCATCGAGGGGCTCCCGATGAAGCCCGCCACGAAGTGGTTCGCCGGACTCTGGTAGATCTCCATCGGGGGACCGACCTGCTGGATGACCCCTTCGTGCATGACCACGATTCTGTCCCCCATGGTCATGGCCTCCACCTGATCGTGCGTGACGTAGACCGAGGTGGCGGCGAGGTGCTGGTGGAGCTTGAGGATTTCCACCCGGGTCTGGACCCGCAGCTTGGCGTCGAGGTTCGAAAGCGGTTCGTCGAAGAGGAAGACGCGCGGGTCGCGGACGATGGCGCGTCCGAGCGCGACCCGCTGGCGCTGGCCTCCGGAGAGCTTGCCCGGGTAGCGCCCGAGCAGAGTCTCGATTCCCAGGATGCCGGCGGCGCTCTTGACCCTGCGGTCGATCTCGTCCTTGGCGACCCTGCGCATCTTCAGCCCGAAGGCCATGTTCTTATAGACGCTCATGTGAGGGTAGAGCGCGTAGTTCTGGAACACCATGGCGATGTCGCGGTCACGCGGGTGCACGTCGTTCAGCACGCGGCCGTCGAGGAGGATGCGCCCGCTCGTGATTTCCTCGAGGCCCGCGATCATCCGAAGCGTTGTGGTCTTGCCGCACCCCGAGGGCCCCAGGAGCACCACGAACTCCCCGTCATGGATGGTGAGGTTCACCTCCTTGACCGCGACCACCTCGCCGAAATCCTTGGTGAGGTCCTCGAGCAACACTTCCCCCATCTCAGATTCCCCTCTCTGCAAGAAGCACGGTGGGCACTCGCATGAAATGGTCCGCCCTGCATGGGGCCGGAAGGCGGGCTTTCACGGGCTGGATGACTGATAACGGGCTTGGCATAGGCGCTTTCATGCTCCTCACTCCTTGAGACCTGTGAGGGTGATGCCGCGGACGAAGGCGCGCTGGAAGAACAGGAATATGAATGCCGCCGGGATCATCCCCAACACCGCGAGCGCCATGATTTCATGGTAGGCGGCTGAATCGATGCCCTCCATCTGGGCGAGGCCGAGCGGGAAGGTCTTCAGGTTGTCAGTCGTCGCCACGATGAACGGCCACAGGAACTGATCCCAGTTGTCGCGGAAGGCGAGCAGCGCCAGCGCGCCCAGTGCGGGCTTGCAGTTGGGAAGAATGATGCGCCAGAAGATGCCGAACTCGCTGCATCCGTCCATCCGCGCCGCCTCGATGAGGGAGTCCGGAATGTCCCTGATGGACTGGCGCATGAGAAAAACGCCAAAGGCGTCCACCGCCAACGGGGCGATCAGCCCGCCATAGGTATTGACGAGGCCCAACTCCCGCACCACGAGGAAAGTGGGCACCAGCACGATCTCCAGCGGGAGCATCAGCGTGCTCAGAATCAGGCGGAAGCACAACTCCCGGTGGCGGAAGCGGAACTTGGCCAGGCCATAGCCCGCCAGGGTGCAGAAAACGAGGTTCCCCGCCATGACCGCGAAAGCCACGACAAAGCTGTTGTAGAAATAGACCCCGAAAGCCCCCTTGGACAGGGCGTTGGGGTAGTTTTCCCACCGGATCACATCCGGTATCCATTTAATGGGGAGATCGAAAACCTCAATCCCCGTCTTGATGGAGGAAGAAACCATCCAGAAGTAGGGAAGGAGCATCACCACGACTCCGAAAACCGTGAGCAGGGAAATGAGCGCACCCCCCAGGCGGAGCATCGTCTTTCGTCTCATTCCACACCTCCCCGGCGCAGGAGCCGCAGCTGAATCAGGGTCAGGCCGAAAAGAAAGACGAAGAGCACCATCGAGGCCGCGGCGGCCTCTCCCATACGGAAGAAGGCGAAACCCGTTTCGTAGATGAAGTACGGGAGCACCCGGGTGGTCCCGTTGGGGCCGCCTTCGGTCATGACCAGCGGGTTCAGGAACACTTTTACGGCCGAGAGGAGAGACAACACCATGACGAACATTATCGTGGGAAGAAGCAGGGGGATCGTCACGTAAAAGAAGCGCTGGAACACGCCCGCGCCGTCGATGATGGCCGCCTCGTGGTATTCCTTCGGGATGGCCTGGAGGCCCGCCAAGTAGATCACGCCGAACAGCGGGATGCCCCGCCAGATGCCGATGGCGATGAGGGCAGGCAGCGCGGATTCCTCCATCGAGAGCCAGTTGATGCGGCCGACTCCGAAAGTCTCCAGAATCGTGTTCACCAGGCCGAAGGGGTGGTACATGAACTTCCACACCATGGCCACGACGATCTGCGACATCGCGATGGGGAAGAAGTACGCCAGGCGGATGACCGCCCGCCCCGGCATCCGCCGGTTCAGGAGGAGGGCCAGGCCCAGCGCGAAGAACCACTCCGGGATGGAGACCCCGAACATGTACTTGACCGAGACCCAGAAAGACTGATGGAAGAGCGGGTTCTCCCAGAGGAGCTTATAGTTCTCAAGGCCGGTGAATACGGGCGGGCTCATGAGGTCGTAGCGGAAAAAACTCAGCCGCAAGGCCTGGAGCATGGGGTAGAACTTGAAGATGACGAGATGGATGAGCGCAGGGAGAACGAAGAAGAACCCTGCCCAGCGGAGGTGGCTGTGGAGGGAGCGTTTCCCCCCGCCAGCCCCCCACCGCCGCAGCAGGGATGCGGATCTCCGGATCATCGACGGTGAAGCCCGACCGGCTCCGATCTCGCGGTCCATCGTTTCTCTGTCTACTTCTTGGCCAGCGCCGCGTCGATTTCCTTACACGCCTGGTCGAGCGACTTCTTGGAGTCTTCCTTCTTCAGGACCACGCGCTCCATCGCCCGGTGAATCGCCTGGTTGAGCTCGAGTATCTTGTCGGATCGCTGCAGAAAGCGCCCGTTCGAGATGTCCTTGACGAACACGCCCAGGTAGTTTTTCGTACGCGCCTCCTCCATCCCGGGAAGGTTCAGGAAGTTCTTGTCGGGATGGGGATAGGAGGTCCTCTCGTACCAGGTTTTCGAGTCGTTGACGACGTGTTTCAGCACTTTATGCACTATCTTCTGTTTCGCCTCTGAGATATGGGGGTTCACCGCCATGGCGAAGCCGTAAATCGGCGTCACGGGATTCTTGGGATCCACCTGCGGGAAGGGCACCACTTTCAGGTCCTTCATCATCTTGGGGCCGAATTGCGCCACGCTCCCCGCGTGGGTGATGAACATGGAGACGCGCCCCTTGGGGATATCGTCGGCCGGCAGGGCGTTGGTGCCGAAACTGACGGTGGGGTCCGAAGCCTTGTAGTGGTGCGCAATCCGGGCGCGGACGTTCATGGCCTTCACACCCGCCTCGCTGTTGGACGTGCACTTCTTCCCGGAGGCGTCGAGGACTTCTCCCCCGTATTGCCGGATCGTCGTGTTGAAGTACCACATCGTCCAGGTGGAGGAGTGCATGGCGAAATCGAAGCCCTCGCGCACCATCCTGCTGCCCCTCATCTTTACCAGTTTTTTCCCGATGCGGCCCACGTCCTCCCAGGTGCGCGGGTAGTCCTTGTCCGGGTCCAGCCCCACTTCCTTGAAGTGCTTCCGGTTGATGAAGAGGCTGAAGCCCGAAGCGATGGGCGGAATGGCGTAGAGTTTGCCCTTGTGGATGTAGCCGTCCAGCGCCCCCGGTATGTAGGCCTTCTTCATGTCCTCGAGGTCCTTGAAGCCCAGCCACTCGGGACGAATGGGCGCGAGGACTTTCTTGGCGGTGAAGCCGGGCAGCAGGAAGTCGATGAGCGTGAACATGTCGGCCGCCGAGCGCGTGGAAAGCGCGGCCGTGAGCTTCTGGAAATACGGGGTCATCGCGAAGAAATCATACTGTAAGGGAGTCTTGGGGTTCTTCTTGTTCCATTCCGCCACCAGATCCTTCGAGTAGTTGTTGTGCGGCGGGTTGCTGTGTTCCCACCAGGTGATCCTCTGCTGGGCGAAAGCCGGGCTCACAAGGAGCACCGTTGCAAAAGCGACCAAAACATGAGTCATGAGGAACCGTTTCATGGTTTTTCCTCCTCTACCGGTCCGTCTGCCTTGAGCAGCGGACCTGCTGAGGATTCCGGGCGCACGCCAGGAATGAAGTGCGCCGGAATCAATGGATGTTCTACAGGCGCGTCGCAAACTTCCACGACGAATAACATTTCCTGTTTGGTTGCTTGAATAAAAACATCTTAACACCTGCCCATTCCAAGTCAAAATACCTTTGCCGGGAGACCGGCTCTGCCTGCGCCATATGCCGGCTCAGTGTTCTTCTCCCGTTCCCCAATCCGGCTCCGGTCAAATTCGCATTCTGGTGAAGATGGCGGATGAGGTCAGGTGTTCACTCCCCTCAACTCCACCAACCATTTCTCCACGTTCTTTTGCACCTGCACGATAAGCGCGGCAATAAGCCGCCACATCCTCGCCCTCGCGCTCCTCGCCGAGTGATGCGAATTCCAGGTGATTTTCACCTCGCCATACGGCGCTGTGCTTGAGAGGCCCGTGTTTTTGCGGGCGCGCGCCAAAAGTGTTACTAATGTATCAAACCTGACATTCTTGTTTGCCCCTGGATTAGGGAATCTTTCTTTTGATGACGAGGTAGGGATTCGATCACATGAATGACGCGGAAAATTTTCATTTCGGCTATCTGCTGCCTACGCGCGGCGTCGTCGTGGCGGCGGCGGGCGAGGCGCCGGACACCGACCCCATTTTCACTTTGGCGAAAAAGGCCGAGAACTTAGGCCTCGACTCCGTGTGGCTTGGCGACAGCGTACTGGCCAAGCCGCGCATGGAGAGCTTCACCACCTGGGCGGCGGTTCTCGCCTCGACCGAGCGCGTTCAGGTGGGCACGGCGGTGATGCTCGCGGCGCTCCGGCATCCGGTAATGCTCGCCCAGTCGATGAGCACGCTCGACTGCATGTTCCCCGGGCGCGTCCTGCCCGGCCTGGGCGTGGGGCGCACCGACCTCAAGTTCGAGTTCGAGACCATCGGTGTTCCGATCAACGAACGCGCGCGCCGTTTCTCGGAGACCGTGGAGATACTCAAGCTCCTCATGCGCGAATCCCGGGCGGATTATTCGGGCAGGTATTTTTCCTTCGAGGGCGTGGTGCTCGAACCCCGCCCCAAGACTCCCGGCGGCCCCCCGGTCTGGCTATCGAGCAATCTGGTGGATTCGGGCCTCAGGCGCGTGGCCCGCTTCGCCGACGGCTGGATAACGAACTCCATAACGGCGGACCTCTACCGGCAGTGCTGGGAGAAGATTCTCTCGTATTCCGACGAGTTTGGCCGGACCGCAGAAGTCGAAAAAATTCCCCAGTGCCTCTACGTCACGATGAACATCAATCCCGACGGCGCGAAGGCCGAGGCGCAATGCGGGGAATTTCTCTCGAAGTACTACCACAAGACCTTCGATGAAGTGCGCAAGCAACTGCTCGTCATCGCCGGAGATGGGGACCGCGTGGAGGAGCAGCTCAGGGAATATGCGGCGGAGGGAGCGCGCGTCTTCGTCGTTCGCTTCGCGGGCGGCGTCCAGGAAGAGCAACTGGAGAATTTCGTCTCCGAACTCCTGCCGAGGTTCAAGTAGATGGTCCTTGAGAACGGAACGGGCGCTTCCAAAGAAGAGATCAGGGAGAGGATAGCGAATGCGCGCGGCCTCATGCGCGAGGCGGAGCTCGACGTGCTCCTCGTCATCGGGCGCTCTTTCTATGACCGCATGGGGAGCCTGACCTACCTCACCAACCATTTTCCGCCGTTTCCGCCCGGAGCGTTCAGCGAGACCGTTCGGGGGATGGGCCACGGGGTGCTCGTCCTGCCGATTGAGGAAGAGCCGCTGCTCTTCGTGGATCACAGAAACTACCGCCGCGAGATGGTGCACGTCGAAAAAGTCCAGGTGGAGGCGAACATATCGGCTGGCCTGGTGAATCAACTGGGGCGCCTGGGGGCGGAGGGCGCGCGGGTGGGCGTCGCCGGTGAGGACATCATGCCGGCCACGATGTATATCGATCTCACCTCCGCGCTCCCCGAGGCGCAGTTCTCGAACGCGAACGCCCTGGTGGAGCAGCTCCGCGCGAGGAAGAGCGAGACCGAGGTCGCCTACTTGAAGCGCGCGGCGGAGATCGTCGAGGCGGGCTACGCCGCCATTTTCGAGGCAATCCGCCCCGGCGTGAGCGAGAGCGACTTGTGCGCCGAGGGCCACGCGGCGGGAATGCGCGCGGGTGCGGATTTCGTGCGCTACGTCCGCGTCCACAGCGGCCCGTGGGCGAGTTGGGGTTCGCGCTGGCCGCAGGCGACGCAGAGAAAGCTGGAGGCGGGCGACCTGATCCGCTTCGACTACGTGGGCGCGGTGGAAGGCTACGGGTTCGACGTCAACCGCACCGCCGTGGTTCCCGGCAAGAGGCTTGAGAAAAACGTGGAGGAGATGCTGGAGTTGACCGTCGCAACCTCGGAGGCGTCGATGGGCGCGGTTCGCACGGGTACCAAGGCTTCGGACGTTCACGAGGCGGCGAGCCGGTTCCTGGACGAAAACGCGAACGGGGCGGGGCAGTATCTGTTCCCGATGGCGGGGCACGGCATTGGTCTCGAAACCGTGGAGGCGCCCATCATCCGGCCGGACAACGAGATGATTCTCGAGCGCAACATGGTGCTCTGCGTGGAGCCGCAGTTCGTGCTGCCCGAGGTGGGGGGCACGAACATCGAGCAGATGGTGCTAGTGACCGATGATGGATGCGAACTCCTCACGACCACCACCACGCGCCCGTGGGCGGAATGACTCGATCGCACCGGGGCAGGCGGATGAGTTCGCCCGGAGAGTAGAATCGACATCCATGTGGGTAATGCGCTCGTAATTTTCATGTGAGACGCTGCCTGATGCTTCTGGCGTTTTTATAAAAATAAAACGTCTCATCAAAGGACGGGATTTCGATGAAGCGATTCTTGAACCCGGTTGCGCTGCTGGCCATCGTCTGGTCCGTCATACAGCTCTACTGGGCCTTTTTCGGGATGCTGCACGTCTTTACTTCCAGGCCGCTTCACCTGAGCTTCGCGCTGGGCATCGTCTTTCTCACCAAACCGTTTCGCAAGGAAGGCCGCGTAGGCCCAGTGGATTACGTCCTGACCGTCATCGCCATGTGTATCGCGGTGCTCTATCTGTGGGAGTGGAACTTCCTGAACGAGCGCATCCGCGACGTGGACGAGGTGCCTACGCGCTATATCTACCTGGGCCTTGCCTACATCCTCCTGACCGTCGAGGCGTCGCGCCGTTATCTCGGCTGGGGCGTCACCTCGGTCGCCGTCGTGGCGCTGGTCTATAATTTTCTAGGCCACCTGATCCCGGGCGCACTCGGGCACCGCTTCATCGTGTTGACGGAGTTCATCGAGTTCCAGATCCTGGGCGTCGAAGGCCTGCTCGGCGTTCCGCTGGGCGTGAGCGCGGAGGTGGTGTTCTATTTCGTGCTCTTCTCGGCGGCGCTCGAGGTCTCGGGCGGCGGGCGCATGTTCATCGATCTGGCCATCCGTCTCACCGGTTCGTTCCGGGGCGGGCCGGCCAAGGCGGCGATCGTGAGCAGCAGCCTCATGGGCACCATCAGCGGCAGTGCGACGGCGAACGTCGTGGGAACCGGCATTTTCACCATCCCGTTGATGAAGCGCCTGGGTTTTGCCCCCCATTACGCGGGTGCGGTGGAAGCGGTGGCTTCCACGGGCGGGCAGCTTATGCCGCCCATCATGGGGGCGGGGGCCTTCATCCTGGCGGACATGACGGGCACGCCCTATCTCAGGGTGGCGGGCGCGGCGGCCATTCCGGCCATCATTTATTACGTCTCGCTCTTCTTCATGGTCGATCTCGAGGCGAAGAAGCTGAACCTGAAGGGCCTGAGCAAAGAAGAGATGCCCGAACTCAAGAGCATCCTTCTGGAGCGTGGACTCCTGCTCTTTCCGATCATCCTGCTCCTGGGCTACATGATCGCCGGTTTCACTTTGATGTGGTCGGCCACCTCGGCGGCCATCGGCGTGGTGGTGCTCAGCTGGGTGCGCAAGCCGACTCGCATGGGGCTCGAGAAAATCATCGAAGCGCTCGAAAAGGCTGGGCGCATGACGGTCCCGGTCGCGGTTCCCTGCGCCATCGCCGGCGTCGTGGTCGGTGTTGTGGACGATACGGGAATCGGCCTCAAGTTCTCCGGCCTCATCGTCAACATCTCGGGCGGCATGATCCTGCCCGCGCTGGGGCTGACGCTCATCGGCTGCGTCATCATGGGCATGGGCATGCCCACGGCCGCCGCCTACATCATGGCGGGAACCCTCCTGGGTCCGGCGCTCTTCAAGCTCGGCCTCCCCGTTCTGGCGGCGCACATGTTCATCTACTATTTCGCCATCCTCTCGATGCTCACGCCGCCGGTGGCGCTCTCGGCCTACGTCGCCTCGGGCGTGGCCGAATCGGACCTGACCGCCACGGGCTGGAAGGCGTTTCAGCTTTCTTTGGCGGGATTTCTTATTCCCTTCGCGTTCGTATATAATCCCTCCATGCTGTTCATCGGCCCGCTCGGCGAGACGCTCTGGGTAACGATCACCTGCATCATCGGTGTGGCGGCCCTGGCGGCGGCGATCACCGGGCACGTATCGCTCCCCCTGGCGGCTTGGGAGCGGGCTGTTTTCTTTATCTGTTGCCTGGGGCTGATCGTTCCCGAGAAGTTGACGGACGTCATCGGCTCCGTTTTGCTGGTCATTGTTTTCTGGCGCCATCTGGCGCGCGCCAGGAAAAGCGCCCTCGCCATGGATTCGGCGGGTCCTGTGTCTTAGCGAAAAACGCATTATAGGCGGAAGCATATTCGTGGTATTTCCAACAGAGGAGTTCTCGACATGAAGCGCACATCCTGGAAAATGGTTTTTGTTCTCGCGGTTGCCATCGGCGCATTCGTGGCCGTCCAGGCCGAAGCGGCCCGCCTCACGATGGGAAGCTGGAAAAAAGGCAGCGGTTGGCATGTGTACTCGGCCACCATGGCGAACATCGTGAACAACGCGAAAGTGGGCGTTCAGATCGACGCCCTCTCCAAAGGTGGCGGCGTGGGCAACCCCAAGCTCGTCGGCACCGGCAAATTCAGCATGGGGCTCACCTTCAGCGTGGCGGCGGCCTGGGCGTATCAGGGCAAGGTGGCCTACAAGAAGCCCTACAAGAACCTGCGCGGGCTTGTCGGCGGCCTGGATCAGTACTTCCTGGGCATCGTCACCACGAACCCCAAGGTGAACGGCATCCTGGACTTGAAGAAAGTGCCCGTGAACTACGTAACGGTTCCGCGCGGTGGGCTGGGCCAGTGGGCCACGCGCGCCATGCTCGGAGCGCACGGCATCACTTATGAGGGCATCAAAAAGATGGGCGGGTCGGTGACGCACACCGGCTTCGGCGCCATCAAGAGCCGGATGAAGGATGGCCAGGCCGACATGCTGAGCCACACCGTGAATGCGGGCCACCCGGCGCTCACCTCGATCGCGGTCCAGAAGAAGCTGAAGTTCTTGGGCGTCGCCGATGAGTTCCGCAACAAGCTCCTGGGCATCGGCTTCCTGAAAGCCACCATGCCGGCCAAGACGTTCCCGGGGCAGGATAAGCCCAAGAATACGTTCGGCTTCACCACCGCGGTCCTCGCCTCCACGGCGCTTAGCAACAAGGATGCGTACAATATCGTGAAGGCGCTGCTCGACAACGTGAAGGACCTGCGGGCGGGGCATAAGGGCCTCAGGAACTTCGACCCGGCCAAGACGGGCTGCAAGGAAGCGCAGATGGGCATTCCGTTCCATGACGGCGCGGCCCGCTACTGCAAGGAGAAGGGCTGGAATTAGTTTCCTGTCTGTTCATTGATGATGGATTCGCTCCCGTCGTCCGTCCGTGGATGGGCGGCGGGAGCCTCCTATTTCAAAATCCGTTTGCTCCAACAGGGGGAAAGCCATGCCGTACCGCTTCGTCGATCTCTCGCTCACCGTCGACCCGGAGGACACCTACGTTCAGTTTCCGCGCGATGAGATTTACGACAAGCCGGCTCCGGGCACGACCATCACCCCCATCGCGACGCTGGACGTGGACCACATCTGCAACTTCGGCTTCACCACCACCACGCAGAGCTACACGCACTACGACGCGCCCTATCACTTCTTTCACGACGGTTTGAAGAACGACGAGTTGCCGCTCGATCACGTATGCGGGGACGCCTGCGTGCTCAAGGTGCCGGGCAAGGGCAACTCGGAATCCGTGACGGCAGAGGATTTGGAAGCCACGGGCGTTGAGGTGCGCCCCGGCGACATCGCCATCGTCAGCACGGAATGGACCGACCGCATGTGGGGCTCGCGCGATTTCTGGGAGCATATGGTCTATCTCTCCACCGACGCAGCCGACTGGCTCATCGACAAGGGCATCAAGGCGCTCGTCCAGGATTTCATGACGTGCGACTCGCCGCTTTATCCCCCCGAGGAGCGCAAGTGGCCCGCCGTGAACTGGAGCCCCAACCACATCAAGTTCCTGGAGCGCGGGATATGCCTCATCGAGTGGTGCACGAACATGGGCGCCATCCAGAAAGAGCGCGTCCTGCTCGTGACGGGCGCGGTGAAGCTCAAGGACACCGAGGGCGCGCCCGCGCGCGTCATCGCCATCGAGTTCTGGGACGAGGAGCCGCCCCGCGACGGCGCTCCCCCCCTGCCGCCCCTCGAGAATCCCTATACGGATCGCGGCTCCTGGGCCAAATAAGGCGCGCGAGATGGTAGACCAAAGCCTGCGCGGCTTCTTGGAAATGGTGGAGAAAGACCACCCCGAAGAACTCGTGCGCATCAGGGAGCCCGTCGGGAGGGAGGACATCACGCCCACGGTGTTCGAGTTCGAGCGCGCGGGCAGATACCCCGTCATCATATTCGAGCGCGTGGAGGGTTTCGAGGGTTCGGTCGTCACCAACATCGCGGGCAACCGCAAGCTCCTGGCGTCGTGTCTCGACGTGGAGCCGGGCGATCTGCCGACGGCGTACAAGGATCGCTGCCAGGATTACCTGCCCGTGGAGGTGGTGGAGGACGCTCCCTGGCGAGAAGTCGTCATCGAAGAAGACGACGTAGATCTCAATAAACTCCCCATTCCCTTCCATTTTCCCGTGGATGCGGCCCCATACATCACGGCGGGCCAGATCGTGGCGCGAGACCCCGAGACGGGCGTGGACACGACGGGCTTTCACCGCTTGCAGCTCAAGGGAAAGAACAGGCTGGGCGTCTCCCTGCACTCAAGGCGGCGCATGTACCATTTCCACAAAAAGGCCGAAGATGCGGGCGAGCCCCTGCCGGCGGCGGTCGTCATCGGCATCCACCCGGTCCACTACATGGGTTCGATGGCCTATCACTACCCGCCGGGAGTGCGGAAATACGAGATCATCGGCGCCTTGTTCGGCGAGCCGTATCGCGTCGCCAGGTGCGGCACGGCGGACCTGGAAGCCCCCGAGGGAGCGGAGATCATTCTGGAAGGAGAGATTCTGAACGAAGTCCGCGAGGAGGAGGGCCCCTTCAGCGAGTTTACCGGCTATGCGTCCTACCGCAGCACACAGAACGTATTCGTTGTGAAGCGTGTGCAGATGAGGCGCGACGCCATGCTACACAGCGTGGCCTCGGGCATGTCGGCGGATCACATCCTCATCTCCTGCGTGAGCCGCGAGGCGGAAATCCTGAACACGCTCAGGCGCAACCTGCCGGGTGTCTCCGCCGTGCACGTGCCCTCGAACACGGCGGGCGCGCTGCTCGCCATCGTGCAGATGAACAAGACGGCCGAGGGCCAGCCCCAGCAGGCCATCATGGCGGCGCTGGGAACCGAGTTCTATTGCAAGTGCGTGGTGGTCGTCGATGAAGACGTGGACATCTTCAACTTATCGGACGTCGCCTGGGCGGTCATCACGAGGACGCGCGCGGATAAGGACATCAACTTCATCCACGGTGCGATGGGCGCCATTCTGGACCCGATCTCGGACCCCGTGGATCACACCCTCACGAAGGTGGGCATCGACGCCACCAAGCCCGCAGGCCGTGATTTCGCGGAACGGCTCTATATCACCGACGCGCAGCGAGAGCGCGTGCGCGGCATACTCGATAGCGCGGGCATTCGCCTCTAGGCCTCAAAGTGATGGATAGAAGAGTAAAACTGGGCGTCCTTCTCCCCACGCGCGGGGTGCTGCTCTGGAACGATGGGGTGCCCGAAGTAGGCCCTATCATCGACCTGGCCGTGCGTGCGGAAGAACTCGGCTATGATTCGGTGTTCGTGGGCGATTCGGTGCTCGCCAAGCCGAGGCTCGAGGCGCTCAGCGTGCTCTCCGCCGTGGCGGTGAGAACCGAGCGCGTAAAACTCGGCACCGCCGTCTTTCTGCCCTGCCTCAGGGACCCCGTATTTCTGGCTTATCAGGTGGCGACGCTCGACGTCATCTCGGACGGGCGCGTGATTCTCGGCGTCGGCATCGGCCCGCCCAAGCCTCAGGAGTGCGTGCATGAGTTCGAAACCCTGGGCGTTCCGTTCCGAAAGCGCATGTTCTACATGCAGGAGCACATGACGCTCATGCGGAGGCTCTGGACGGAGGAGAACGTAACCTTCGAGGGCAGGTATTACCAGGTGGAAAACGTCACCTTGGCGCACAAGCCCATCCAGAAAACCGTGCCCATGTGGATTGCTTCCGCCGTTGTGGACACTGCATGGCAGAGGGTGGCGAAGTATGGAGACGGGTGGTTCCCCAACCGCGTGACGCCCGAGGAGTTCCGCGACACATGGGGGAAGATTACACGCCTCGCAGAGGAGAACGGCCGCGACCCCGGCACGCCCGCTTGGTACATGACCACCTGCATCGACGACGATAAGGAATCGGCCATGAAAAACGGCGAGGCGTTCCTGCTCGATTACTACTACACCCCCTTCTGGGGTGATTCCATCGAGAAGTGGGGCACCTACGGCCCCGCGGAAGATTTGATAGAGCGCATCAACGCCTTCATCGATGCGGGGGCTGCGCACATTTCCCTTCGCTTCACCCACCGGGATCAGTTGGGCCAGCTCGAGCGCTTCACCCGTGAAGTGCTGCCGCACCTGAATCTGGGGTAGGGTGATTTCTCGAATAAAATTGATTCCGTAGGGGCGGACCTGCGTGTCCGCCCGTTTCTCTGTCGCCCGCCTTTGTTTTTGCCGTCATTCCGGCATGCGGCGGAATGACGAATCAACCTCTATTCCTGTGGGCGGACACGCAGGTCCGCCCCTACAAAAACCCCAAGCCCTCCCTCATCGCTCAAGATTGATAATGCACAGAAAGCCCCCCCGCCTGCCTGAATTATCCCCGATTACGCGAGCCGATCAAGCGAACCCGCGGCCGGAAATTTTCCGTTTGCCTATCTCTTGTAAGTTGGCAGAATTGCGCGGTGAGGAGTAATAAACCGCCTAGAATTCCACGTCCTCTGCGCCCGGAATCCGGAGAGAGCGGAAATGGCCGTCCAGACCGCCCAGCGGAGCCGTGGCGTCCAGGCCCATCTTCGCCGTCACGCCGTCCTGTGCCGAGGGGTCGAGACGGCTGCCCCACGCGCCTGGAACGACAAACAGGTCCTTATCCGCCTGAAAGCGCGTGGCCAGCGCCCAATCGACCTGCGAGGGCCTGTGGATGTCGATGTCGTGATCCACGCAGATGGCGTGCTTGACGTCGTAATGCGCGGCGAGCGCCGCCATGAGCGCGCTTTTCGCTTCCCCCTCGTTGGTTTTCCGTATCTGTACGACGCAGTGAAAACGGCCTGAGCCTGAGAGGGGAAGCACGACGTCCGTGACGGCGGGGACGGCTTTCTGGAGGTCTCTTAAAAGTCCCGCCTCCCTCGGCACCGCGCCCATCAGCAGGTGGTCGTAGCCCGCCGCCACGATGGAATAGAAAACGGGTTGCTCGTGCATGGCGATGGATTTCACCATGAACACTTCGCGTTCTCCCGCCGGGCTGTAATAGCGCGGAAACTCGCCGAAGGGCCCCTCGCGCCTGCGTACATCGGGCGGAATTTCCCCCTCGATCACGATCTCTGCCCCCGCGGGCACGGGAATCCCCGACCAAGGGGCGGGTGCGACGTCCACGGCGCGGCCCTTGAGCCCGCCCGCCGCTTCCAGTTCATCTTCCCCGGGTGCGAGAACGAGTTGGCTCGCCATCAGGAGCAGGGGGTCGAGACCCACGCAGACGGCAGCTTTGAGGGCTTCTCCGCGCTCCCCGGAGCGCCGGATCATGCCCTTCAGGTGGCGCGGCAGGACGAGCAGGCCGAACAGGTCGGGCTCCAACGCGTGCATCCTGTGGATCGATACGTTGCCCGCGCCGGAATCAGGGTCCTGCGCGATGAAGACGCCGGCGGAAATATAGGGGCCGCCGTCCAGTTCATGGTAGGTGGGCAGGGGGAGAATTTTCCGGACGTCGATATTCTTCGTGATGACGTTATGAAGAAACGGCGCATCTGCGACTGCGTTCGGCTTAATCTTGATTTCCTGTCTGCGCTGAACCTCGCGGAGCAACTCCCCGGGCGGTACCCCCAGGGCGTCTGCG
>CAYTSP010000176.1:0-6368 GCA_964440505.1 uncultured Nitrospinaceae bacterium
GGACGAGCGGGGCGGGGTTTTGCTCGTCATTCCGCCAAAACCCGGAATCCCGCTGTCGAGTCATATATATCATCCCCGTTTTTTGAATAGTTGACATACCCCCGAGAGCGGGAGACACTTTATCGACAAGCCATGGGGATATCCATAATGGAACCGCGTGACCACGTCGCAAAGGCGCAAAGAATCGAGGCCTCCCTTCGGAAACTGGACCCCGCCGACGACCCCGAGATGATCATCGAGACGTGCATGCTCGCCGCCACGCACTATTTCAACGCGGCTTTACACGCGGAAGGGATAACGAACCAGTTGATGGATCACGCCCACACCTTCCGTCCTCCTCTGGACGGATACATCAAGAAGCCCAGCGCGAAGCTTCAAGCTGCGATGGAGCCCCTGAAATTCATCGAGCAGCTCCGCCCCGGGCATTGCCGGGGCACGGAACCGATCAGTCGTGCGATCATGGACAAATGCCTCCAAAGTCTGGAGGAAGCGAAAGCCGGTTTTCTGGAAATCGTCGGGGATGCGGCCCGTCCTGCGGTCTGGAGCGTGGTCTGACCGGAAATTCTGGAGATGCGTCGTGAGAATCGAAGAGCACATGGCCAAGGCCGAGCGGTTTGCGCAATCAGTGAGAAAGCTGGACCCCGAGAAGGATTTCGAGGCGGTGATGTGGGGCCGCATGCACATCTGTTCGAACTGGATGAATGCCGCGCTCCATGCGAAAGGGGTCATCCCGGAAACAGATGACGTCGCGCATACCTGGTATCTCTTCGATTACGGGGACCATGATTTCCTGGAAGCCCATATAGACGAGGAGACCCGGTGCGCCCTGACCGAACTGGCCGTATTCGAGAGCCTCAGAACAACGCACGTGCGGGGACCCGGCACTTACGGCTCCGAGGTATGCCATCTGTCCGAAAGAGCCTACAACCACCTCAGGGAATTTACGGAGAAAGCGATTGCCGCAATAAGTCCGGGCGCTTAGATAGTCGAGGCGTTGGTTGAATCATCCCGTTCAAGGATGCGAATCGTCCTGCTCTGATGAGGGAGGGTAAATTGATGCTCAAAAAGACTTGTCGCCAGCACTCAGCACTGTTTGCAGCCTGCGTCGCCTTGTTTGTATTCGTTCTGGTCGCTCCCCCCAAAGTCGAAGCTGCGAAAAAAGCGGTCAAACTGGGGGCCGCCACCGTCGCCAGCACACTCTATGTCATGGCGGGCGCTCTTGCGGACGTCTTCAACCGCAAGAACAAGGACTACTCCCTGAACGTCACCCTGGGCGGGGGGAAGTCCAACCCGCAACTGGTGGGGGTGGGCAAGTCCGACATCGCCTACAGCTACACGTACTACGTGGGAAACGCCATTGCGGGCAAAAAGCCATACAAAAAAAAGCACCCGAACCTCAGGGCCATGGTATGGCTCTACACGTCCGCCGTGCATTTCATGGCGGCCCCGGAACTGGCCGGAAAAGGGATTAACTCGTTCGAGGATTTCGTACTGAAGAAGCCCAGGGCCGGGATAACCATCGGGAAGAAAGGGACAGGTACCTACAACATCGCGACCTACCTTTTGAAGGAGTACGGAACTTCGACCGCTGCGCTCAAGAAAGCAGGCGTATCGGTCCGTCTCGGCGGAGGCCGCGCCATGATGCGCTTCTACCAGGACAAGCACGTGGATTTCGTCTTGTTCCACACCGGCCCCGGTAACGGGTTGATCAAGCAAGCGGCCCTGCGTCGCTCCATCAATTTCACCGGGGTCACGCCGGGCATGCGGCAGAGGCTGGAAAAATTCGGCCTGGTGGAATCCATTGTGGACGCGAATACCTATCCCGGCCAGAAGAAACCCCTCGATACCTACGGGCTCCGAACGATTATTTTCACGAGAGGGGATCAATCGCCCGACCTGATCTACAAGGTGACGAAAACCGTTTTTGAAAACAAGGATTATCTGAAGGGCGCCCACAGACTTTACGGTTTCCTGGAGCCCAAGCGTTCCGTGAAGAACATGAAAGGCGTTCCCATGCACCCCGGCGCAGCCCGTTATTACAAGGAAGTGGGAGCGATGTAACCGGAGAAGTCACGGGTTCATGACGCTAAAGGAATGACCGGGCGCCGGGGGTTCTCGCAACTCGCCTGGCGCCCATATCCGAATAATTCCGGAAGGCGTTCCGCATGGTCAGTCAAGGCGTAAATTTTCCTCCCAGGGGATTCGTCGGCTATCTCCTCACGCTGATCGCGATCGGCATGTCCCTCACCGAGGTCTATCTCGCCGTTACCGGCGGGATGGACGCGATTTTCGAGCGGCCGATGTTTTATCTGGCCGCCGCCGCCATCATCTTTCTCACTCCCCCATCTGAAAAAGCCGGGGTCCTCTCCCCGGAGTGGCGCAGCAGGACTACCGTCTTTCTCGGCGTTGCCGCCGTGATTTCCGTTGCATGGCTGCTTTGGGAGTTCGACCGGCTGCTCGAACGCACCCGGTACATAGACGATGTCCTGCTCCTGGATATCGTTTTAGGTGTCGTCTGCATCGTCCTGGTTCTCGAGGCCACGCGCAGGGCGATCAATCTGACCCTGCCTTTGATCGCGCTTTTCTTCCTGGTCTACACCTACTTCGGCCCCTGGATGCCGTGGGAGTTCAAGCACGGCGGCATCGGGTTTCTGGACATCATCGATCATTTCTACATGACCGACGGGGGCCTCTGGTCCGCTCCGATGTACGTTTTCGTCAATTACATGTTCCTTTTCATCCTGTTCGGGGCCGTGCTCGACGCTTCGGGCGCCGGGAAGATATACATCGACTTCGCGTTCCTGCTGACCGGCAGAATGCGGGGCGGGCCCGCCAAGGCGGCCGTGGTGGCCAGCGCGCTTTCGGGAACCATATCGGGAAGCGCCACCGCCAACATCGTCACCACGGGCACCTTCACCATCCCCTTGATGAAAAAAATGGGGTATCGCCCCCACGTGGCGGGAGCGGTCGAGACGGCGGCTTCCACCGGAGGCCAGATCATGCCTCCCATCATGGGCACGGCGGCGTTTCTGCTGGCCGAATTCACCGGGACTTCCTATTTCACCATCATCAAGATATCCGTAATTCCGGCACTTCTCTATTTCATGTCCGTTTTCGTGTTCGTGCATCTGGAGGCGGCCAAAAACGACATCCGGGGCCTGAGTTGGGAGGATCTTCCCAACATCCTGAACACAATCGGTCGCGCATTCGTTTTTCTCATCCCGCCAGCCGTCCTGATCTATTTCATGGTCATCGGGAGATCGGTGCAATATGCGGGTGTTGCCGGAATCATCGCCACGATTGTTTCAATGACGCTGCTGGGAACCGTCGAGTATCTCTACCAGGGATTGCGGGAGCGAAGTTTCTCCGCAGGGCTTGCCCTCGATTATCTGAAAAGCGGATCGGGCAAACTGGTAAGAGCACTGGTTCGGGGAGCGCAGCAGTGCGCCCCGATAGCCGCCGCCTGCGCCACGGCGGGGATCATCATCGGGGCGACGACGATCACGGGGCTGGGTCTCAAGTTCTCCTCCATCGTCGTTTCGGCCTCGGGGGGGAGTCTCTTTCTCGGAATCATTCTGGTCGGGGTGGCCTCCTTCGTTCTGGGGATGGGGCTTCCGAGCAGTTCCGCCTACATCGTTCTGGCGACGATGGCCGCTCCCGCCCTCATCGAGCTGGGCGGCATGAGCGCCGTCACGGCCCACATGATCATCTTCTGGTTCAGCCTGGATAGTTGTTACACGCCTCCCGTCTGCATTCCCGCCTATACCGCCGCCGCCATCGCCGAGGCGGATCCGATGAAGACCGGCTGGACTTCCTTCAGGGCGGCGAAAGGCCTCTATGTGATCCCGTTTCTTTTCGCCTATTCCCCCGCCATTTTGTTGAACGGCAGTGTGGCTGAAATCATCCTGGTTTCCTTGACGACCGGTATTGCGCTTGTCGCCGGAACGGCCGGTCTGAGTGGATATCTGATCGGGCGAACGACCTGGGTGGAAAGAGGAGGCCTTCTCCTGGGGGCGTTCATGATGCTATGGCCCACGCTTGCTTCTCAAGGCGCAGGATTCGTGTTGCTGTCGATTCTCGTGATTTTCCAGGTCACGCGCCACGGCGGCTGGTTTGTTCGAAAAGAACTCATCGAGGAAAGCCTCCCAAAAAGCGGATAAATTTTCCGGATCCAACAGGCCCCCAGCGCTTCCTAACCTGCCCGGCCGCTGATTTCGCTTCAGGCGGAATGCGTCGATTGGGGGCTCATCCGTTCGATGATCTCGCGCACCCTCGCCTTAAGCCAGGATTCATCGACCGGATCCGCCCCCGAGCGAGCCTCTTCCACGGCTCTCATCGCCTCGAAGCGTACGTGCTGCCGGATGGCGGGGGGGATGCCCTCCGTAGCCCGGTTGACCGCGAGCTGCAAGTCATCCGGCCAGAGCCGCTCGAACGCCTCACGATTTGCCCCGAACGTAAACGGAGGGGGCGAGGAGTTGCCGTGCTCATCGGCAAGCAGCCGCCGACGCTCGGCGGTTTCTTTTTCCAGGATTCGGCCGCCGCGGATTATGACGCCGTAGTCCTCCCCGGCGCTCTCAGGCGTGACCAGCCCGTCCTCGACGTCGCGCAGCACCAGCTTAGGATCGCGCTCCCAGGGCGGGCCGAACCCGCCGCCGCCGGCCGAGTGGGCATGGACGACTCCGCCCGCCGGAACATCGAGCACGTTTATCTTCCCTATCTGCTGTGCATCCTCACCCGGGGCTTGCAGGAACGCCCGCCCGGTATCGCCCGGCAGTCCGGCTTCCCTTCCCCAGGGCTGGAAATGAAACCGCTCCAGCCCCCGGGCCGTCACCACCCCGCCGGGCACGAGAATTCGAAGGGAATAGTCCAGACCGCACCCGCCGCGCAGGCGCCCCGCTCCCCCGGAATCGGGGTTGAGCCCGTAGCGTTCGACCAGGACGGGTATCTCCGACTCCAATACCTCGGTGGGGATGTTCCGGTAGAAGCCCGTGGTGAAATCGACTCCTTCCGTGCCGTCGTCGAAGGGCCGCGCGCCCGACCCGCCCACGAGTGGCTGGACGATGCTCACCAGGTTCGTCCCGGTGGTGAAGTCCGGAGCGGCCACCAGCATGATGGAACCCTGGCCGCAGCCTGCGGCCGGCATCCGCTCCCTCCAGGCGCGCGCCAGGGCGCCGAGAACGATATCGGCCACCCGGAAGAACGTGGCCTGCCGGGCGCCGATGGGCGCTCCGGGCTCGGGGTTCAGGAGGGACCCCCTCGGCGCGTTCACGCGTACGGCCCGCACCAGCCCGGAGTTGTACACGATGTCCGGATGGACGCTCCGCATGAAGTTGACCACGCCCATGACCAGGAGGTAGTGGCCGTCCATGCTGTAGGAGGGCACGTTGAACGCCGCCGCCACCTGCGGATCCGTGCCTTCGAAGTCGAGGAGCATCTCCTCTCCCCGTATTCTCAAGGTGAGGCGGATCCGGACGTGACGGTCCTCGGGCATCAGATCCCCCTCGAGGTAGTCCCAGAACGCATAGTCTCCGTCCGGAACCTCCCGTATCAGGGAGCGGGCCTGGGCTTCGGCGTAATCCAGAACGTCGTCGAGCGCCGTCCGCAAGACATCTCCGCCGAACTTCCCGGCGAGGCCGGTTACGCGCAATTCCGCGCGCTTGAGCGCTCCGAGCATGGCGAGCACGTCGCCCCGGTTCTTGTCCGGAATACGGCAGTTCCTCAGGAAGATGCGCAAAACGTCTTCCCGCATTTCGTCTTCGGCGACGAGCCGGGTCACCGGAATGACTACGCCTTCCTGAAGCTGGTCGACGGCGGAAGGCGCGATGGACCCCGGCGCGAGTCCGCCCACGTCCGTGCAGTGGATGAAGGCGGCCGCGAAGCAGACGAGTTCGCCCTCGTGGTAGATGGGACGCCAGCAGAAGACGTCGAGCAGATGGGTCACCAGGCCCCTGCTCTGCTCGGGGTCGTTGGTGAACCAGACGTCGCCGGGCCGGTAGGGCCCGCCGGCGTCGAATACGGCCTTGAAGTTCTGGCCGACACCTATCCAGAGCCCGATATCCACGGAGCAGGCCGCCACCTCACCCCGGGGCGTCACCAGGGCGACGATGAAATCCTGGGTTTCCTTGACGAAGACGGTATGCCCGCAGTGGGTCAGCAGTTCGCCCATCTCCTCCACGACTCCCTGAAACTGGCACCGGAGTATCTCGAAGAGGACGGGGTCGGACCTGGGCGTAAATGTTTCGCTCATCCGGCTGCCTCCGCGTGAAGATTGCCCGCCGCGTCCGCCCAGAAAGCGAACCCGGGCGTGACGAAAACGGTCGTGTCGTACTGAAGGAGCACGGCAGGCCCCGAGAGCTTCAGGCCTGTGG
>CAYTSP010000177.1:0-2555 GCA_964440505.1 uncultured Nitrospinaceae bacterium
CCTTTTTATACCCCCCTAACAAGGGGGGGTAGGGGGGGGTTCGACAAGAGGGGTAGAAACAATACCCCCGAGACTATTGCCGGCCGACAAGGCCGGAGCTCGAAATCCAGGAACTAGGCGAGGAGAATAAAATGTGCACCATAGGCGCCGTTGCGACTCGCGATTCACAGGGAAACCCCGTCGCCTTCGCGCTCAAGAATTCTGACTACATGCAGGTCGGCCACTGGCACGGCTGCATCACCGGCGGAGCGGGCAACGACTTCATGGGCTTCAACACGGCCTCGCGGCCCGGCGTGAATTCGGGCATGAACGAAAAGGGCCTGGCCGTCATCCGCTCCTTTCTGGACTACCGGGGGCCTTTCGATGAAAAAGACGAGCCGGTGAAAGAGCAAAAGGACTTCCCGCTGGACGTCGACCGCCGCAGCGCCATCGCCGCGGGCCTGCTGGAGTGCTACGAGACCGTCGAGGAGACTCTCCCCTACCTGCACGACGTCATCCCCAGACACACGGGCGAAGGCACCGGGCAGCGGGGCGGAAACTTCCTCTTGGCCGACGCGACGGGGGAGGTCGCCGTTTTGGAGCACTGCGAGGACAGAATCGAGTCCCGCGTCTATCCGGCCGGCTGCGCGGCGCGCGGAAACAACGGGCGCCTCATCCTGCTGGATGAGCAGGCCCGCCTGCCCGGACACGTGCGCGAGGACAGGGAGACGCGCTGCGAATACATGCAAAACGCGCTTGAGAGGCTCCACGAGTCCGTTCCCCGGGGAATGAGCAAGGTCGAGGCGCTCGACAGCCTCAAAAGAACCCTCGCCTGGAAAGGACCCGAAGGGGACGGGGGCGTGGGCTCGATTTGCGCGGTGGACCTGCGCGCGCCGGGAGCGCGGACGAACAGCGCGCAGCCGTGTTCGACCCGCACAGCGGTCATCTTCGACCTGATCGAGAAAACCATGCACTTCACGCGGGGAAATCCCAATACATTCCCCTGGGAGACGATGCGCTTTCCCGCATGAAGATGATGGAACTCACCCGTTCAACCCAAGCCCCGGAGCGAGCCGCTCACGCGCCGGGGCCGTCTTGAGAGGAAGCTCTTCATGACCGAGAACACCGAACGCCCCGTATTCGTCGTCAGCTCGCCCCGCTCAGGCTCCACGCTTCTGAGGTTGATCCTGGACGCCCACCCGCGCCTGGCGGTGCCACCGCCCGCGTGGCTCACGCATTTCATCTATCCCTATCTCTACAGCTATGGTGACTTATCAAATGAGGCCAATCTCACCGAGATGATCGAGGACTCCCTCGCCACGCCGACGATTCGCGCATGGCCCATCTCGCCGGGCGCCCAGGAAGTGCGCGAAGAAATGACAGCGCCCACCTTTGCGGAGATGTACGCCGCACTTCACCGGCTGTATGCGAATTCCGAGGGAAAAGAGCGCTGGGGAGAGAAGACGCCGCGCGTCTGCTTCTACATGGAGGATCTCAAATCCATGTACCCCGGCGCGCAGTTCGTCCACATCATCAGGGACGGGCGGGACGTCGCCATCGACATCGCGGATTCAGCACTTTGGCCGAACAACCTCTACGCGACCGCAGGGGTGTGGCGCGACTTCGTCCGGAGCGTGAGCGAATCTGCGGAAACGCTTTCGCCCGATTCTTTTTGCGTCGTCAGGTACGAGGAGCTCTGCGCCGATCCGGAACCCGTTCTGGTGAAGCTGTGTGAATTCCTGGGGGAGGATTTCTCGCCCGCCATGCTCGCGCATCACCAAACCGCATCGACGAAAAAGTGGGCCGAAACCCCGATACACGCCAAGACGGCCCGCCCCATCACGACGGATTTTGTCGAGATGTACAAGCATCGCCTGCCGGAGGCGGATGTGGGGGTCATCGAAGGCTTGATAGGCGAGACATTAGGCGAATTCGGCTACGCGCTCACGGGGGCGCCGGACAACCTTTCCTCCCGCGAAAAGCGCCAACTGTACGAAAACGACACCATCACCAACATCGCATCCATCGAATACAAGCGCTGGCATGACGGAAGAAGAAAAGAACGGCTCGAGCGGGGCGTATGGAAGCAAGACGACAGGGATTCCCTCCTTTTGGGTTTCCACTAAAGGGGAGCGTCCGGGAAATGAAAAGCCGCGCCCATGAACTCGGGGTCGTTGAAAATGCCCCTTTTCAAGGGGTAGAGGGGACGCCCCTCTCGACTGGAAAACCAACCCCCCTACCCCCCTTAACAGGGGGTAAAGGCGATGTCCCCCCGACGAGGGGGCGATTGCCGACCGGTGAGGGGTTGTTGAATAACGCTACAGAAGGAGCGCGTTAGATTTCACTCCCCCCTTGAGGGGGCTGTTGAAAAAGCCTGATTTCGCGATTCGGTGCGCAGGGCCTCCCTGGCCGCCTCATCCTGAGTAGCGGCGAAGCCGCGTATCGAAGGATGCCCTCTCGCCCCGGCGCGAAGCGTTCGATTCCCCTCGCCCTTCGATACGCCGCCTTCGGCGGCTACTCAGGGTGAGGAAAGAAGTGTTGCGGTTTGCGGGGGTCGAACGCGACCGGGGAGGAAG
>CAYTSP010000178.1:0-12194 GCA_964440505.1 uncultured Nitrospinaceae bacterium
CCATGAATACGGCTCGGCCCTGCGCCGGATGCTCGAGGAGAGGAACCTGGGGTTGTTCCGCTACGCCCAGGAGGGGTTCGGCCCGGTTGACGACGAGAGCATGGCGATACTCAGAAAAAACATCCGCGAGGGGGATGACGATCTTTGCGTATTCACGGCACAGATGATGGCGGAAAGCGGCAGAAGCGAAACCTTCCCGATTATTCTCGAAGAAATCCCCCGGCGAAAAGGAGAAGCAGCGGCCGAGTTGCTGAAAATTCTCGCCAGGGCTCCGGGAGCCGAAGAGGGCGAGAAAATGCGGCCCCTGCTGGAGGAATACCTCACCTGCGGGGAGCCCGTCCTCCAGTGCGCCGCCATGGATGCGGCGGAAACCATCGGACTGACGGAAGAGACGGCGGAACTGGTCCATCAAAATCTGGAGGACCGCTCGCCTGAGGTCAGGGCGCGCGCCGTCGAACTGCTGGTGCGCTCCGACGACCTCTTCTGGCTCGCCAACGGCCTGCAAACGCTCCACCGGATGCTGAACGAAGAAGACGCGGCGGCGAGGGTCTGCGCCCTGCGGTGCATGGGGGAACTTCAGAACCCGCGCTTCATCAGACGCTTGATCCCCTATCTCTATCAGGAGGAGGAGAAAGTCCGCGAAGCCGCATTGGAGGCGATAGAAGTTCTGGCCATGAACCTGGGAGTCGATGAGGAGAAGATGGAGGAAGTCATCCGGGTGGCTACCTCGGATGAGAGCGCGGCCATCAGGCGCAGAGGCGTCCGGCAACTGGGCAACAAAGGCTCGCAGGAGAATTTCGAGCGCGCCCTGACCGCTCTCGCGGACGTCGATTTTCTGGTTAGACGAGAGGCCGTCGATTCCCTCAAGAACATGAAGCGAAAAGGAACCCTCTCTCTTGAAGGCTCCGGGATGCTTTCGTTTCTCGCCCCGCTTTTGTTCAGAAGCGCGAAAAACGGCTCCCGCGAAATGAGCGCGCAGGAAATCGTGGACTCCCTCGCCGGGTTCGCAGTAGAACACCTGAAGGAAGTCTACGACGTCATCAGTCATATCCACGTCATCGAAAGCCGGGAAAACAAATCCTCATTTACAATGCTGAAAAAGGCGCTCGAAGACGTCGTCGCGGAAAGACAACTCGTCCTGCTGGAGTTGCTGGGGGTGATTGGAGACGAGAAAACGGTGGACACCGTGTCGGAATCACTCGCGCGGGGCGGCTCCTCGTCGAGGGCAATCGCCATCGAGACGCTCTCGAACTTCTCCTCGGCCGGCAATACAAGGCTCCTGATTCTGGCACTCGAGCCCCTGCTCCTGGGCAGGTCGACCGCCGATATGGTTTCCGAAGGCCAGAAACTATGGGAAATCTCCGAAAAATCGATTGACGACGTGCTGAAGACCTACATGGATTCAAAGAACGCCTGGCTTCAGGCCATCGCCGTCGACGCGGCGGGCAAGCATCTCGAAAGCGAAGCGGGTGGAGCAACCGCCGAGTGGCGCGCGCAATTCAAGGCGCGGGCGTCCGAGGACGACCCGTATATCCGCGAGGCAACGGTTGCCGCATTGAAAATTATCGGGAAAGATGAAGAAGATGTTGAGGCGTTTCTGAGAACCATGGAGAATGACGAGAACCAACTGGTGCGGATCCAGGTGCGCCGCGAGCGCACTCGTCGTGGAGCAGGTGGCGACATTTTATCCGGACAGGAGACATTCATGCTCTCGACCATCGAAAAAGCCCTGTTCTTGAAAGGCGTAAACATGTTCGAGACGATGAGCGCGGATGAACTGAAAATTCTGAGCAACATTTCCAGGGAAATCCAGATAGAGGCGGGAAAGGTTCTTTTCGAGCAGGGAGACCCTTGCGATTACCTCTACGTCATCGTGGACGGGGAAATCGAAATCCTCCTCAACCAGGAGAACGCGGAACCCAAGATTCTGGCCACGCTCGACCCTCCGACCTCGTTCGGCGAAATCGCGCTCTTTGGCGATGAGGGCAGAAGCGCGGGCGCGCGAGCGAGCAAGGACACCTCTTTGCTGGGCATCGAGAAAGAACCTCTTCTCGAACTGATTCACGAGCACCCCACCATCTCCATCGCCATCATCGGCCAACTGGCCGGCATCATCAGAAGCCAGAACGAATAGCCTGGACAAGAGGCGGAAACGGAGCATGAACGCCCGTCTTCTTCTTCACGAACCACCTTGTGTTTTCTTCATATTCCCGCAGTATGCAAACTGAATGACGCTACGTTAAAACTACCCGCTCTGCGGTTGACGCCCGTCCTGCCCGTACCTATAATCAGCCGGATTTTAGCCAAAGAACCCGGAATTTCCGCTCAGAACGCCGGTGGGGGAGCGTTTTTTCAAGATGCAAGGTCGAGACTTCAAGCCTCCGGAAGAGAAAACCAGTCCTATACCGTTTTTCATACTAGGGCTCATCATGGTCGCGGTGACGTTTTGGACCGTCT
Organism: uncultured Nitrospinaceae bacterium; assembly: GCA_964440505.1. Classification (GTDB taxonomy): domain Bacteria; phylum UBA8248; class UBA8248; order UBA8248; family UBA8248; genus Bin107. Next base: position 2,458 of record CAYTSP010000178.1, read on the forward strand.
GGGACGAAGCGTTCACGCGCAGACCCTGGAAGCAATACCAGAAACAGTTCAACGCTTATGAAAAAGCCCAGGTAGAGAAAGAGCTCGTCAGCCTCAAGAAAACCACAGGCTCGAAGGTTTCCGAACTCGACAAGAAAATCGCCGCGCTGCAACAGAAACTCGCGGGCGACGAAGAGTTGAAAAACCTCAAGGAAGAACTCACGAAGAGCGAACTCGACGCCTTCGAGAAGGTGCAGGAATTGGGCTTCAGAAAGGCGCTCTTCGATCAGTCCTACTTCTATCTCCAGGAAGCCATCAGACAGGGCCACGACAAAGAAGCCGAACAAAAGGAAGTCGACGAGGCCAAGACCCTGCTCGATGAGATAACACCCGTCGCGACAAAGGCGGAAACCGCGAGAGACGCGATAAAGGCGAAAATCGAGGCCAAAGAAAATGAATTGAAAACGCTCCAGGCGACGAGACGGAAAGCAGCGGGCGACATTTCCTTCCAGGAGCGCCGGCTGAAAGGCATCGCGGCCCGCCCCTATGAGATCAACCAGCTCGTGCTGCGCGAATACGAACGAAACAACTTCAACGAGCCTGTGATGAAGGTGGAACGGTGCCAGACCTGTCACCTGGGCATCAACCGGGCGGGCTTCGAGAATGCGCCCCAGCCGTTCCGCACGCACCCCAACAGACGCCTTTATCTATCGAAGCACGAATTCAACAAGGTCGGCTGCACGCTTTGCCACGGAGGACAGGGGTCGGCCGTCACCAGCCTCAATACCGCCCACGGCCATGTGCAATTCTGGGAAGACCCCCTTCTCTACGGCAGCGAAACACAAACCAAGTGCAGAAGCTGCCACACCGAGATTTTCAACATCCCGGAAGCGCCTAAAATCTCGCGCGGGATCTCCCTCACCAGGGAACTGGGCTGCAACGGCTGCCACACCCTCCCGGGCACGGAAGGCCTGCGCAAGGTGGGGCCGGACCTCTCGAGAATCCAGGAGAAAGTGGCACCCGCCTGGCTCGTCTCCTGGGTCAAGAGGCCGAAAGACTACAACCCGCGCACCCGCATGCCCTATTTCAGCCTGACGGACCAGGAAGCACTGGACATCGCCACATACGTCTGGCGGCAGGGCCCGCGCAAGGTGGAATCCGCCAAGTTCCCGAGTCTCGATGACGCAGCGCTGATTCAAAAAGGAAAATCCATCTTCGAAGAAGTCGGATGTCTGGGTTGTCACATCCGCAACGAAAAAGATTTGGAACCCGGCCCCCCGCTCGAGGGCGTGAACGGCAGGCCCATCGTGTACAGGAACCGCGATTTCGCTCCGGCGCTCCAGAACATAGGCGCCAAGATCCAGCCCGACTGGCTGTTCCGGTGGCTCAAGAACCCCAGGTCGTATTGGCACGACACCAAGATGCCGAGCTTGCGCCTCACGGATGAGGAAGCGAGCGCGGTCACCACTTACCTCGTCAGCCTCACGCCCCCCGCGAAACGGCCGAAACCCAGAAAACTGGGCGATGAGGCCTCGTTCGAGCGCGGCAAGAAACTCGTGGCGACGCGCGGATGTTTCGGCTGCCACGTCATCCCCGGCACCGAGAAGCTCTCCAAAATCGGGCCGGACCTGACTCGCTTCGCGGCCAAAAAGCCGTTCGAGCTCTCATTCGGCAACGTGGTCGACATGCCCCACACCTGGGAGTCGTGGACGTTCGGCAAGCTGAAAAATCCGCAACTCTATCAGACCGAGCGCGAGACGCTGCTCATGCCGAACTTTGAATTCTCGGATGCGGAGGTCTCCGCCATACGCACCCTGCTGCGCTCCATGACGCCGCACGGCGCGCCGCACAGCGTCCACCAGGTGCTCGACACCCGCGCCAGACGAATCGAAAACGGCCGCCGGATGATCGAGAAATACAACTGCAACGGTTGCCACGTCATCGAGAACTGGGGCGGCGACCTGCTCAGGCGCTATGAAGACAAGACGAACGGCCCGCCCCTGCTGAACGGCGAGGGCCGAAAGGTGCAGCCCGAGTGGTTCTTCGGCTTCTTGCGCAACGTCGTGACGCTGAGACCATGGCTCAAGGTGCGGATGCCCAGCTTTCAGATGCCCGGTGAAGACGCTGCGGCGCTCGTGGACTACTTCGCTGCGCTGGATTCGAAACTCACCCCCTACATCCATTTCGACACCAATACCGTGAGCGCGGAAAACTTCAAGGCCGGGAAAGAACTCTTCGAAAAGGCGGAATGCCTCGCCTGTCATGGCGCATGGCCCCCTCCGCCGGGCCAGGAACCCCCGACGGCGCCGAACCTCTCGTTCGCGAAGAATCGCCTGCGCCCCGACTGGATAGTCGACTGGCTGATATACCCGGGCAAAATCCAGCCGGGAACCAAGATGCCCAACTTCTTCGAGGGCGCGGGCTCCGAGGCCAAAATCGTCAAGGGGACGAGGGGCGAGAAGGAAGACGACCTGTTCATCTACGAACTCGAAGCCACAGAAGAAGCCGAGTTGTCGGAAGAGCAATTCGCCACCCTGCGCGTCGGCGGCGCCACCCATCTCGTGAAGGTGACGGAGATCGACGAGAAAAAGGTAACCATCTCCTCGCCCACCGATCTCGGAAAAACCATCGGGGAGGCGACGATAGAGAGCCACGGCGAGCCCATCGACGAGGAACTCCTCGGGGGTGACGCGTACCGGCAAATCCGCGCGATGCGCGATTACCTGATGATCGAGACGAATTTCCTCAAACCCGCTGAGTCCAGCGCGAAGAACGACGCGCCTCAAACCGGGAAGCCCGAAAAAGAGGCCGGGGACAAACAGGCCGATAGCGACGCATCGCCCGGCTAGGCCTCAACCTCCCACACGAAAGAAGCGCCCTTACCGGGGCGCTTTTTTATTGCACCTTTCGCCTCACCCGCTCCTCGTTGACGCGCCTGTGAGCCGCGCGTATCACTTCGGGCAGACGATACCGCGAAGTGGCCGCAAGCACCCAATGGACGGAATCTTCGATGTCGATGAGGTGCCCGGGTGAGACGTACACGGGCTTCACGCCCTTTCTCGTTCTGAGAACGGCGCCTATCTCCCGCCCATCAGGTGAGTGCAGGTACCGCCAGTCCCCTTTCTCATCTCCCGGCGGCTCGCCGGCGTCGCCGAACAAGCGGCTTTTGGCGCACCCGATGGAAGGCACGCCCAGGCGAAGGCCCAAGTGCGAGGCGATACCGAATCCCCTGGGATGGGCAGCGCCCTGCCCGTCGAAGATGATGAGGTCCGGTTTTTCCCTCAACCCCGAAAAGGCTTTTTCGAGCAAAAATCCCTCCCTGAAAGAGAGCAGTCCCGGCACGTAGGGAAACCGTAATTCCCCGCTGTGGAACGACTCGTCGATGGGTTGCAAATCCGGCCAGGAGAAAACGACCATGCCCCCGACGCCGAACCCGCCACACCATTCACTCGAGATGTCCGCGCCCGCAATCGTTCTCGGCGGGGCCGGCAGCGAATGCAGGGCCACGCGCTTTTGGAGCGTCTTCTGGATCTGAACTGCTTCCGCGGGCGCTATCTCCCAGGAGTGGCGCAGCAAGTCGGTCATTTTCGCGTCATCGGTATATGAAGCGGGCGGGAAGTTTCCTTTATCATCCTTGTTGCGAGGAGATGGTTTGCAGCGCGAATTACGTGACCCCGAACCCGATTCGCAGCGCTAATCCGTAGGAATCTGTGAAACCTTCCCCTTGAGCGGGGCCACCTCGGGCGCAATGCGGTTGACGGAGAGGATGAATTTCTCGTCGCGAACCCTCTTGACCACGTCGTTGAGTTGGGCCAAGTCGTGCACCTGCACGTCCAGGCGAATCGCCGCCTTGTCCTGAGCGGCCTCCGCCGCCACGCGGGAGATGTTCGCCTCACAACTTGCGATGGCGGCGCTCAGGCTCGCGAGAACACCCGGCCTGTCGCGCGCTTCGACCACGAGCGTCACCATGTGCATCTGATCCTTGTCGACATCACCCCAGGAAACCTCCACCAGGCGTTCCTGGTCGTCCATCAACGACTTGATGTTGGGACAACTCTCGTTATGGACCGTCACGCCGCGCCCGCGCGTGATGAAACCCACGATGCCGTCGCCCGGAATCGGCTGGCAACATTTTCCGTAGCGAATCAAGACGTCGTCCTGACCCTTGACGAGGATGCCCGCCCTGTTCTTGTGGCGGCTCACGCGGTTCACAAGACGCCTGAGACGGGATTTCTCCCGTTTTTCCCTCTCCAGCACGAGTTGTTCGGGCAGCAACTTGTGCACCACCTGCCGCGCGGATACGCGCCCGAAACCAACCGAAACCAGCATGTCCTCATAGGTTTGCACCCCGAAGAACCGCGCCACACCCTTCAATTCCTTCGGCTTCATGTATGAGGCGACGTCTTCTTTCGCCACACACCGTTCCAGTTCATGTTCGAGCAACTCATGGCCGAGCGTGAGGGAGCGCTCCTTCTGTTCCTGCCTGATCCAGTTTCTGATTTTTTGTTTCGCCCGGGCGGTGACGACGAACTTCATCCAGTCGGCGCTGGGCTTGCGGTGCGGGTTCGTGATGATCTCGACGATGTCGCCATTCTCGAGCATCGTGCTCAGCGGCGTAATTTTTCCGTTGACCTTCGCACCCACGCAGTGGCTGCCCACCTCCGTGTGGATGGAAAAAGCGAAATCCACCGGCGTCGCCCCGCGCGGAAGGCTCTTCACCTCGCCCCTGGGCGTAAAGACGAATACTTCGTCCTGAAACAGATTGACCTTGACGGAATCGACCAGGTTCCTGGGGTCGGACTCCTCGTTCAGGCTCTCCACGATTCTCCTGATCCACTCGAACTTATCGGCCAGGCCGTCGTTGACTTCATCGCTCTCCTTGTACTTCCAGTGCGCGGCGATGCCCTCCTCCGCCACGCGGTGCATCTCCCTGGTGCGGATCTGGAATTCCACCCTCTGGCCCTGCGGCCCCACGACGGTCGTGTGGAGAGACTGATACAGATTCGCCTTGGGAAGAGCGATGTAATCCTTGAAGCGTCCGGGAATGGGCGTCCACGTGGAGTGCAAGACCCCCAATACGGCGTAACAATCCTTCACGGAATCCACGATGATTCTCACGCCGCAAATGTCATACACCTGATGGAAATCCAGGTTTTGCGTCTGCATCTTCTCGTAAATGCTCGAATGGAGCTTGAATCGCGCGGACGCGGCGCCGTCGATGTCCTCCATCTCGAGAATCTCCTTCAATTGCTCCATCACGAGATCCATATACGCCTCACGGTCTTTGAGGCCGTCGCGGAGCATCTCGTCGATCTCCAGGAATTCCCTGGGATGGAGGTGCTTGAACGCCACGTCCTCGAGCGCCCCCTTGAGCCATCCGATGCCGATGCGATTGGCGAGCGGGGCATATATTTCCGCCGTCTCTCTCGCAATGCGATCTCTTCTCTTCTGGGGAAGATGCTGTAGCGTCAGCGCGTTGTGGAGCCTGTCGGCGAGCTTGATGATAATGACGCGAATGTCTCTCGCCATGGCGATCAGCATCTTCCGGTAGCTTTCCGCCTGGCGAACCTGGGTGTTCGAGACATCGATCTTCGCGAGCTTCGTGACGCCGTCTACGAGGTCGGAGACGTCTTTCCCGAAATGCTCGCCAATCTCCTTGAGCGTCGTGGCGGTGTCCTCCACGGTGTCGTGGAGAAGCCCCGCGCATACGGTTTCGGGGTCCTGGCGCAACTCCGCGAGAAGCCGGGCCACTTCCAATGGATGGGAGATGTAGGGTTCGCCGGAAATGCGGGACTGTCCCTTATGTACCTTCGCGGTGAAAATGTAGGCTTTGGTGAGCAGATCAGAGCAGTCCGGCGAGTATTCCTCGACCAGATCGACGATGTCCATGATCCGGGCCGGCGGGCGTGACGTCAAAACTGGAGGCAACGAATTTCCTCCTCTTTCGACCTGCTCACTCAATGATGGCAAAAGAGCAAATCCAGGCTCTTGCGATCAATATAGAGCCTCGATGAATGAAAACGCTACCTGAGCCTCCATATAGCGTCAAGGAGTTCGCTCAAAAAAAAACTCCCCCGAGCCGGGGGAGTCCTCACATGAGATGTCTCGTCTTAATATGCGCGAAGCGGCGAGGTGACGAACTCGTGCATGAACGGCGTCATGTATTCGGACTCGTCCTCGTGCTTGGGCACGATGATCGCCCCCTTGTTGCAAATCTCCTCGCACAGACGGCAGCCGACGCACGTGGACTGATCCACCACGGCCACCGCGCTGTGGTCGCGCTCCACGGAAGAAGGCGCCATGCGAATGCAGTCGAACGGGCAAACGTCCACGCACCAGATGCAGCCCGTGCAGTTCTCCTCGAGCACGAACGCCTTGGGCATCTCCTTGTGCTTGATGTTCTTGATGATGTCGCCCGTATCGTCCTGAATGGAGTAGGCCGGGCAATACTTGCCGCACACGCCGCAGTCGATGCAGAGCGTGGGATCGATTTTGTAGATTTCGCGCGGCTCGCCCGTGATGGCCTTGGTCGGGCAGACGGGCTCGCACACGGAACACCCGATGCAAGCGTCGAAGATGAAATGCGGCATATCTGCGCCTCTCGGATAATTCGATTCACAAAGGGCGACCCGCCGGATGGGCACTACAACCCGGCGACATTATCCCGATACCGAAGATATAGCCATTCCAAGCGCCTGTTGTCAAGGCATCCCGTGAATGCCGGCTCCATATCGGGGAGCGAAACCCGGGATTCTCTTGCCCTCGGCCCGGATTTGCGTCAGAATACCGGCGTTGCTTCTTACCGTCAATTCGACCGAAAAGGATTCGAGATGGAAAATTTCCTGCTCATTCTGACAAAGCCCGACAACATCCCCATCGCGTTCATGATTCCCCTGGTCGCGTTTTTCGTCTGGCTGGCGATTTCCCAGGGTCTCAGGCACGACAGGCTCATCCGGAAGGGGAAAAAAGACGACGTCTACGACGAGATGATCCGATAAGCGCTTTGCTCATCCACTCCATCTCATACCTGAACGTCAACCTCCCTTGCACATGGAATGTTGAACCCCGGATGATCAGCCGCGGCGCAACGCCTTCCCTCACATCCATATTCTGGACGCCGACATGCTAGAACTCATTTTCGTCGCGCTCTTCCTGGGATTTATCACCATTTTGTTCGTCAAGAGAACGACCTCGAACATCGCTCTCGAAGCGGATGCGGAGCAAACCAAAAACGATTCGGAAATCGAGTCCCTGCGCAAGCTATCTCCCCAAGTGTTCGAGCGCATGCTCGTCGAACTGCTCGAGGGCATGAACATGCGCATCGTGGAGATTCACTGGGTCAACGAGGAGGAAATCGACATCCTCGCGCACAACCCCGCGCCCATCCTCGGAGGCGACTACATCATCCACGGCATACTGGTGCCCGAGGGCGACTTCGTGAACTCGATACGGGTCATCGGCCTCTCAGACACCGTGCGCGCGGAGAGGGCCTTGAAGGGAATCCTCATTTCGACGGGATACTTCACCGAAGAGGTGCAGAAATACTCCGAAGGCGCTCCCATGGAGCTCATCAACGTCTCGAAACTCCGCGAGATACTCCACGCCCACGACATGGCCTGGCCCGGTACGGAGTGAGGAGCCGGTTCGGGAGACGCCTTCAAGCGCGCGTCCATGGGTCGATTACGTCAACCCCCATGCCTGCGAAGTCCCGGACATTCCGCGTCGCTACCGACATACCTCGTGATCGCGCGATGGCCGCGATTTGGCAATCGGCTATCGGGGCAGGACGCCCGGAGGCGCGGCGCGTCGAAGCCACCTCCGCATAGGCGCGCGCCGCTTCGCTGTCGAACGGCAACACGCGGCCTCCGAAATCCTCGTGAAGCATGGCTTCGATCTCGGAAGCCAGCCTGTCGCGACGTCGACCCGTCGGCATGACGGCAACGCCGTAGCGCAGTTCCGCTTCACCGACCGCCGAGAAGAACAGTTCCTCCACGGAGTGACCCGCAACCCAGGTTTCGACGGCGGGCTCTGGTGAGGAGCGCATCAGTTCGGAAACGACGTTCGTGTCCAGCAGGATCATACCGCCGCTTCAATCGAAACGGGGCGGCTCGCGCGCCGGCTCACGCGGCGGCAACTCCAGATCCACGCCGCCCAAAGGCCCGAATCGGGCGCGGATGAGGCTTGCGAGGTTTCGTGAATCCGGCTTGCGCCCGACAGCCTCGCGCAGGATCTGCCGAACCTCCTCCTCCATGGAACGGCCGTTCTCCGCCGCTCGCACGCGGAGACGGGTTTTCACGTCGTCATCGAGGTTGCGGATCGTAATGCTCGCCATGGTCACGCCCTCCTCTCCTTTATATTTTACACAACACAATGCTTGCAATGCAATCAATCAGCGGCCTTTGCAAGCCGCCCCGAAGGTTGCAAGACAAGAAAGGGAGCAAAGTCGCAGTCCGACCGAGAAGAGAGTGCCGCAGGGACAGGTCGCGACCTGTCCCTGCAAAACGAGGCGCACAAACCCAAAAAACCGCCTCCCTTCCAGGGAAGCGGTTTCATTATTTTCGGGGTTTTTATCTTTCAGGTTTCGTGGCCCTGAATCTCCTACGCCAGGAGGTAAATCACGCCCGAGACGACGAGCAGGGCCACCGCTGCCACTTTCACGCCGCAGGCGTCCCACCACAGATGCTTACGCTGTCTATCCTGAACCATCTTCTCCGCTCGGGTTAAGAAAACCTAGATGTTGAACCAGGGCGTGACGAGCACATATTTGACGTTGAGCCCGATGCGCAGGGCCATTTTCGCCACTACCCCCATCATCGTCATGTTGAGCGACGCCTTGATGAGATAGCGCACCAGGCCCACGTTCTTCATGCGCTCGCGCCGCCAGATATAATATGCCGGTATGGTGGCGTACCAGAGCAGGACGAGCACCGTGCCGCACGCCGCCTGACCCCAGTAGCTCCTGAAGCCGAGCATGTAGGGGAGGTCCACGTTCGTGAGCGCCACGACCTTGTGCGGGTCCCAGTATTCCCAGGGCATGAAGAAGTTCCACCCCGGCCCGCGCAGGAAGGTTCCCTGCACCACCATCCACACCCACAGGACCAGAAATCCGAACAGGAAGGTGAAGATGGCGAACCTGCGCTCGTGGAAGGTGTAGTAGCCGTTCCCCTTGGGGTTCACGTCGATGAAGGGAATGGCCATCAGGCCCACGATGATGAGGGTGGGCAGCACGACGCCCGCTATCCACGGGTCGAAATAGACGAGCAGCTCCTGAAGGCCCAGAAAATACCAGGGCGCCTTGGAGGGGTTCGGCGTAACGGAAGGGTTCGCTGGCTCTTCGAGGGGCGCGTCGATCACGATGGACCACACTATCAGAAATATGGTGATGATGATCGCGCACATGAATTCGAGGCGCGTGAGGTAGGGCCACACGTGAACCTTGTCGTTCACCCGCTCCCAACTCGTCTTGGCCATCTCATCGGCAGAGCCGACTACCTTGTCTTCCTTCGCCAATGTTCTCGCCCTTCTCTTTTATGGTTCCAAGACTACAGGGGACCTGAGATCCCACCGTCCTTCCGGATTCTCCAGAAATGCACCATCATCAGGATCGCCGCTATCAGCGGAACGACGATGCAGTGCAGCACGTAGAAGCGCAAAAGCGTGGGCGGACCGACGATGGTGCCGCCCAGAAGTGCGGAGCGCGCGTCGAAGCGCGGCGTGACGCCCACAATTTCGGCGAACGGTCCCTCGGACCCCAGCAA